>JAFAKO010000214.1 GCA_019235245.1 Gammaproteobacteria bacterium
GCCGCCGCCCCGGCCTGCGATACCGGCCCGAGCGCAGCGAGCAGCAGCGCGGCGCCACATCGCAACAACAGTTGACGCACAGTCATGTCGGGTTCCTCAGGCAAGGGTCGCGTCATCGAGATGCAGGCCGCGCGGATGCTTCACCACCGACACGCTGGTGACCCCGAGCACGCCCGGCAGATCTGTCGCCGGCACCTTCAGCGGACCCGGTCCCGCCCCCTCCCCCGCCACCGGCTGTGGATAGGCCGTCGAGCGCGCCGTGTGGAAGGTCACGTTCCCCTCGACCTTGCGCACGATCTGGTGGATGTGACCGTTGAGCACGGTGACCGAGCCGAAGCGGCGCAGTTGCTCCATGAGCTGCGGAGCATCGCCCGTGCCCCACCCCCAGGGCTCGTAGATGGTCCACAGCGGCATGTGCGCAAACACCACGAGCGGCGTGCTCGAGGAGCGCCCCTTGAGATCCGCGGCCAGCCAGGCGAGTTGCTCATCGCCGAGCGTACCGAGGCCGCCCGGCTTGAATTGCAGCACGTTGATGAGGGCCACGAAGTGCACCCCGGCGTGATCGAAGCTGTAGTAGCCCTTGTTGGCGGACGCCTTCCCGAAGCGGTTGAAATACTCGGTCACCGTCGGGTCGGTGGTGTCGTGCTCGCCCGGCACGGTATGCATCTCGGTGGTCCGCAGGCGCGAGAACAGCTGCTGCGCCAGGTCGAACTCCGCGGGCTTCGAGAGGTGGGTGATGTCGCCGGTGTGGATCAGCAGCGCCGGCTGCTCCGGCAGTGCGTTGACCAGATCGATCGAGCGGTTGAGCGTCGCGACGACATCGGGGTTGGCTTCCTTGTTGAAGCCGATGTGGCTGTCGCTGAACTGCACGAACAGCGGCTTGCCGAGCGCGCTGCTGCGCGCACCCTCGCTGGCGGCGAGCGCCAGGTCGATCGGCGTGAACACGCCACCGGCGAGGCTAAAGAGCGTTCCGGCGCCACCAAAGCCGAGGCATTTGAGCGCGGCGCGACGCGAGATGAGCGGGTTCGGGTCCGGCATGTCCGTCTCCTTCGGGGTTGTCGCAGGAGAGGACTGCGCAGGCGGCGCGGTTATTCCATCACTGGCGCGGCAGGTCGGCGGAACCGGCCGCGCGCAGCAGCCGTGTAAGCGCCTGCAGCTCGTCCCAGCCGGTGTCGGAGATCGCACAGTACTGGAGATTGCCGAGCTTCCAGCAGGCAATGTGATAGCCGCTGCGGCTCGTGTACTGCGGCAGCGGCTGCCGGCCCGAGGCGAACGCGAACACGTTGATGATGTGCGCACCGTGCTGGTACACGACCGCCGCCACGCGCTGGTGGTCGAAGTAGTCCGCCCGCCCCCCGACCAGGCGGTAACCCTGATCGGCGAAGTCGGCGACCACCGGGGAGACATCCGCCTGCCCGGCGAACCACGGCTTGACCGTATGCCGGTCGGTTGAAACCACGTCGGTGAGGTGCAGGGGCATGAGCGAGCGCACGTGGGCGCTCACGAGATCATCCAACAGCGGACCGGTCGCGGCGGGGGCGACGAGGAAGAGCAGGACCGCCGCGCTGAGCGCTGCACCGGCTGCGGCGAAACCGCCGAGCCACAGAGGCAGTCCACTCCAGCCGAAGCGCGCGCGCGGCGCCGCACGGCGCGCCGCACCGGTCTCGGCATCGAGGAGTCGTTGGATGGAGGTGCGCAGCTGTGCCGGTGCTCCCGGGAACTCGAGCTGCGAGCGCATGCGGGCGCGCGTCGCGGTGAGCTCCTCGAGCAGCACGCGACACTCGGGGCAATGCTCGGCGTGGCGTTCGACATCGAGCGCCGCCAGCGCATCCACCTCGCCGTCGAAATACGCCTGGACCCGCAACGCTTCAGCGCACTGCACGAGGTTCTCCGGCTGACTGCTCCAGCCATTTGCCGCGCAGCGTGGCGCGCGCCCGGGCGAGGCGCGACATCACCGTGCCGATCGGCACCTGCGTCACCTGCGCAATTTCCCGGTAACTCATGTCCTCCATCTCGCGCAACAACAGTACCTCGCGGTGCTCCTCGGGCAACGCACTGACCAGGCGCGCGAGCGTGCGACGCTCCTCCGCCGCCGCGGTCACGCTCTCGGGATCGGTGGCGGCATCCTCCACGACGGGTCGCATCGTCTCCAGGTGCTCCTCGGCCAGCGGCACCGCGCCGCGACGCTGCCGTTGCTGGACCGCGGTGGCGTGACAATTGCGCACGATGGTGAAGAGCCAGGCCTTCACATCGCCGCCACGCAGGCTGTCGAAGGCACGGAAGGCGCGCAGGAACGCGTCCTGCACGATGTCGTCCGCGTCCCCGGAACCAGCCCCCGCGCCCGCCAGCCAGCGCGCAAAGCGGTACGCCGCATCCAGGTGCGGCAGCATCTGCGCCTCGAAGCGAGCGCGTTTGTCCTGCGGGAAGGAAATCGGCAAAGCCTCGCTGGATGAAAGCCCACCTCGGGTCTCCTGGGGAGAAGACCCGCGCGCCGGGGATTTTATTCCCAGGCCGGGGCGGGTGCCCGCGCCTGGCGAGCGGGACGTGCGTGCACCCCGTTCCGGCATCAGTTAGTCGCGCGGCTAACTATCCCCGAAACGGACGCAATTCACCCCCCGCGAGCGCACCGCCGTGCCCCCCCGGGGCGGGCGTGTGCCTCGTTCCGCCGATAGTTAGTCGCGCGACTAACTATCCCGCAAACGGACCCATCGCCCCGCCAGCGTCACGCGCTACTCTTCGCCGCCGCCCGGAAGTTCGCCGCATCGACCGCGTTCGAGAGCAGCATGGCGATGGTCATGGGACCCAGCCCGCCCGGTACCGGCGTGATCCAGCCGGCGCGGGCCGCGGCGCTCTCGAACTCCACGTCGCCGACGAGGTTACCCGCCGGCGCGCGGTTGATGCCGACATCGAACACCGCCGCACCGGGGCGGACCCACTCGCCGGGAATGAAGCCCGCCTTGCCGACGGCGGCCACGAGCACCTCCGCCCGCTCGACCTCCGCGCGCAGGTCACGGGTTCCCGTATGGCAGACGGTAACGGTGGCGCGCGCCAGCAGGAGCTCGAGCGCCATCGGCCGGCCGACGATGTTGGAAGCGCCGACCACGGTGGCGCGCAGCCCGGTGAGCGCGATGCCGTACTCCTGGGCGAGACGGATGACGCCGAAGGGAGTGCAGGGCCGCAGCCGCGGGCGCTTCTGCGCCAAAAGGCCCGTGTTGACCGGATGAAACCCGTCGACATCCTTGAGCGGATCGACCGCGTCCATCACCCGGTCGGCGTTCACGCCCTTCGGCAGCGGCAGCTGCACGAGGATGCCATCGACCCGGTCATCGCGGTTGAGCGCATGAACGACCGCGAGGATCTCCGGCTCGCTCGCGTTCGCCGGCAGGTCGTGGGCGAAGGACTCGATGCCGGCTTCCAGCGAGGAGCGGCGCTTGTTGCGCACGTACACGCTGGAAGCCGGGTCTTCCCCGACCTGCACTACGGCGAGACCCGGCCGCCGCCCGTGGCGTGCGGCGAACTGCGCCGCCCGCTGCGCCACCTCGGCACGCACCCTGGCGGCGACCGCCTTGCCGTCGAGCAGTTTGGCGCTCATCAGTAGCGGTAGTGCTCGGACTTGTAGGGCCCGGCCTGGCCCACACCGATGTAGCGGGCCTGGGTGTCCGTCAGCGTGGTGAGCGTGACGTTGAGCTTTTTCAGCTGCAGGCGCGCCACCTTCTCATCGAGATGCTTCGGCAGCACGTACACCCCGAGCGGGTACTTCGCGGTGTTGCCGAAGAGCTCCACCTGCGCGATCACCTGGTTGGCGAAGCTCGAGCTCATCACGTAGCTCGGGTGCCCGGTGCCGCAGCCGAGGTTCACGAGCCGGCCCTCCGCCAGCAGGATGAGCCGCCGGCCGTCGGGGAGGATCACGTGATCGACCTGCGGCTTGATGTTCTCCCAGGCGTATTGCTTGAGGCTCGCCACGTCGATCTCGTTGTCGAAGTGGCCGATGTTGCAGACTATGGCGTTGTGCTTCATGCGCACCAGGTGCTCGTGCGTCACCACGTGGAAGTTGCCGGTGGCGGTGACGAAGATATCGGCCTTGTCGGCCGCGTACTCCATGGTGACGACGCGGTATCCCTCCATGGCCGCCTGCAGCGCGCAGATCGGATCGACCTCCGTCACCCACACCTGCGCCGAGAGCGCGCGCAGCGCCTGGCAGCAGCCCTTGCCCACATCGCCGTAGCCGCACACCACCGCGACCTTGCCGGCGATCATGACGTCGGTGGCGCGCTTGATGGCATCGACCAGCGACTCGCGGCAGCCGTACAGGTTGTCGAACTTGCTCTTGGTGACCGAGTCGTTCACGTTGATCGCGGGGAAGCCGAGACGGCCTTCCTTCGCCATCTGGTAGAGCCGCTTCACCCCGGTGGTGGTCTCCTCGGTCACCCCGCGGATCTGGCGCAGGCGCGTCGAGTACCAGCGCGGATCGGTCTTGAGGTGCGCGCGGATGGCGGCAAACAGCGAGCGCTCCTCATCGCTCGCCGGCTTGGCGATGACGCTCGCATCGGACTCGGCCCGCGCGCCGAGGTGCAGCAGCAGCGTTGCATCGCCGCCATCGTCGAGGATCATGTTGGCATCGCCGCCGGCGGGCCAGTCGAAGATGCGGTGCGTGTACTCCCAGTAGTCATCCAGCGACTCGCCCTTCCAGGCGAACACCGCGGTGCCGCGTGCGGCGATCGCCGCGGCGGCGTGATCCTGGGTGGAGAAGATGTTGCACGAGGCCCAGCGCACCGTGGCGCCGAGCGCCTGCAGCGTCTCGATCAGCACCGCGGTCTGGATCGTCATGTGCAGCGAGCCGGCGATGCGCGCGCCGCGCAGTGGCTGGGAGGGGGCGTATTCCTCGCGGATCGCCATGAGACCGGGCATCTCGGTCTCGGCGATGGCGATCTCCTTGCGGCCGAAGTCGGCGAGCGCGAGATCCGCGACCTTGAAGTCGCTCGCGGGCGCAGTGGCAGGTTTAAGCGTGGCGTTCATGCTCGATACTCCATAGATCTGAGTGAGCGCCGTATGAATGTTCCGCGTCCCGCTGAGCCTGGCGGGCCCCGCGCCCCACTGGCGCCCTGCCCGTCGCAACGCTCCTCAGCCGGCGTGGCTGCAGCCGCGGTGGCTGCGCTGTGTGGATTCTAAGCGGCGCGGGTCCCCTTGGCCTCATCGGCGAGTGTTGCGGCGCGATCGGTGCGCTCCCAGGTGAACTCCGATTCCGTCCGCCCGAAGTGTCCATAGGTCGCAGTGCGCTGATAGATCGGGCGCACGAGGTCCAGCATCTCGCGCAATCCGTACGGCGTCAGGTCGAAGTGCTTGCGGACGATGCGCGTCAGGTGCTCGCTCGACAGGCGGCTCGTGCCGAAGCTCTCCACCATGATCGAGATCGGCTCGGCAACGCCGATGGCGTACGACACCTGCACCTCGCAGCGCTCGGCGAGGCCGGCGGCGACAATGTTCTTGGCGACGTAGCGCGCGGCGTAAGCGGCCGAGCGGTCCACCTTGGAGGGATCCTTGCCGGAGAACGCGCCACCGCCGTGGCGCGCGTAGCCGCCGTAGGTGTCGACGATGATCTTGCGACCGGTGAGGCCGCAATCGCCCACCGGGCCGCCGACCACGAACCGTCCGGTCGGGTTGATGTGGTAGCGGGTGCGCTTGTCGAGCCACTTCGCCGGCAACACCGGCTTGAGGATCTCTTCCATGACCGACTCGCGCAGCGCCTTGTTCGATACTTCCGGGCTGTGCTGCGTGGAGAGCACCACCGCCTCGATGCCGACCGGCTCCTGGTCCTCATAGCGCAGCGTCACCTGGCTCTTCGCATCCGGGCGCAGCCACGGCAGCTTGCCGGACTTGCGCACCTGCGCCTGACGCTTCACCAGGCGGTGAGCGAGCGTGATCGGGGCGGGCATCAGCACGTCGGTCTCGTTGGTGGCGTACCCGAACATCATTCCCTGGTCGCCGGCGCCCTGCTTGCGCTCGTCCTTGCGGTCCACGCCCTGTGCGATATCCGGCGACTGCTTGCCGATGATGTTGATGACACCGCAGCTCGCGCCGTCGAAGCCCATCTCGGAAGAGTTGTAGCCGATGTCGAGCACCGTGCGGCGCACCAGCGCTTCGACGTCCACCCAGCCGCTGGTGGTCACCTCGCCGGCGACGATGACCACCCCGGTCTTGACGAGCGTCTCGCAGGCGACGCGGCCGCGCGGGTCCTCCCGCAGGATGGCATCGAGCACCGCGTCGGAAATCTGGTCCGCAACCTTGTCCGGATGGCCTTCGGAGACCGACTCGGAGGTAAAGAGATAGTCATTCGCCATGGGGTCGGTCCGCCTGCTTCGCTCTGGTGTGGATGTCGGTGAAAAGGGGCGCAGTTTAACCCAAGGATACGGGCGCCGTTGCCTAGCCGAAAGCTCGGGCGAGGCGCTGGTCGAATTCCGCGCGCGTAAAACGGTGATTCTGCGTTCCGCGCGCCTCGACCTTGATCGCACCCAGGAGCGATGCAATATGTCCGGTGCGGCGCCAGTCGAGTCCGTGCAACAGCCCGTGCACCAGCCCGGCGCGGAACGCATCGCCACAGCCGGTCGGGTCGACGACCTCGCGTGCCGTAGCGGCCGGGATCAGCAGCTGCTCGCCGCGGGTATGGATGACCGAGCCCGCGGCGCCGCGGGTCACGATGAGTGCCTCGATCCGTGCGGTGATCTCGCTCACGCCCCAGCGGCTCTTCTGCTGCAGCAGCTGCCACTCGTAATCGTTGACGATCACCCAGCGGGCCTGCGACAGGAAGCGCTGCAGGTCCTCGGCGCCGAACATCGGCAATCCCTGGCCCGGATCGAAGATGAAGGGGATGCCGGCGGCGGTGAACTGCGCGGCGTGCTCGATCATGCCTTCGCGCCCGTCGGGCGCCACGATGCCGAGGGTGATGCGCTCCGCGTCGCTCACCCGGTTGGCGTGGCTGTGCTGCATCGCGCCGGGGTGGAACGCGGTGATCTGGTTGTCATCGAGATCGGTGGTGATGAAGGCCTGCGCGGTGAGCTCGCTGTCGATCACCCGCACGTGGGTGGTCGGCACGCCGGCGCGCGTCAGCCACTCGCGGTAGGGTCCGAAGTCGCGCCCGACGGTCGCCATCGGCACCCCCTCATCGCCGAGCAGCGCGAGGTTGTAGGCGATGTTGCCGGCGCAGCCCCCGTACTCGCGCCGCATCTGCGGCACGAGGAACGATACGTTGAGGATATGGATCTTGTCCGGGAGGATGTGATTCGCGAAGCGGTCGCCGAACACCATGATGGTGTCGAAGGCCAGCGAGCCACAGATGAGCGCGCGCCCGTTCCCACGCGCGGCGCCGCTCATGCGCCCGCGCCCTTGGAAGGCGCAGCCGGCGGCGCCGCCTTACCCGCCTCGTACAGCAGCGCCACCGCGTTCTTCGCCAGCTCGGTGAGTCCTGCGCCCTGGCGCTCCTCGTAGTACTTCAGCATCTGGGCGCGCATGCGCGGCTCCCAGTAGCGCCTGATGTGGTTGGCAACGTCGCGCGCGGCAGCCTGCGCATCGTGCACCTCGGCACCGTTGAAGAACTCGCCGATCTCGTTGGCCATCTTGATGAGCAGGTCGATATTCATGGTGCCGGAGCTCTCTTCAATTCTTCAGTCGATGCGGATGCGCGTAGACCACGTGCTGGTCCGCGCGCGCGAAGGCAACCAGCGTGAGGCCCGTGCGCTCGGCCAGCCGCACCGCAAAAGCGGTCGGCGCCGACAGCGCCACCAGCAGCGTCACCCCGAGCGTGGCGCACTTCTGTACCATCTCGTAGCTCGCGCGACTCGTGATCAGCATGTAGCCGGCCGCGAAATCCGTGTTGGCACGCGCCAGCGCGCCGAGGGTCTTGTCGAGCGCATTGTGCCGGCCGACATCCTCGCGCACCACCTGGATGCCCGTGCCGGGCACGACCCACGCCGCCGCATGGACGCTGCCGGTGCGGGCGTTGATCGGCTGCCTGGCGGCGAGCTGGGTCATCGCCTCGTGCAGCGCCGCGGCCGTGATGCTGACGCCGGCCGGGACCCGCGCGCATTCGCGGATGGCATCTGCTGCAGTCTCGGCACCGCACAGCCCGCAGCCGGTGCGCCCGGCGAGATTGCGCCGCCGCTGCAGCAGCGCTGTGAAGCGCTCCCACGCGACGCTGATCTTCACGTCCGCCGACGCTTCGCCCTGCAGCACTTCGACGCCGCGGATTTCGTCGACCCCCGC
>JAFAKO010000128.1 GCA_019235245.1 Gammaproteobacteria bacterium
GCTGGCCGCGGACCCGCACGATCTCAACGGCACGGCCTGCCCGACCTGTGAAGGGTTTGCGCAGATCGCCCACCCGGCGGCTGCCGGTGTTGCCGCGATTGCGATCTGTCCGGCCGCTTGCCTCGCAACTCCTGATCCCGCCTATGCCGTCGTCGCGGCCGACTCTCCAACGCCCCGCAGCCGGGGCCCTCCGCAAGCCTGAACTCAGCTCATCCCCGGGTGTGAGGCACCGGTCATTCCGGTGCCGTGCGACGTTCAGTTCTGCGGAGTGATTTCCATGAGTAATTCCTGTGCAGCGGCCGCCACGCGAGGCGTGGCCGGCAGCCTGGTTCTTCTCGCGTGTGGCCTGCTCATCGAGCCGGAGGCGCGCGCGGCGGGTGCCGATGCGGACGGTGCAAGCGCCGCCGCTCCCGCGACTGAGGCGCGCGCTTCGTCCACCGAGGGCAGCCTGGCGCCCATCGTGGTCACGGCGCAGCGCCTCAACGAAGCACGCCTCGGCATCGAGACGCAGACCGGGGCATCGACCTACACCATCGACAACCAGGCGATCGTCGCGCAGCCCGGCGGCGGCAATCAGTCGCTCAACCAGGTGCTCCTGCAGGCGCCCGATGTGGTGCAGGATTCATTCGGGCAGCTGCACGTCCGCGGTGACCACAACGGCATCCAGTACCGCCTGAACGGCGTGATCCTCCCCGAGGGCATCACGGTCTTCAGCCAGTCACTCAGTCCGCGACTGGTCTCCTCGGTGAGTCTGATCACCGGTGCGCTGCCGGCGGAGTACGGTCTGCGCACTGCGGGCATCATCGACATGACGAGCAACAGCGGCCTGCTGCAGTCGGGCGGCTACGTGTCGGTGTACGCCGGCAGCTACGGCCTCGTACAACCGGCGTTCGAGTACGGCGGCCGCAGCGGCAACTTCAGCTATTACCTCACCGGTGACTACAAGGAGAGCGCGGTCGGCATCGACTCCCCGGACGGCACCTCGCCGCCGCTCCACGACCACACCAGGCAGGCCCATGCGTTCGCCTACCTCGAGCAGATTCTCGATGAGAGCAACCGCCTGTCGCTGATCTTCGGCCTCTCCGACGGCAAGTACCAGATTCCGAACCAGCGTGGACTGCAGCCGACGCTCGGCTACGACGTCAACGGAGTGACGCAGTATCTCAGCGACAATCTCGATGAGAACCAGCGCGAGCTCACCGAGTACGGCATTGTCAGCTGGCAGCACTCGGCCGGGCCCCTCGATTTCGTGACCTCGCTGGCGGCCCGCTACACCAGCCTGCATTTCTCCCCCGATTACCTGGGCGACCTGCTCTACAACGGCATCGGCCAGGACGCCTTCAAGGACGACACCGCCGTGAGCTGGCAGACCGACATCTCGTACAAGCTTTCCGCCGCGCACACGCTGCGCGCCGGGTTCTATCTGCAGCACGACGACTCCGAGAGCATCACTTCCTCGCAGGTACTGCCCATCGATCCCGTCACCGGCCGGCAGACCAGCAACATTCCGGTCATCATCCCCGACAACGGCAGCCAGGCGCAGGAGATCGAGAGCGGCTACCTGCAGGACGAGTGGCTGATCGCGGAGCCGCTCACGCTCAACTACGGGCTGCGCTTCGATCACTACTCGGCCTACTCGAACGGCAGCCTGTGGCAACCGCGCATCAATTTCGTCTGGCAGGTCTTCGCCGACACCACGGTCCACGGCGGCTACTCGCGTTACTTCGTGCCGCCGCCTTTCGAGCTCATCGCCGGCACGACCATCGACAAGTTCATCGGCTACTCCGCGCTCCCGCCGGGCTCGATCACCAGGGACACGCCTCCATTCGGCGAGCAGGCCAACTACTACGACCTGGGCGTACAGCAGAAGCTCCTGGACAACAAGCTGACGCTCGGTGTCGACAGCTTCTACGAGCAGGCGCAGCACCTGATCGATGAGGGGCAGTTCGGCGCGCCGATCATCCTGACGCCCTTCAACTATCGCTGGGGCCTGATCGGAGGCGTGGAGCTCACCGCCAACTATACGGTGAGCAACTTCTCGGTCTACGGCAATCTGTCGTTCCAGGCTGCCCACGGCAAGCGCTGGGAGTCGGCCGAGTTCAACTTCACCCAGGCCGACTTTGCCTACGTGTATGACAACTACATCCACCTCGATCACGAGGGACGCGTGGCAGCCTCGGGCGGTGCGTCGTATTCATGGCTGGGGACACGCTTCAGCGCCGACTTCATCTTCGGCACCGGACTGCGCGAGAGCATCGTCTACCCGAACGACAGCCACACCCCGAGCTACACGCAGGTGAACCTCGGCGCCAATCACGACTTCCATCTGTCGGGCTCGCAGGTGCTCAGCGCGCGGTTCGACGTCATCAACCTGTTCGACAAGATCTACCAGATACGCAGCGGCTCGGGTGTCGGGGTGTTCGCGCCGCAGTACGGTCCGCGCCGCGGCCTGTACGCGGGGCTGGCGTGGCAGTTCTGAGTCGGCAGGAGGAGACCTCCGGCTACAGGTCGTGCATGAACATGAGCTTCAGCACCCAGTCGTCGCTCGCCGCCGTGAGCCCCCGGCCGACGCCGAACTCGATGCCATTGCTGCTGCTGCCGTAGTCGATGACCGCGAACAGCGTGTGCGACTGCTCCTTGCCAGGGTAGAAATGCCGCAGCGGACCGAAGTCGGCGTATTCCTCGAGCGCGTAGGAGAGCCTGCCAGCGGGGTTCCAGGCGACGCGCACCGCCGGAACGAACTCGAGCTCGCCGGCACCGCCCTTGAAGTCGGTGTCGACGATCGGGTTGAGGATGAGATCGAAGTGCCCGAGATGCGTGCCGAGGATGCCGCGAATCTCGCCCGAATAACGACTCGGGTCCCAGTGAGGCTCGTTGTAGCTCAGCTCGAAATTGACGCCGTAGAAGAAGCTGCGCTCGTGAGCGTCGGGCACCACGAACAGGGCGCGCAGCTTGGCGCCATCGAAGAGCAGCGCACCAGCGCGCGTTAGGGTGTAGATGGGCAGATACAGCCCGGCTTCGAACCAGCGCGTGACGCCATAGGCCCATTCCGGCACGCCGTTGAGCGCGTGATCCGGCACGACGCCGCCGGGGAAAGCGGGCTCGGTGCGGCCGGCGGGCGTGAAGTTGTTGTGCCAGGTGAGATTGAAGCTCCCGGGAGCGGTGATCCCGGCGTCGTAAACCTGGATCTCGTCGGTTTGCGCCAGCACCGCCGCGGGGCAGGCGCACAACGCCCCGAGCAACAGCGCGCGCACTAGGCGGCCGGGCGGGCCTGGGCGTGGGCGCCCGTGAATGGCAGTGTCACCGTTACCACGAGCCCGCTGCCCGCCGCGGGGGAGGTGAGCGCGATGTCTCCGCGGAGCAGCTCGACGATGCGGCCGACGATCGAGAGGCCCAGCCCGCTGCCACCGCTCGCGCTGCCTGGGATGCGGTAGAAGCGCTCGAAGGCACGCGCCCGCTCGCTGCTGGGAATTCCCGGGCCGTCATCGCTGATCGTGAGCACCGCGTAACGCTCGCGCACGGCAAGCTCGAGCGCCACCTGCCCGCGCGCACCGACGTTGCGGATGGAGTTCTCCAGCAGGTTGCGCAGCAACAGGTACAGCACCTCGGGGGAGCCGGGCAGCTGGTGATCGCAGCCGGAGAGGGTGAGCGCGACCTGCTTGTCGCGCAGCCCGACCGCCAGATCCTCCATCACGAGCTCGACCACGCGCCGCGCCTCGGTAGCCTGGCCGGGGATGAAACTCGAGCCCGGCTCGAGCCGCGCCAGCGACAACAGCTGGCTCATCAGGTGAGTGGTCCGGTCGATGTTCGCCTGCAGCTTGTCGAGCGCGCCGTGCATTTCAGCGGTCGTGCCGGCACGCGCGGCGACCTGCGCCTGCACGCGCAGCGCCGCGAGCGGCGTGCGCAGCTCATGGGCAGCGTCGGCGGTGAAGCGACGCTCGCGCGCCAGTACCTCCGCCTGCCGGGCGAGCAGCCCATTCAGTGCGACCCCGAGGGCATGGGTCTCCACCGGCATCTCCGCGGTATTGACCGCGGAAAAATCGCCATCGCGGCGCGCGGCGAGATCCGCGGCGATGCGGCGCACCGGGCGGAACGCGCGCTCCGTGACCAGCACGATCAGGGCGGTCAGCAGCACCAGCGCGAACGACAGCGGCAGCGCCACGGCGCGCATCGTCCGCGACAGCAGCGCCGCGCGGTAGTCGAGCGGCTCCGCCAGGTGAATGACGAGCGGGGTCGCGGTGGAACCGAGCGAGCAGGCGCGCCACGAGCGACCCTGAACCGTGACGTTCGTGCAGCCCGGGCCCGCATCGGCGATGAGCGCCGCCTGCGGCGCGCCCCGCGAGCTGTACAGGATGTCCCCGGAACGCGTGCCGATCTGGTAGATCAGATCGAACGGCATCGTTACGGCCGGCTGCGGCGCAGGCGGC
Organism: Gammaproteobacteria bacterium; assembly: GCA_019235245.1. Lineage (GTDB taxonomy): Bacteria > Pseudomonadota > Gammaproteobacteria > Steroidobacterales > Steroidobacteraceae > 13-2-20CM-66-19. The sequence continues at coordinate 4,428 of JAFAKO010000128.1, forward strand.
ACCACGGTGTCGCCTTCGCCGTACTCGTGATCGGCATAGCGCAGCGCGAGCGCCGCCTGCTGTTGCAGCAGCTCATCGAACTGCACCGCGGTGCTCGACTCCACGGCGCGGTACACGAGCACCCCGAGCAGCAGGAATACCACGCAGGCGGCGCTCGCTGCAGCGAGCGCCATGCGCCGGCGCAGCGACCAGGGGTGCTCGCCCCTAGCCGGCGTTGTCGACGCGGTATCCGCGCCCTTTGAGATTGGTGATGAAGCCGGGTCCGAGCTTGCGGCGCAGGTTGTGGATGTGGACCTCGATCGCGTTGCTCGCGATCTGATCGTCGAATCCATACAGCTCCTCCTCGATCTCCGCCCGCGTCACCAGGCAACCCGCCCTGCGCATGAGCAGCTCGGCGACCGCATACTCGCGCGCCGTGAGCGCGGCGGGTGTGCCCTGGTAGCGGACCATGCGCTGGCGCAGGTCCAGCACCACTTCTCCCGCGGTGAGCAGGGTGTCGGTGCAGCCGTCCGCCCGGCGCGTGATGGCGCGCAGACGCGCGCCGAGCTCTTCGATGTCGAACGGCTTGATCAGGTAGTCATCCGCGCCCGCATCGAGACCCGCGATGCGATCGCCGATGCGATCGCGCGCCGTCACGATGACTACCGGCGTGCCCCGTCCATTCTGGCGCAACCAGCGCAGCACACCCAGGCCATCCCCATCGGGCAGGCCGAGGTCGAGCACGAGCGCCCCGAAGCTCCAGCTCGCTACCGCCCCGAGCGCGGCTGCGCAATCGCGTACCCAGTCGACTGCGTGGCCTTCCTGCGCCAGCCCGTCGCGCACGGCCTCCCCGAGCATCTCGTCGTCCTCGATCAGCAGAATGCGCATCGCAACGCTCTCCTGGCC
>JAFAKO010000133.1 GCA_019235245.1 Gammaproteobacteria bacterium
CTCCCCATGGCCTGGCTATCGGCGTCGACCTCGCCTCCGCTCATGTGCGCGCAGCCCGCGAGATGCTGCCGCAGGCGGCGCTGCTGCAGGCCGACCTGATGCGGCCGTCGCTGGCGAAGGAAAGCTTCGACCTCGTCTGGTCGGTGAACACCATTCACCATCTGCATGACCCGGGCGACGGCGCGAGGACCCTCGCGACGCTGCTGCGTCCGGGCGGGCGCCTCGCGCTGGGGCAGAGCTCGCTCCTTCCGGACATGTACTTCGCCTGGGACGCGCGGCTCGAACGGGCCACGAACGAGGCGGTGCGCGCGTATTACCGCGACCGGTACCGCATCACGGAGGAGGAGCTGACCTCGCTGCGCTGCCTCCTCGGAGTGCTGCGGGAAGCGGGCCTGACCGGCATCCAGGTGCGCACTTTCCTCATCGAGCGCGTAGCGCCGCTCGAGCCCGGCGCCGAAGCATGGCTGCTCGAGGCGGTTTTCCGCGGGACGTGGGGCGAACGTCTGCGTCCGTACCTGTCACCCGATGACTACCAGCAGCTCTCGCAGCTCGCAGATCCCGGGCACGCGAGCTATGCCCTGCGACGAGCGGATTTCCACTTTCTACAGACCTTCACGCTCGCGGTGGGCACTAAGCATGTCAGCATGCCGTAAGACGCTGGTAGATCGCTTCGAACGAGCTCGCGGTGCAGTCGGCGTTCTCGCTTATCGCCGCGGCGAAGGCCGCGTGCGCGACCTGCAGGCGCAGCTCTTCATCGGCCAGGAGGGCCGCGATGTGTCGGGCAAGTGCGCCCTCGTCGCCCACCGGCGCTGCGAGCGCGGCGTGCGGAGCCCAGTCGGCGATCTCGCCGACGGCAGTTCCCACGGTGGGGACTCCGACCACGGCCGCCTCGTGCAGCGCGAGCGGACCGGCCTCGTGACGCGATGACAGCACCATCACATCAGAGTCTTCCATGAGTGGGCGGAGCTCCCGGTGTGGAAGAAAACCATGAAAGGTGATCTGGGCAGCAAGCCCGAGCTCCAGGGCCAGCGCCTGCATCTCGCCGCCGAGGGTGTCCTCGCCCACGATATGCATCTCGAAATCGACGCCCGAGCCTCGCAGGGCCACGAGCGTGCGCAGCAGCGTGTGCTGGTCCTTGACACGGTTCAGGCTCGCCACGTGGATGAGACGTGCCCGCCTCGCTACGTTCCGCCGCACCGGCTGACGTGGCGCCCAGCGCTCGAGATCGACGCCCAGGGGTACCCGCTCGGCAGCCACACCGCGGGCTGCGAGCGCCGCAATCATGGGGCCGCTCGCCGCAGTGACCTGTGTGGCAGCATGCAGCACTGCAGCCTCGCGCACCCTTCCCTTCCAGGTGAGCTGCTCTCCATACGCGATGGCGGGCAGCGCGGTCAGCTCTCCCCCCGCAACATGAACTACGCTCGGGATACCCAGAACACGCGCGGCCGCCACCGCGACCAGTCCAGGCGTGCCGGACCAGAGCGCGTGGATCAGGTCGAAGGCACGCTCGCGATGCCGCGTCCGGATCTCGCCGATGCAGCGCAGCCGCGTGTGCCGCGCGCCGATGTTGCATACCCGCGCGCCGCACAGCTCCCACTCTCCCGGCTGTACCTGCTGGCGCAGGGCAAAGACCTGCAGGTCATGCGTGCGCGCCAGGCGGCGCACGAGCGCCAGCAGCGCCGGAATTACCCGGTATTCCCCGGAAGGATCGACGCCGCCCGGCACTACCAGCGCGATCCTCATGTCAGAGTCGTCCTTTCATGACTCCAACACCGCCACCGCCTCGCGCGACTGCGCCCGACACGCCGCAGCGACTGCGCGAGACACAGGACGCCTTCGACAGCGTCGCGGCCGACTATGACGGCGAGCGCGGCAATAACGCCCTCATCCAGGATATGCGGCGTGAAATGTGGCGTTGGCTCGACAGCACCTTCGCACCGGGCAGCCAGCTCATCGACCTCGGCTGCGGCACGGGCCTGGACGCCGTGCGCATGGCGCAGCGGGGGCATTGGGTGACGGCGACGGACTGGTCTGCCGCTATGATCCGCAGAACCGCGGAGCGTGCGCAGTGCGAGCAGGTCCCCGATCGCGTCCGCGCCGTCAGTGTCGGTGCGCATGAATTGTCGCGGCTCGCGGGTGAGGGTGCATTCGACGGTGCCTACTCCGACCTCGGTGCGCTGAATTGCGTCCCCGACCTCGCGGTGGTGTCACGTGAGTGTGCGCGGCTGTTGAGGCCCGGCGGCGCGCTGGTGTTCAGCGTCATCGGCCGGGTCTGCCCGTGGGAGATCGGCCATTACCTGCTGCGGGGACGCTGGCAGCGGGTGATGGTGCGCTACGCGGCCGGCCTGGTACCGGTCGGCATGAACCGGCGGACGGTGTGGACGCGCTATTTTCGCCCGCGCGAATTCTATCGCTCGTTCCAACGCGAGTTCCGACTCATCCACTACCGCGGCCTGTGCGTTTTCGTGCCGCCTCCGTACCTCACCGTGATACGCGAGCGGCATCCGCGGCTGTACCAACGCCTGTGGCGCATGGACCGGCGCGCAACGGGCTGGCCGCTGCTGCGCGGGATCGGTGATCACTTCCTGATGGTGATGAGACGGCGATGAGCGGGCGGCGCGCAGCACGGGATCACACCAGCAGTGCACCGAGGGCGGCGACCGCCTGCCGCGGGTGCGCGCCGCGGCGCAGCTCGTATGCCGGCAGCGCGCCGATCCGCTGTGTGAATCGGGCCCAGCCCGGCTGGTTGGCGGCATAGCGCTGAGTTGCCGTCAGGCGCCGCCGCGCCGCGCTCTTGCGCATCGGGCTCAGCAGCGGCCCACGCCCCGCCTTGCGCCGCGACAGGAACACGACCGCACGGATGCGCAGCGGCGCCGCTGCGAGGCGGTATTGCGGGCGACGCAGATCGATCTCCAGCTTCTCGACTCCGCTGCGCCGGCGGATCGGCCAGGACTTGCGCAGCAGACGCGAGCGCTCGCCCGCGGCAAGAAAACGCAGCGAGTCCGGACGCAGATGCAGAAAATTTGCGACGCCGGTGGCACGCAGCCCCTGTGGCCTCACGAGCACGCTGTCCTCGGCCAGGAACTCCAGGCCACTCAGCAGGCATTGCAGCACCAGCGTGGACTTTCCCGCGCCGCTCGCGCCCATGAGCAGGACGCCCTCCCCGTTGCGCCCGACACAGGCGGCGTGCAGCGGCACCAGCCGCTGCACACGAGCGGCGAGCACATAGACCGCGAACTCGAGCAGCTCGTAGCGCACGTGGTAGGGAAAGCGCATGAGCTCCTGCGAAACGACGATGAGGG
>JAFAKO010000297.1 GCA_019235245.1 Gammaproteobacteria bacterium
TGGCCGCGGAAGATCGTTCCGTCAGCCAGCGCGAGCACCGCAGGTACACTCACGTGATCACTTCTCCCTGGCGCACATACACAAAGCGGGAGGAGTTCTCATCGAACATCCTCCCGCCTTGCATGGACTAACCCGTACACGGATTAGGCGGAAATTTTACGGGCGTTTCGGGCGATGTGTCCATGGAAAATTCCGCCGCCGCCGGCTCGCCAGGCACTTCCCGCTGCTTCGCAGATATCGCTCTAACCCTCTGTTTTAGGTAGAACAAAGTCACGCATGTTGTAGCGACCCGGCGGCCGGGACGAAAGCCAAAGCGCGGCCGAGAGCGCGCCCCGGGCGAAGACGCCCCGATCGTGCGCCCGATGGGTGAGTGAGAGCTCCTCGCCGGCACCACAGAAGAGCACCGTGTGCTCCCCGACGATGTCCCCGGCGCGGAGCGATGCGAGCCCGACCTGGCCCTCGGCCCGCGGCCCCCCCGGGTCCCCGGCGAGGCCAGAGCGACCGGCGGCAGGGGGCGCGAGCCCGCGCGCGCGGGCGGCGATGTCAGCGAGCGCGAGCGCGGTGCCCGAAGGCGCATCCTGCTTCAGCCGGTGATGGAGCTCGAGCACATCGACGTCGAACCCCGCCGGGAGCGCCGCCGCCGCGACACGGGTGAGCTCGCCGAGAAGAGCCGCACCCACGCTGGTGTTCGGGGCGACGAGTAATGCCACCTCGCGGGCCGTCGCATCGAGCTCGGCATCGAGCTCGGTGCCGAAGCCGGTCGTCCCGAGGAGAAGCGGCTTGCGTGCCGCGCGGCAGGCCGCGAGCGTCGCGGCGGTCGCCGCCCTGTTGCTGAAATCGAGGACCACGTCCGCCGAGGCAAGAGCTGCCGGCAGGTCGCTCGTCACGGGGAGGTTCATCCGGCCGATCCCGGCGACCTCGCCCGCATCGCGTCCGAGGGCGAGGCTCCCCGGCCATGTCACGGCACCGCTCACCAGGAGCTGGGAGAAACCCGGCGCCGCCCGCAGCAGCCCCTGCCCCATGCGTCCATTCACTCCGACGATGACAGCGCGGATGAGCGGCTTATGGGGCGCGCTTGGCACGGGGGCTCAGCTCTTCGGGGATCCGGCGGCGAAGAAACGGCGCACCCCATCGAGAAAGCCCTTCTCGCGAGGCGCGTGCCGCGCCGCCTGCGTCTGCAGCGACTCATCGAGGCGGCGGATGAGCTCGCGCTGCTCGGCCGAGAGATGCACCGGTGTCTCGACGACCACGCGGCAGAAGAGATCGCCGCGCGAGCCGCCGCGCACCGGCTTCACGCCCTTCTCGCGCAGGCGGAAGACCCGGCCGGACTGGGTTTCCGCGGGGACTTTGAGCGCCACATCGCCCTCGAGCGTCGGCACGCTGACCGTGCCGCCGAGGGAGGCGGTGGCGAAGCTCACCGGCACCTCGCAGCTCAGGTGCACCCCGTCGCGCTCGAAGATCGCATGCTCGCGCACGTGGATCTCGACGTAGAGGTCTCCCGGGGGGCCGCCGTTGCGACCCGCCTCGCCTTCGCCGGCGAGGCGAACCCGGTCGCCCGTGTCGACGCCCGCCGGCACCTTCACGGAGAGCGTGCGGCTGCGCCGCACCCGGCCCTGGCCGAGGCAGGCATCGCAGGGATTGCGCACGATGGTGCCGGCACCCCGGCAGCGGGGGCAGGTCTGCTGCAGCTGGAAAAATCCCTGGGCGATGCGCACCTGGCCGGCTCCGCCGCAGGTCTCGCAGGTGGTCGGGGTGCTCCCCTTCGCGGAGCCACTGCCGTGGCACACCTCGCACTCGGCGAGCCGCTCGAGACCGATCTCTACCTGGTGACCGAAGACCGCCTGCGAGAGCTCGAGCTCGAGCTCGTAGCGCAGGTCCGCACCGCGGTACACCTGCGAGCGGCCACTGCGACGGGCGCCGCCGAAGATGTCGCCGAAGACATCGCCGAAAATATCGCTGAAGGTATCGGCGCCGAAGCCGCCGGCGCCTCGGGCGGCGCCGGCACGCGCGGCCGCCTCGACGCCCGCATGTCCGTACTGGTCATAGGCGGCGCGCTTGTGCGGGTCGGTGAGGATCTCGCACGCCTCCTTCGCCTCTTTAAAAGACTCCTCCGCGTCCCGGTCGTTGGGATTGCGGTCCGGGTGATACTTCATGGCGAGGCGGCGATACGCCTTCTTGATCTCCGCCTCGGTCGCGCCCTTCGGTACGTCGAGTACCTTGTAGTAATCCCGCTTAGCCATGGACCAAGCTTAAGAGGCTTTGCGTCCCTTGTCCTTGACCTCCTCGAACTCTGCATCCACGACGTCATCGCGCCCCGGCGCGCCGGCCCCACCGCCGCCCGCGGATCCCGCGGCCCCGGCTCCGGCCTCCGCGCCCGGTCCCGCCGCCCCCGGCTCGCCCGCGGAATAGGCCCGCTGGGCAATGCTGGCGGAAGCCTGGGCGAGCGCCTCGGACTTCTTGTCGATTACGCCACGGTCATCGCCCTTGAGGGCGGTACGCAGATCGGACACCGCGCTCTCCACCCGGGCGCGCTCGGCCGCATCGACCTTGTCGCCGAGATCCTTGAGGGACTTCTCGACCGCATGAATGAGGCCATCGGCCTTGTTGCGCGAGTCGACGAGCTCACGGAAGCGCTTGTCCTCCTCGGCGTGTGCCTCGGCGTCGCGCACCATGCGCTTGATCTCGTCCTCGTTCAGGCCGCTGGAGGCCTTGATGACGATCTTCTGCTCCTTGCCCGTGGCCTTGTCCTTCGCCGACACGTTGAGGATGCCGTTGGCGTCGATGTCGAAGGACACCTCGATCTGCGGCATGCCGCGCGGCGCCGGAGGAATGTCGGCGAGATCGAACTTGCCGAGGGACTTGTTGTCCGCGGCGCGCTCGCGCTCACCCTGCAGCACGTGAATGGTCACGGCCGTCTGGTTGTCATCCGCGGTCGAGAACGTGTTCGACGCCTTGGTCGGGATGGTGGTGTTCTTCTCGATGAGCTTGGTCATGATCCCGCCGAGGGTCTCGATGCCGAGCGACAGCGGCGTAACATCGAGCAGCAGCACGTCCTTCACCTCGCCCGCCAGCACGCCCGCCTGGATGGCGGCGCCGACGGCGACCGCCTCGTCGGGGTTCACGTCCTTGCGCGGCTCCTTGCCGAAGAGGTCCTTCACGTACTTCTGCACCATCGGCATGCGGGTCTGGCCGCCGACGAGGATTACCTCGGCCACGTCGCTGGTGCTCACCCCGGCATCCTTGAGCGCGGTGCGACAGGGGGCGACCGTCTTCTGCACCAGGTCCTCCACCAGCGACTCGAGCTTGGCCCGGGTGAGCTTGATGTTGAGGTGCTTCGGCCCCGACTGGTCGGCGGTGATGTAGGGCAGATTGATATCGGTCTGCTGGGTCGAGGAGAGCTCGATCTTCGCCTTCTCGGCCGCCTCCTTCAGGCGCTGCATGGCGAGAGGGTCCTTGCGCACGTCGACGCCGGACTCCTTGAGGAACTGCTCGGCGAGGAAGTTGATGATGCGCAGGTCGAAGTCCTCGCCCCCGAGGAAGGTGTCCCCGTTGGTCGAGAGCACCTCGAACTGCCGCTCGCCATCGACCTCCGCGATCTCGATGATCGAGATGTCGAAGGTGCCGCCGCCCAGGTCGTACACGGCGATCTTGCGGTCACCGCCCTGCTTGTCGAGGCCATAGGCGAGCGCCGCCGCGGTCGGCTCGTTGATGATGCGCTTCACCTCGAGCCCGGCGATGCGTCCGGCGTCCTTGGTCGCCTGGCGCTGGGAATCGTTGAAGTACGCGGGGACTGTGATCACGGCCTCCTTCACCTGCTCGCCGAGGTAGTCCTCGGCGGTCTTCTTCATCTTCATGAGCACGCGCGCGGAGATCTCCGGCGGTGCCATCTTCTTGCCCTGCACCTCGACCCAGGCGTCGCCGTTGTCGGCCTTGGCGATCTTGTACGGGACCATCTTGATGTCCCGCTGCACCACCTCGTCCTCGAACTTCCGTCCGATGAGGCGCTTGATGGCAAACAGGGTGTTCTGCGGATTGGTGACGGCCTGGCGCTTGGCGGGCTGGCCCACCAGCACCTCGTTGTCCTTGGTGAAGGCGACGATCGAGGGTGTGGTGCGATCACCCTCGCTGTTCTCGATCACCCGGGGCTTGCCGCCCTCCATGATGGCGACACACGAATTGGTCGTGCCGAGATCGATGCCGATTACCTTAGCCATGGGTCACTCCGCCGCAATTGTCTCTGGGTCTGTTGGGGGAAATACCGGTCACTTCTTAGGGATAGGTGCAGGCGCTTTCAAGCCCGTCGAGTGCTTCAGGCCGGCGCCCGCGACACGATCACGCGCGCGGGACGCAGCAGCCGCCCGTTGAGCTCGTAGCCCGGCTGCACCACCTGCAGCACCGAGTTCGGCTCGGCGGTGGCGGACTCCTGGGCCATCATGGCCTCGTGGCGGGCAGGGTCGAAAGGCTCTCCCACCGGGTCGATCAGCGTAACGCCGAGCTTCTCGAGGGCACGGGCCAGAAGCTGCAGCGTCGCCTCCTGCCCTTCGCGCAGACTCTTGAGATCCGCGCGGGTCGCGTTGTGTACGGCGAGCTCGAGGCTGTCCTTCACGGGCAGGAGCTCAGCGGCGAACTTCTCCAGGCCATAGCGGTTTGCAGCCTCGATATCGCGCTGCGCACGCTTGCGGACGTTATCGAGCTCCGCCACGGCGCGCAGGTACTGCTCATAGTGGGTCTTGGCCCGCTCGTCCGCCTCGAGCAGGGCCTGCTGCAGGCGCTCGAGGTCAGCACCGGCTGAGGTGCCGTCCGGCAGCACGCTGGGATCCGCTCCGGTCGAGCCGGGTGAGCCCCGGGCGGAGTCGTTGACACTCATCTTCGATGGCCTCCAGGTTCAACCGCAGGGGCGGCCGGCCAGCGCCGCTCGCTCCCTCCGGGCCTCCCCGGGTGGGGGTCAGCGCCGTGAATTCAAGGCAGCGCCGAGAAGTTTAGCCGTGATGTCGACGATGGGTATGACCCGCTCGTAGGCCATGCGGGTGGGTCCGATGACGCCCAGCACCCCGACTACCCCGTCCGCGTCCGCATACGGGGCGGTCACCACGCTGCAATCGTCGAGGATACGGTATCCGGACTCGTGACCGATGAAGATCTGCACCCCTTCGGCCCGGAGGCTCTGATCGAGCAGGTGCAGGAAGTCGCGCTTCTCGTTGAAGGCCTCGAACAGCCGCCGCAGCTTCTCGACGCTCGTGAGCTCGGCCACGCCCATGAGGTTGGTCTCGCCCTTGATCACGTACTCGAGCCGCTCCTCGTTGCCGGCCTCGAATACCTGCTGGGCGACCGAGATGGCGTCCAGCATGATCTGGTTCATGTGTGCGCGCGCCTCCGAGAGCTGGCGCAGGAGCTCCTGGCGGACCTCGCGCACCGAGCGGCCCCGGAACTGCTCGTTCAGGTAGTTCGAGGCACGCTTGAGCTCATCGGCGGAGTAGTGCCGCTCGAGCTGGATGATGCGGTTCTGCACCTCGCGGTCGTTGAAGACCAGCACCACCAGCACGCGGTTCTCGGAAAGTCCCACGAACTCCACCTGGGTCACCGCCACCTGGCGCGCGCGCGGCAGCGTCACCACCCCGGCGAGCTGAGTGGCGGAGGACAGCAGCTGGGAGACGGTCGCGATCAGCTCGGTCGAGCTCTCGCGGCTCGCCTCGAACTGGCGGCGGATCTCGGCGGTCGCGGCATCATCGAGCGGCCGCAGCTGCAGGAGCGTATCGACGAAGAAGCGGTAGCCCTTGTCGGTCGGCACCCGGCCGGCGGAGGTGTGCGGCGAGGCGACGAACCCGAGCTCCTCCAGGTCCGCCATGACGTTGCGGATCGTGGCCGCGGACAGCTGCAGTCCCGACTCGCGCGAGAGCGCGCGCGAGCCGACCGGCTGGCCGTCGCGTATGTAACTCTCGATGAGGGTGCGCAGCAGCTGCTGCGCGCGCTCCCCGAGATGCTCATCCCGCGTATCCTGCGCCATACCCCCGAAAACTAGCTTTCGCGCCGGCAGACCGTCAAGCAAGGGCCGCGGACGTGCCGCGTGCGGTGGATATGTGACCGGCGCCATTGGCTCCGGGCGCACCCCGCATGCTAAAAAGACGCGCCCTACGGCTGGGCGGGACAGATTGAGGCGCTGACAGATGGCCTTTCCGGTGCGCACCTGTGCGTTGGTCGGCCGATTCTCGGACCCGCGGGTCGCCGAGAGCGTCGCCACGCTGCTTCCGCACCTGGCGAGCCGCGGCGTGCGGGTGCTCGTGAGCGAGGACGCCGAGCTCCCCGCCGAGGCGCCCGTGACGCGCCAGCCCGAGCGTGGCTTCGGCGAGCGCGCCGACCTCGTGATCGCCGTCGGCGGCGATGGCACCCTCCTCTATGCCGCCGGGCTCGTCGCGCGTCACAACGTGCCGCTCGTCGGGGTCAACCGCGGGCGCCTGGGCTTCCTCACCGATGTGATGCCGCAGGACATGCTGGCCTCGATCGACGCCGCACTCGCCGGTGAGCTCGAGGCAGACGAGCGTCCGCTGCTCACGGCACGGCTCCACCACGCCGGCGGGGACGTGGCGCAATCCTTCGCGCTGAACGACGTCGTGATGCAGAAGCACGATACCGGGCGCACGCTCGACTTCGAGACGCGCATCGATGGCACCTACGTCAACACGCACGACGGCGATGGCATCATCGTCGCGAGTCCGACCGGCTCGACCGCCTATGCGCTCTCGTGCTCGGGTCCGATCATGGAGCCGCATCTGCCGGCGCTCGTGATCGTGCCGATCTGCGCGCACACGCTCTCCGACCGGCCGATCGTGGTGGCCGCGTCGTCCGTGGTCGAAGTGATCCTGCTCGAGCGCGCCGATACGCAGGCGAACGTCACCTGCGATGGCGCGCTGCTCGGAGCCCTGACGCCGGCCGACCGCCTCGAGGTCACCACCGCCAGCGAGCGGGTCACCCTCCTCCATCCACCCGGTCACGATTACTACCGGCTGCTGCGCTCGAAGCTCCGCTGGGGCCGCGGCAGCTTCGAGCACGAGCACTGAGCATGCTGACGCACCTGCAGATCCGCGACTTCGCCATCATCGATTCGGTGGAGCTCGAGCTGCGCCCGGGGCTGACGGTCCTCACCGGTGAGACCGGCGCCGGCAAGTCGATCCTCGTCGATGCGCTGCAGCTGCTCGCCGGGGGCCGCGCGGGGGCCGAGGTGGTACGGCACGGCGCCGAGCGCGCCGAGATCGCCGCCACTTTCGAGATCAGCCAGCCGCCGCGCGAGCTGCGGCAATGGCTCGAGGAGCAGTCGCTCGCGGGCGGCACCGAGCTCGCCATCCGTCGCGTCGTCGGCGCCGATGGCCGCTCGCGCGCCTATCTCAACGGCCAATCGGTACCGGTGCAGCTGCTGCGCGAGGTCGGCAGCATCCTCATCGACATCCACGGCCAGCACGAATTCCAGTCGCTCACGCGCGCCGCCGCGCAGCGCGAGCTCCTCGACGGATACGGATCGCTCACCACCAGCGTCAGCCAGGTGGGCATCGCCCACCGGGTGTGGCTCGAGCTCCTCAACCGCACGCTCGCGCTCGAGGGCCAGGCGCGCGACCGGGACGCGAAGCTCGAGCTCCTGCGCTACCAGGTGGAGGAGCTGTGCGCCCTGAAGCTGAAGCCCGGTGAAGCGGAAGCGCTCGCCGAAGAAGCCGGCCGGCTCGCCAACCGCGGGCGGCTGGCCGGCGGAGCGCAGTCGGCGCTGGATGCGCTCTATACGAATGAGCAGATGAGCGCACACGCGATGGTGAGCCGGGCACTGCAGTCACTGCGCGCCCTCGCCACACTCGATTCCAAGCTCGCAGCGGTTTTGCCGCTGCTCGAAGGGGCCGCGGTGCAGGTGCAGGAAGCGGCCCGCGAGCTCGAGCGCTATGGCGAGTCGCTCGAGGTGGACAGCGCACGCCAGGAAGAGGTGCAGCGCCGGCTCGCCGCGGTCGAGGAGCTCGCCCGCAAGCACCACGTCACACCCGCGCAGTTGCCGGCGCAGGCCGCGCAACTCGCCGCGGAGCTCGAGGCGCTCGAGCGCGCCGACACCGATCTCGCCGACCTGCGCAAGGAGCTCGCCACGGCGCTCCAGGCCTATCGCGGCCAGGCGCAGCAGCTCTCGGGCAAGCGCATGGCGACCGCGCGCGTGCTGGCGCGCGACATCAGTGCGCGCATGCAGACCCTCGGCATGGGCGGCGGTCGTTTCGAGGCGGACGTGTCCCAGGACGGCAACGCGGAGCCGGCCCAGCACGGCGTCGACCAGATCGAGTTCCGCGTCACCGCCAACCCCGGCTCACCGCCGCGGGCGCTGGCAAAGGTCGCCTCGGGCGGGGAGCTTTCGCGGCTGTCGCTCGCCGTGCAGGTGGCGTGCGCCGCGCAGGACAATCGCTGCATGGTGTTCGATGAGGTCGATGCGGGCATCGGCGGTGCGGTGGCGGAGATCGTCGGCCGCGAGCTGCGCTCGCTCGGGGTGCGCGGCCAGGTCCTGTGCGTCACGCACCTGCCGCAGGTGGCGTGCCAGGCGCACCATCACCTGCGTGTCGCCAAGGCGACCGATGGCCGCACCACGCGCACCACGGTGGCCGCGCTCGATGGCGATGAGCGCGTGGAAGAGCTCGCCCGCATGCTGGGCGGCGTCGAGATCACCGCCAAGGCGCGCGAGCACGCCCGCGACATGCTCTCGGCCGCCACCCTCGCAGGTAAAGCCGCGGCACCCGCAAAGGCTGAGAGCGCGGGCGCCGAGGGGGCGGCCGCCGAGGCCGCCGGCAAGAGCGGCGATACGGTGCGCCATCCGCGGCCGCCCGCGGCACGCCGCCGCTGATTCAGCCCGCCGCTAACTAGCTGCGCTTGCGCGTGCGGAACGGGCAGTTCTCGCGCCGGCAATGCCCGTAGAGAATCAGCGAGTGATCGCGGATGGTGAAGCCGAGCTTCTGCGCCACCGCGGTCTGGCGCTCCTCGATCCCTGAGTCCATGAACTCTTCGACGCGGCCGCAGTCGAGACACACGATGTGATCGTGGTGAGTGCCCTGGTTGAGCTCGAAAACGGCCATGCCGTCCTCGAAATGATGCCGCGTGACGAGGCCCGCGGCCTCGAACTGCGTGAGCACGCGGTACACGGTCGCGAGCCCGATGTCCTCGTTCGACTCGAGCAGCGTGCGATAGATGTCCTCCGCCGACAGATGACGCGTGGTGCTGCCTTCGAGGATCTCGAGGATCTTCAGTCTCGGCAGCGTCACCTTCAAACCCGCTTTGCGCAGGTCTTTGCCTTCCACGTCCACCTCCGGCGAGATTCGCGACGCTCGGGTGGCGCCGCGATCGGGTATTATGCTCGTTCGATTATCCTCCATCGGATGCGCATGCGCTCGATTCTTCCCGCATTACTGCTGCTTTCCGCCGTGGCTCTGGGCGGCTGCGTCTATCGCATGGACGTCCAGCAGGGCAACTATCTGGAGGGCAAGTCCGTCGACCAGCTGCAGGTCGGCATGACGCGCACCCAGGTGCGCTACCTCCTCGGCACGCCACTCGTCCCGGATGTGTTCGACAAGGATCGCTGGGACTACCTCTACTACTTTCGCCACGGGCGTCATCGCGCGGACCAGCCGCGGCGCCTCGAGGTGTACTTCAAGGACGACAAGGTGACGCGCTTCGAGCGCATCAACGTGCCCGAGAGCGCGCCGCAGGCGCCGGAGGAGGGCGCGCCGATCTCGAAGTTCCCGAAGATCTGAAGATCTAGCGGCGCCCCACGCGGCGCTCGCGCGCCACGCGCTCGCGGCGCCGCTCGCGCGGATCGCGGCGCAGCGGCCGGTAAATCTCGATCCGGTCGCCCTCGGCGCACGGATCGCCGCGCGTGCGCAGCTCGCCGAAGATCCCGACCGGTGCGGAATCCCACGGCACCTGCTCGGTGAGCCCCGGCGGCAGCTGCGCGCGTGCCGCGGCGAGCGCATCGCCGATGCATGCCTGCGCGGCGAGCTCGACGCTCCACAGGTACTGGCGCGCCGGGGTGGCGAAGGCGACCGTGCAGCGCTTGCGGCCGGCCGCAGGCGGCGCCACGCTCATGGCAGTGAGCGGGCGCGCGCCACGAAGGCGTCCACCAGCGAGCCGATGGTGGCCGCGAACTTCGGCTCGAACAGCATCGCCGTGAGGCGGTTGGCGAACGCGAAGCGCATCGTCAGCTCGACGCGCGCGCCCTCGGTCTCGATCGGGGTCAGGAGCCACTCGCCCTCGAGCGTGCGGAACGGTCCGCTCAGCAGCTGCATGTGGATACGACGGTCGGGCTCGAGGGTGTTGCGGGTGGTGAATTCCCCGTGCAACCCGCCCTGGCTGACACCGAGCGTGGCGACGATCTCGGTCGGCGTTCGCGAGCGCACCAGCGCGTGTGTGCACCACGGCAGGAACTGCGGATAGCTCTCGATATCGTTGATGAGCGCGAACAGCTCGGCTGGCGGCCTGTTGACGAGCGCCGAGCGCTTGACCTCTCGCATCGTTGCATTGTCCCATTACCGCTCCAACATGGCCAAAGCCGCAGAAACTCCCCAGCTGATCGCCGAGAACCGCAAGGCGCGCTTCGATTATTTCATCGAGGATCGCTTCGAGGCGGGCCTCGCGTTGCAGGGCTGGGAGGTGAAGTCCATGCGCGCCGGGCGGGCGCAGCTGAAGGAGGCGTACGTGTACCTGCGCGGCGGTGAGGCGTTCCTGATCGGGGCGCACCTCTCGCCGCTGCCCACGACCTCGACGCACGTGACCGCCGACCCGGTGCGCACCCGCAAGCTCCTGCTCCACTACAGCGAGCTGCAGCGCCTGATCGGTGCGGTCGAGCGGCGCGGCTATACCCTCGTGCCGCTCGAGCTGTACTGGAAGAACGGCCGCGCCAAGCTGCAGCTGGGTCTCGCCAAGGGCAAGAAACAGCACGACAAGCGCGCCGTGGAGAAAGACCGCGACTGGCAGCGCGACAAGGCGCGCCTGCTGCGGCGCGGCTGAGCGCTACAAGTCCGCTGACAGCTGGTCGTTCTTCAACTCGTAGGTGAGGCCGAGGGTCGTCAGCGTGTCACGCGGGCCCGAGCCCGGCGGCGGGTT
>JAFAKO010000356.1 GCA_019235245.1 Gammaproteobacteria bacterium
AGCTCGCGATGGCGAGATTCTGCTGCGCCTGGTTGCCGCAGGAGGAGCGCGCCGGCAGCAGGAAATGCAGCGCGGCGCGGGCAGTGCCCTGGTGCAGCAGCTGGAAGAAGGAGTGCTGGCCGTTGTTGCCGGCTTCGCCCCAGATCACCGCTTCGGTATCGCGCTCCACCAGCAGCCCATCGAGCATCACGGACTTGCCGTTGCTCTCCATCTCGAGCTGCTGCAGATAGGCCGGAAAACGTCGCAGCGAATCGTCATACGGCAGGACCGCGAGAGTCGGCAGCCTGAGGAAGTCGATGTTCCAGACATCGGTGAGCCCCATCAGCACCGGCAGGTTCTCCAGCCACGGAGCGGTGCGGAAGTGCTCGTCCACCTCGTGGCCGCCGGCGAGGAAATCGAGGAAGTTCCGCTCCCCGATCGCGATGGCGAGGGTCACCCCGATCGAGGACCAGATCGAGTACCGTCCGCCGACCCAGTCCCACATCTGGAAACGGTACTCAGGATGCACCTTGAACTCGTTCATCGCGCTGGTGTTGACCGAGACCGCCGCGAAATGCTGCGGCACGGCGCCCTCGCCCAGGTGCTGCGCCAGCCAGGCGCGCGCGGTGCGCGCGTTGGTGAGCGTCTCGAGCGTCGTGAAGGTCTTGGAGCAGACGATGAAGAGTGTCGTCGCCGGATCCGCCGCGGCGAGCACCTGCGCGAGATAGACCCCGTCGATGTTGGAGACGAACTCGCAGCGTGGCGCCCCGGCCGTGTAGGCATGCAGGGCCGGCACCGCCATGGCGGGCCCCAGGTCCGAGCCGCCGATGCCGATGTTCACGACCAGGCGGAACGGCTGACCGGCGCTGCCACGGATGCGGCCCTCGCGCACGCCCTGCGCGAAGCCGAGCATGCGGGCACGCTCGCTCATTACCTGCTTTTCGATCTCCCTGCCCCCCAGAGCCGCCCCGGCGGGCTGGCGCAGCGCCACGTGCAGCACGGCGCGGTCCTCGGTGGTGTTGATGCGATCGCCACGAAACATGGCATCGATCCGCTCGCGGAGCCCGACCGAGTCCGCAAGCTGACACAGCCTCGCGAGTGCGATCTCATCGAGCCGCTGCCGGGAGAAGTCCATCAGCAGCCCCGCGCCCTCGCGCGTGAAGCGCTCGAAGCGCCGCGGATCACGCTCGAACAGCTCCGGGACCGGCACGAGGATGAGCCGCGCGGCCTGTGTGGCAAGCTCGGGCCACACCGGCGTGAGGGGACCGGCAGTGAAGCTCAATGTCATCAGTGCTCTCCTTGCCCGCCACGCCCACGCCGGCGCTGCGGTCACTCGCGGTAATGAGCGGCGATCGAATCGACCACGTATTGTAGTTGCGTTTCGGTGAGTTCCGGATAGATCGGCAGCGCCAGCACCTCCGCTGCCGCCTGCTCGGAAAGCGGGAAATCGCCGGCCGCGTGGCCGAGGTAGCCGAAGCACTGCTGCAGGTGCAGCGGTACCGGGTAGTAGATCTCCGTGCCAACACCTGCGGCCTGCAGGTGCGCCCGCAGCGCGTCCCGCTCGCGCACCCGCAGCACATACTGGTTGTAGATGTGACGCGCGCCCGGGCGCGCCTGCGGGGTCCGCACCGCATCGGCGAGCCGGGCGTGCGCGAAGGCGCGGTCATAGTAGGCGGCGTTGCGGGCGCGTGCGGCACTCCAGTCATCGAGGTGCGGCAATTTCACGTTGAGCACCGCCGCCTGCAGCTCATCGATACGGAAGTTGCCGCCGATGAGCGCGTGGTAGTAGCGGGGCTTGCCACCGTGCACGCGCAGCACTTCCATACGCTCGGCGAGGGCCGCATCGCCCGTGACGCACATGCCGGCATCGCCGAAGGCGCCGAGATTCTTGGTCGGGAAGAACGAGAGGCACCCGACATGCCCGAAGCTGCCGGCGCGCCGCCCCTCCTCATCCTCCGCCCCTATCGCCTGCGCAGCATCCTCGATGATCTGGAGCGAATACCGTCGTGCGAGCTCGGCGAGCGCAACCATGTCGGCAACCTGGCCGTACAGGTGCACCGGCATGAGGGCCCGCACACGGGTGCCGCTCGCCCGATGGACCAGTTCTCCGGCGCCGCGCTCGCATTGCTCCTCGAGCAGCTGCGCGACCACGGCCGCGCTGATGTTGAAGCTGATCGGATCGATGTCGCAGAACAGCGGACGCGCGCCGGTGCGGGCGATGGTGCCGGCAGTGGCGAAGAAGGTGAACGGGCTCGTGATCACGGCATCGCCCGGGCCGATTCCGAGCGCCATGAGGGCAAGCAGCAGCGCAT
>JAFAKO010000278.1 GCA_019235245.1 Gammaproteobacteria bacterium
ATTCTCGAGCTCACGCAGCAGCGCGTGAGCGCAGGTCTCGAGAACACCGCGCGGGTGAAGCAGTCGGAAGGGCAGGTGGCGCTGACGCGCGCTGCGGTCGCCTACGTCGAAGCCAACATCGAGCTCGCCCGCAATCAGCTTGCGGACCTGGTCGCCGCCGGGCCGGAGCGCGGCACGCGTCTGCGCCGTCCGCAACTGGCGGCGCCCGCTGCGATCGCGCTGCCCGCCTCGCTCCCCGCGGACCTGCTCGGCAGGCGGCCGGACATCGCGGCGGCGCGCGCCCAGGTCGAGTCGGCAGGCTACGGGGTGAAGGCGGCGGAGGCGGATTTCTACCCCAACGTGAACCTCGCGGCGTTCGCCGGCTTCCAGAGCATCGACCTGGCGCGGGTCTTCGAGCCGGGCAACCGCATACTCGGCGCTGCGGCCGCGGTGTCGCTGCCGATATTCAACCGCGGCTCGCTGCGCGGTGCGCTGCTGGCGCGCCAGGCCCAGGTCGATCAGTCGGTGGCGCAGTACAACCAGACGCTCCTCGATGCGGTGCGCGAGGTGGCGGATGTGGTGACCAACTGGCGCGCGCTCGAACGCGAGACCCACGAGCAGCAGCTGGCGCTCGAGGACGCGCAGCGCTCCTACGATCTCACTACCGAGCGCTATCGCGCCGGCCTCGACAATTACCTGAGCGTGCTCTCGAGCCAGAACCAGGTGCTGACTGCACAGGGACTCGGTGCCGAGCTGCAGGCGCGGCGCCTCACCTTCAGCGTCGATCTGGTGCGCGCACTCGGTGGCGGCTACGTGCCGCCGGCAGGCTGACGCGTGGATGTCTCGGTCCAGACCGCCCGCACACCGCTCGCGCGGCTGCTGCAGCAGCGCCGCGGCCGCTGGCTGGCGGGCCTCGCCGTCGCCGTCATCCTGCTGATACTGCTGTGGCTCGCCTGGTGGCTCGCCTACGCGCGGTTCTACGAGAGCACCGACGATGCGTACGTCGCGGGCGACCTCGTGAACGTCATGCCGCAGGTGAGCGGCACGGTGGTATCGATCGGTGCGGATGAGACCGACCGCGTCGAAGCCGGGCAGGAGCTGGTGCGGCTCGATGCGACCGATGCCCGGATCGCGCTGCAGGATGCCGAAGAGCAGCTGGCCCGCACCGTGCGTCAGACACGCACGGTGTTCGCCACGCGGGACCAGCTGCAAGCCGTCGTCGACCAGCGGCTCGCGGACCTCGCGCGCGCCCAGGCGGACTACGGCCGCCGGCGCAATCTGACGGCGAGCGGTGCAGTCTCGGGCGAGGAGCTCGGTCACGCCGAGGACGCTCTCAAGGCCGCACGGGATGCGCTGGTCGCGGCGCAGAAGAACCTCGCCGCGAGCAGTGCGCTGGTCGGTCGCACCGGCGTCGCGGACAACCCCGACGTGCGCGCCGCGGCGACGCAGGTCGAGCGCGCCTGGCTCGCGCTGGTGCGCACCAGCGTGCGCGCGCCGGTCAGCGGTTATCTCGCGCGGCGCAGCGTGCAGCTCGGTGAGCGCATCGCACCCGGCGCGCCGCTCATGTCCATCGTGCCCCTCGGGCGGCTGTGGATCGAGGCCAACTTCCGCGAGGTCCAGCTGCGGCGCATGCGCATCGGGCAGGAGACGCGGGTGGTTGCCGACCTCTACGGCGGCCACGTTACCTTCCACGGGCGCGTGGAGGGTCTCGGCCTGGGCACGGGTTCGGCCTTCGCGCTGTTGCCCGCGCAGAATGCCACCGGCAACTGGATCAAGGTCGTGCAGCGTGTGCCGGTGCGCATTGCGCTCGATCCGCAGGAGCTCGCCTCGCATCCGCTGCGCATCGGCCTCTCGACGGTGGTCAAAGTCGACGTGCGCGATGACTCGGGAGCGCAGCTGGCGCAGCGGCCGCCGCAGCAGCCGGTGCTGGCGACGCAGGCCTACGACATCGATCGCAGCGAGATCCGCACGCGCATCGCGGACATCATCGAGCAGAACGTCGCCGAGAGCGCCGCACCCGCAGCTCGCTGAGCGCGCAGCGCCGGTGATCTGACCGTCAGTCGGGCTTGAGGTAGCAGAGCGGCAACGCAGTCGTGTACTTCAATGTCTCGAGCGCGAAGCTCGCACTGACGTCCTGGAAGTCCACCGCCGCGATCAGCCGCTTGTACACGGCATCGTAGGCGTCGATGTCCGGCACGACGATGCGGATCAGGTAATCGACGTCGCCACTCATGCGGTGAATCTCGGTGACCTCGGGAATGTCGCGGACGGCACGCACGAAGCGCTCGAACCACGCCTCGCTGTGATTGCCCGTCTTCAGTGTCACGAAAACGGTGGTGCCCACGTTCACCGCCCGCGCATCGAGCAGCGTCACCGTCTGCCTGATGACCCCCGCCTCACGCAGCCTCTGGATACGACGCCAGCAGGGGGCTTTCGAGAGTCCGATGCGATCGGCGATCTCGGCGGCCGTCAGCTCGCCGTTATGTTGCAACAGGTCCAGGATTTTCGCGTCCAGCTTGTCCATTGAAACAAAAGTCCGCGTGGCCCCGTTTATGCGCAACATTGTTGCGCACCTGGTGCGCATTTGCCATGGCTTTGCAACCGGGTATCGCGCCCCGAGGGATAGATTGGAAAGCCATGAACCTGATTCGGTCCTTCACCGAGCATCCCGCCTCCGTCGGAGAGAGTTACACCGAGCACCTGTTCCGCGCCGTCTGCTTCGGCACGCGCATGATGTTTGCCGGGCTCGCCTGCCTGGTGCACGGTGTGCTGCCGTTTCTGTTCGTGCGCACGGGCAGCCGCGCGATCTCCGAGCTGAATGACCGCATGGTCACCAACCGGCGCGTCGGGTTGCACGGGATTTCCGGCGAGAAGCGGCTGCCGCTGTAACCGTGGGGCTGCGGCGTCAGGGCCTGGCGCTCGGCTGGACGGCGGTGCGCGAGGCAGTGCCCGGGCTGCTGCTCGCGGTGGGTCTGGCCGCGCTCGCGCGGCTCCTGGCGCAGGCGCTTGCCGCCGGCGTCGGTGGGCTGCCGAAATTTCCCCTCAGTCCCGTGATGTGCGCGGTGGTGCTCGGCATGCTATGGCGCAACAGCCTCGGCGTGCCGGGATGGGCCACACGCGGACTTCAGTGGACCATGCACCGCCTGCTGCGGGTCGGCATCGCCCTCGTCGGGCTGCGGCTGACGCTCGCCGGGGCGACCACCATTGCGCTCACGGCACTCCCGGTCGCGGCGTGCTGCCTGACCGTCGCGCTCCTCAGTGGCCTTACCATCGCGCGGGCGCTCGCCGTGCCGCGCCGCCTGGGCGTCCTGCTGGCAATCGGCACGGCGGTGTGCGGTTGCACCGCGGTGGTCGCCGTCTCGCCCGTCATCCATGCGCGCCACGCGGAGACCGCATTCGCCGTGACCTGCGTGGTGCTGTTCGGCTGCATCGCCATGCTGTGCTATCCGTGGGTGGCGGGCCACTTCCTCGGCGCCTCCCCGGTCCACGCCGGCATATTCCTCGGCACGGCCATCCACGACACCTCGCAGGTGATCGGCGCGGCGCTCATCTATTCGCAGCAGGCGGCGGCGCCCGCGGCACTCGCCGCGGCGAGTGTGGCCAAGCTGCTGCGCAACCTGTCGATCGCCATCCTGCTGCCGCTCGCGGCGTGGTGGGTGCGGCGCGCTGAGGCTGCCGACAGCGAGGTCGCCGAGCGCCCGGCCGCGGGCGGCTCCCCTCCGGCGCTGGTGCCGTTCTTCGTGCTCGCGTTCATCGGCTTCATCGTGCTGCGCACCTGTGGGGATGCGCTGTTCGGGGCCACGGCCGCCTGGTGGCAGGCCGTCGTCAACACCGGCTACACCGCTTCGGACCTGTTTCTCACCTGCGGCATGACGGCGGTCGGCCTGTCGGTCGCCTTCACCGACATGTGGCGGATCGGCTGGCGGCCGCTCGCCGCGGGGCTCGTGGTCGCGACACTGGTCGGCTCCTGCAGCCTGCTGCTCACCTGGGGGATGGTGCACTTCCTGACCTGAGCTGGCGACGCACGCTACACTTCCGCGGCGTACCGGCGCAGGCTGCCGGCACCGGGGGAGAGCGAGGCGATGGCGAGGTCACGATCCAGGGCATCACGGCGCAAGGCCGAGCAGGCGGTGCGTACGCTCCTGAGCTGGGCAGGGGAGGATCCGGACCGCGAAGGCCTGCGCGATACGCCACAGCGCGTCGTCGATGCCTACCGCGACTGGTTCTCCGGCTTCCAGATCGACCCGGCCGCCTACCTGCGGCGCACCTTCAAGGAGGTCGGCGGCTACGACGAGATGATCGTGCTGCGCGACATATCCTTCGAGTCTCACTGCGAGCACCACATGGCGCCGATCATCGGGCGGGTGCACATCGGTTATCTGCCGGCCGACAAGGTCGTTGGCATCAGCAAGCTGGTGCGGGTGGTGGAGGGCTATGCGCGCCGCTTCCAGGTGCAGGAGAACCTCACCGCGCAGATCGCCGACTGCATCACGCAGGTGCTGCGCCCGCGCGGGGTGGGAGTGGTGGTGGATGCCGTGCACGAGTGCATGACGACCCGCGGTGTGCACAAGCGCGGTGTCTCCATGGTGACGAGCCGCATGACCGGGACTTTCCGCAGCGATGCGCGCACCCGCACCGAGTTTCTGAGCTTCATCGGCATTTCGCGCCCGCACGAGGTGTAGCGGCTGCCGGGTGGGGTGCTGCCGGGTGGGGTGCTCGAGGGAGCTTTCGCCGATAGTTAGCAAAATGACTAACTGTCGGCAAAGCGCTCACGGATGCGCCCCCCGGCCGGCCGGCCGGGGGGGGGTACTAGGCCGTCGTCGCGGCGGCGTCGCTGCGCGCCGCGCGCTTGCGGTCCTGCTCCTTGAGGAAGCGCTTGCGGATGCGGATCGAGGCCGGAGTCACCTCGACCAGCTCGTCATCGGCGATGAACTCGACCGCGTATTCCAGGGTGAGCGGGATGGGCGGTGTCAGCAGGATCGCATCATCCTTGCCGGCGGCGCGGATGTTGGTGAGCTTCTTGGTCTTGATCGGGTTCACCACCAGGTCGTTGTCGCGACTGTGAATGCCGATGATCATCCCCTCGTATAGCTTCTCGCCGGGCCCGACGAACAGCCGCCCGCGCTCCTGCAGGTTGAAGAGCGCATAGGCGACCGCGGCGCCGTTCTCGTTGCTCACCAGCACGCCGTTGTGGCGCTCGGGTATCTCGCCGCTCACCGGCGCGAAGCCATCGAAAATGTGGCTCATGAGCCCGGTGCCGCGGGTGAGGGTGAGAAACTCCCCCTGGAAACCGATCAGGCCGCGCGCCGGCACGCGATACTCGAGCCGCACGCGATCCTGCGCGTCGTGGGTCATGTCGATGAGCTCGGCTCGGCGCTCGCCGAGCGCCGCCATGACCGCGCCCTGGTGCGAGTCCTCGACGTCCACCGTGAGTGCCTCCCAGGGCTCGTGCACCGCGCCGTCCACCACGCGCGTCAGCACCTGCGGGCGCGATACCGCGAGCTCGTACCCCTCGCGGCGCATGTTCTCGATGAGGATGGTGAGGTGCAGCTCGCCGCGCCCCGAGACCCGCAGCACGTCCGGCTCGTCGGTATCCTCGACGCGCAGCGCGACGTTGCTCTGCAGCTCGCGGTACAGGCGCTCGCGCAGCTGGCGGCTGGTGACGAATTTGCCCTCGCGCCCGGCGAGCGGCGAAGTGTTGACCTGGAAATTCATGGCGAGCGTCGGCTCATCGACGCTGATCGGCGGCAGGCCGTACGGGTGCTCCGGGTCGCACAGCGTGAGCCCGATGTTGATCTCATCGATGCCGGTGACCGCGACGATGTCGCCCGCCGCCGCCTCGGCCACCGGCGCGCGCTCGAGCCCGTTGAAGGTGAGCACCTGGCCGATGCGCCCCACGCCGCGATCCTCGTTGCCGAAGCGCAGTGCCACACTCTGTCCGGGACGCAGCAGCCCGCAGCGGATGCGGCCGAT
>JAFAKO010000375.1 GCA_019235245.1 Gammaproteobacteria bacterium
CCGTCATGAAGGCGCGGATGCGCTGCTCCTCGATATCGGGCTTGAGGCGCACGGTGTAGCCGACGATCGTGCCGTCCGCGGCAAGCCGGACCATGCGGTTCTGCACCGTGCCGCGTGAGACACCGAGCGCCTTCGCGAGGGAGGCGACCGAGGTCCGGGCGTCATTGCGCAGCAGCCCGATCAGCTTCCGGTCGGTATCGTCCATGGCGCTGTCATTGTGACAGATTTACCTGTCAAAGTGTCAGTACTAATGCGCACTTTAGCAACTTTCTGGCTATATTTTGGTCGTGCCCGCGCTCAAGATAGTTGCCTGGCCGCTGGACGCATCCGTTCGGTGGCGCAGCGGAGCACTCAATCATGGTCGATTTCATCGGGGTGTCCCGGGTGCGGGAGCTCCTAGCCCGGCGTGGCACCGCACGCTTCATCGAAGAGCTTGCCGCCGAGATCGAGGCGGACTTTCTGCGCTGGGACACATTCGAGAAGTCCCCCCGGCACGCCACGCACTCGAGCGTCGGCGTCATCGAGCTCATGCCCGCCTCGGATGGGCGGCTGTACGCCTTCAAGTACGTCAACGGCCATCCGCAGAACACCCAGGCGGGCCTGCTCACCGTGACCGCGTTCGGCGTGCTCGCGGATGTGCAGACCGGCTACCCACTGCTGCTGTCCGAGCTCACTCTCACCACGGCGCTGCGTACGGCGGCGACCTCGGCGCTCGCGGCGCAACGCATGGCGCGGCGTGACAGCCGCGTCATGGCGCTCATCGGCAACGGCGCGCAGGCGGAGTTCCAGACCATCGCCTTCCACCACCTGCTCGGCATTCGCGAGCTGCGCCTCTACGACACCGACCCCGCCGCCACCGACAAGCTCGAGCGCAACCTGGCGGCGCTCGACCTGCCGCATCTCGATGTCGTGCGCTGCGCGTCGACCGCCGCTGCGGTCGCGGGCGCCGATATCGTGACCACCGCGACGGCCGACAAGCGCAACGCCACCATACTGACACCGGAGATGATTGCTCCGGGCATGCACCTCAACGCGGTCGGCGGTGACTGTCCGGGCAAGACCGAGCTGCACCGCGACATCCTCCTCCGTGGCGATGTCCGGGTGGTGGTCGAGTACGAGCCGCAGTCGCGCGTCGAGGGCGAGATCCAGCAGCTGGACCCGGGCTATGCGGTCACCGAGCTCGCCGCCGTGCTCGCCGGCCGTGCCGCCGGGCGCGCGCAGCCGCGCGAGGTCACCGTGTTCGACTCGGTCGGTTTTGCGCTCGAGGACTTCTCGGCGCTGCGCTACCTGCGGCGGTTGCACCAGCAGGAGCGGGGCGCGCACGCGCAGATCGATCTCCTGCCCGAGCTCGCGGACCCGAAGGATCTCTTCGGGCTCCTCGCGGCGCAGCCGCACACGCTGCGCAGGACTGCCGGGGAGGCGGCCTGATCATGGTGCGCGCGAGCCTCATCGGCGCCCCCACCGATGTCGGCGCGGCCGATCGTGGTGCTTCCATGGGACCGGAGGCGCTGCGCGTGGCCGGGCTCCTCGGTGCGCTGCGGGCCCGCGATCTCGAGGTCGAGGACCGCGGCAACCTGAGCGGGCCAGGCAACCCCTGGGAGCCACCGCGCGAGGGTTACCGGCATCTCACGGAAGTGATGCGCTGGAACGAGCTCGTCTACGAGAGCGTGTACCGCGAATTGCGCGAAGGGCGCCTGCCGATACTCCTCGGTGGCGATCACTGCCTCAGCATCGGCTCCATCGGCGCCGTCGCCCGCCACTGCCGCGAACAGGGGCGCAAGCTCCGGGTGCTGTGGCTCGATGCGCACGCGGACTTCAACACCAGCGAGCTCTCCCCGAGCGGTAACCTGCACGGCATGCCGGTCGCATGCCTGTGCGGCTTCGGACCGCCGCAGCTCACGCGCATCGGCGGCACCACCCCGGCGATCGATGCCGCCTGCGTGCGGCAGATCGGGGTGCGCAGCGTCGATGCGGGCGAGCGGCGCTTCGTGCACGAGCAGGGGCTGGAAGTGTTCGACATGCGGCACGTCGATGAGATGGGGATGCGCGAGACCATGGAGCTGGCGCTGAGCGGCATGGAGGCCGACACCCACCTGCACGTGAGCTTCGACGTGGACTTCCTCGACCCGGAGATCGCCCCCGGTGTCGGCACGCGTGTGCCCGGCGGACCCACCTACCGCGAGGCGCAGCTGTGCATGGAGATGATCGCCGATACGCGCCGTCTCGCCTCGCTCGATGTGGTCGAGCTCAACCCCGCTTTCGACGTCCACAACCGCACCGCGACCCTCGCCGTCGATCTCATCGAATCGCTCTTCGGCAAGAGCACGCTGGTGCGCCGCCCCGTCTGGGACGGCCCGGCTAAATCGCCGCGCACGCTGAGCGCGGCGTAAGCCGCGACTGTTTTTGTGCGCCGTCGCAGCCGCGCAGCGCGTTGCAATCGACCCCCGCGCGGCAGCATCATGGCTGCAGCCGGCGCGCGCCGGCCGCACCGATCCAACAACCAGATGCGACCCTCACGCAGCAGGGCCGGAAGGTGAGCAGCCATGGCCGAGAGCGTCTACAAGATCATCGAGTTGGTGGGAACCAGCACCGAGTCGTGGGAGAAGGCCGCCGCCACGGCGGTCAAGCAGGCCTCGAATTCGCTGCGCGACCTGCGCATCGCCGAGGTGGTGCAGCTCGACCTGCAGATGCAGGACGGCAAGATCGCGGCTTATCGTGCCAAGGTGAAGGTGTCCTTCAAGTTCGAGAGCGAATAGCGGCCGCTGCGCTCAGCCGGCCGTAACGCCGCGCTCAGCGCGCCGTGGCGAGCTGCAGCGCGGCGCGGGCCAGCAGGCGCGTGGAGTCGAGCGTCGGCAGCGGCGAGTTCTCGTCGTTCATGACGAGCGGGATCTCGGTGCAGCCGAGCACCACCGCGTCGCAGCCTTCCTCCTTCATGCGGCTCATGACCCGCTGGAACGTGGCGATCGCCTCGGGCTTGAAGATCCCGGCGACCAGCTCCTCGAAGATGATGCGATTGATCTCGGCGCGCTCCACCGGGGTCGGCCGCAGATACTCCAGCCCGCGCGCCGCGAGCTTCTCGGGGTATACCTCGCTGTCGACCAGGTAGCGGGTGCCGGTGAGGCCGAGCCGGTGGAAGCCGCTCTCGGCGGCATGCGCGGCAACGACCTCCGCGATGTGCAGCCACGGCAGCGGCGAGCGACGCAACACCCACGGCATCGCCTGGTGAATGGTGTTGTCGGGGCAGATCAGGAAATCGGCCCCGGCGCGCGCCAGCTTCTGCGCCGCCGCCAGCATGAGCTCCGCGACGCCCGGCCAGTCGCCGCTCTCGATGCAGCGCATGTAGGCGGCGAAGGAGTGCGTGTGCATCGAGACCTCGGGGTGCGCGAGCGGTCCGAGCCACTGCGGCCCCTCGAGGCACACGGTGCGGTAGCATAGCGCCGCCCCCTCGGCCGAGCAGGCGACGATACCGATGTGCCGCGTCATGGGCCGATTCTAGCGCCGGCGCCGGCCGCGCAAGTCACGAATTCAGCGCGCGTGCCTCACCCCGCAGGCCGCCGGGCTCGACCGGGAAGGTCACCGCGATGCGCGTGCCGGTGTTCACGGAGGTGATGCGGATGTCGCCGTTGAAGTGCAGCACCCGTTCCCGCATTCCGGCGATGCCGACTCCCGAGCCCTGGGTCTGAATCTCCCGCAGCTTCTCCGCCGGGATGCCGCTGCCCGCGTCCTCGATATCGAGCAGCAGCCGGCTGCCACGCCGCGCGATGCGCAAGGTGGCGGTCTTGCTGCCGGAGTGGCGGTGGATGTTCGTGAGGCTCTCCTGGACGATGTGGAACACCGCGGTCTCGAGACCGCGCGGCAGTCGGCCGAGCGCCTCATCGAGATGGAGCGAGATGTCGATACCGCTGCGTTTGGAGAGCCCGGCGACATACCAGCGCAGCGCACCGCTCAATCCGGTGTCATCGAGGAGCGGCGGGTGCAGCAGGTAGGACGCCGTACGGATCTCCTGCGTGAGCTGTTGCACGAGCTGCAGGCTCCCGGCGATGTCGCCGGCGAGCTCGGGGGAGAGCGCGGCCGCGCGGCGATTCAGGCTCGCGAGCTCCATGGCGAGCGCGGCGAGCAGCTGACCGGCACTGTCGTGCAGGTCGCGGGCGATGCGCCGGCGGTCCTCGTCCTGCATCTGCGTCATGCGCCTCGACAGCACCCGCAGGCTCTGGTAGGCCTTCTCGAGCTCCTCGGTGCGCTGCTGTACGCGCGACTCGAGATGCGCGCGCGCCTCCTGGAGCGCCTCGCGCGCCTGCACCTCGGCCGAGACCTCGCGGAAGTAGCACACGACGCCGTAGCCGCCCTCCGCCAGCGGTATCCGCTCGACGCGCCAGTCGTAGTGCTCGGGCGCGTCTTTCCCGGGTCGCGAGCGCGCCTGCTCGACCACGTGGTAGGACTCCCCGCTGGCGAGCGTGTGGCGGAAGGCACGCAGCACCTCGTCCGCGTAGTCCGCGGCGCGCACCGCGTAGAGCAGCTCGCAGTAATCGCGACCCACGAGATCGGCAAGCGGCGGGAAGACCGGCCGGGCGACCGGATTCACCTGACGGATGCGCAGCGCACCGTCCAGCAGGAAAATGCCAATCGGGGCCCGATCGATGAGGACTTCGAACTGCGCCGCGCGCTGGCGCAGCATCTCCTCGGCCTGCCGGTGCTCGCACACCTCCTGAAGCGCCAGCGTCTCCTCGGCCGCGGGCATCTGCACGATCGACTCGATGGTCGAGAGCAGATTGCTGCCGACATCGGACTTGGAGATGAAGCCGCAGGCTCCGGCCTTGAGCGCGCTCGGCAGCATCTCCGCGGGATCGTGCTGACTCACGATGACGATGTGCGAGGCAGGCGACTCGCGCCTGATGATGGGCGCGGCCTCCAGCCCCGTCAGCCGCGGCATGCTGGCATCGAGCAGCACGATGTCCGGGCGCAGCTGTGCCGCCTTCTCGATGGCCTCCACACCGTCGGCGGCCTCGCCGCACACCTGCCACGTGGGGCGGCAGGCCAGCAGCGCGCGCAGTCCCTGCCGGACCAGCTCGTGGTCGTCAGCAATGAGAATGCGCACGCAAGCCATCATGTGCTGACGCTTTCCGGCCTCGGCTTCGCGAAGACGCACAGTATATACGGCGCTGCGCCAGCGACTGAGCGCGGCAGCCGGATCGGTGCGCGCACGCTCAGCGACAGCGCGATCGCAACCTCGGCCTGTCAGATGCGAGCGGGCCCGCGCTGCCTGCGGGCAACGCGGGCCTCGCTCTCGTGTCAGATCCGGCTAACGGCGCCGTCGGGCGCGCGCCAGCTGCATGCCGAGGAGGCCGAGGCCGAGCAGGCCGAGGGTCGCGGGCTCGGGCACGCTGCCGCCCCCGCCACCGCCTCCGCCACCGAAGCTGCAGCCGGTCCCGCAGGAGAGACGCAGCACCGAGTCGGTCTGCGTGAGGAAGAGGGTGCCGTTCAGCAGGTCCTGGCCGGTGAAGTCTCCGCGCGAGCCGCCGGAGGCGATCTCGGTGACCGTCCCGCTGGTCGGGTTGATCAGGTCAACCGTGCCGTCGTTGTTGTTGGAGACGATGTCGCCGGCGAGCGAGCTCTTTCCCTGGATGATGCCCATGCCGTCCGGGGTGCTGTTGCCGAGGCTGGCGCTGAAGACCTGCTTGCCGGTGGCGATGTCGAAGCCGACGACGGAGTTGTTGTCCTTGAAGGCGACATACACCGTCTTGCCGTCCGCCGACACCACGACACCATCGCCATCGTGACCGGCCTGAAAGCCGGGAATGTCGAGCGACCATTGGGTGATGACCGTCGAGATCTTGGTGAGCGGGTTGACGTCGAGCAGCGTCTCGACCGTCGGCACCGAGCCGATGAGCGGCACCGTCACGAAATTCGCGGCACCCTCGGTGATGAGGTGGCCGTTCACCGCGTTGGTGGCGACCCCCGCAGCGCCGCCGTTGATGAGTATGGTTCCGGCCAGAGTGCCGGTGTTGCCGAACTGCAGGAGGTTATAAGCGTTCGGGCCCCCGTGACTGCTGAGCACCGAGCCCAGGCCACCGCCGCCATAGATCGTGCCGTTGTCATTGGTCAGCGCGCTGGCAAAGGAGGCGAAGGTCGTCGAGCTGATGGCGCTCCCCGGTGTCTGACCATCGACGTCGTGAAAGACGTAGATGGTGCTGTTCGGGGAAACATCCACCAGTATGTTGCCGGCGCTCGTGCTGGCGATACCGAACGGCCCTTCGGAACCGGCCCCGTACGAGGGTAAGTCCGAAGCGAACGTAGAGAGCGTAAAGCCATCGGCCGTGCCCGCCGAGGTCAGGGTCATCTGCGCCGACACTCCGATCGGCAGCGCGAGGAGCATCCCAGCGGCGACAGCGGCCGCTATCCGTCCACGGAAGATCATAAGAAGGCACCTCCCAGGGGCCTGAGGAATTGCGTCGCCTTGAAAGCTCTTCGGCGTACCGCGTGGCGACATGTCGCGGTGCATACCGCGATTCGTGTTTCGTACGTTATGTGATGCAGGTTTCGTGCCCGCGAAGGGAAAGCCCGTACTTTCAGCGGCTAACGAACCGGGGAACGCACGTGTAAAAAAGATTACGTAAAGTCGGCCGACACTGCCCGGGGGCAGGAAACGG
>JAFAKO010000033.1 GCA_019235245.1 Gammaproteobacteria bacterium
GCGGTGAAGGTGAGGAGAAAGTACGGCGCCGCGAGTCGCCAGTTCATCCCCATCAGCCAGCGAATATCGTCCGCACTCGACCAGTCGAGAGCCGTGACCAGCCGCAGCTCCGCGGCCAGCAGGGGCGTTGCCAGAATCCAGAAAAGCGGCCAGCCTTGCAGGCGAAACGGCAATGCGACGCGCGCAGAGACGGAGTTGACTACGGCCGCCACGCCTTCCCCCCTTGTTCGGCCAACCATTCTCCGGCCGGCGCCGGCCGCGCGCAACTGCCATGGGCATGACACGGCTCTCGCGCCTCGCCGCCCTCGATGTAGTATTTCTATCGGCACGCGCCATGCGCTGGCACCGATGAATCTCAGGATCAGAAGCGAGACATCAGCGGATGCGCGCAAGATCGCGGTCGTGACGACTGCTGCGTTCATGAATGCGCCGCATACAAGTCGATCTCCGACGGCACGCCCGGCTGGTTTGACTGCTTCCAGGCGATCTCCTTCGGCGCATCCAGGCCGCGGGGTACGGTCACCTACCACGCGGCGTTCGACATCGCTCGCTAGCAACAAATGTCCCTGAGGGCAAAGAGCGCGATCGTTTCCGTGGTGTGCGGTTTGGTGACATCACCCATGAGCCACGCCGATACCGAGACCGTCAGGCTGACCTGCGAGCTCGATATCACGACGCAGACGCCCGACGGCAAGTTCAGGCAGTCTCGCGAGACCGCGCCGGTCGAAATGCTGTTCGACGCAGCGACGGGCTTTCGAGCCATCGTCATCCACTCGGTCGCTATCCCGGTGGCGGTGGCCAACAAGATGGGCGGCGCGGTCACCTCTTTCACCGATCACAGCCAGGGGGACCGCTGGGACATCGGCAATCGTCGTGACCGCAGCAAAGTGGCCTCGGACCAGTCCGCAGCAATCGACCGCGAGACCGGGTACATCAGTGCCCACTCGCTTACGACAGTCGGCGACGCCTCCGAACAGGTGAACGCACGGGGGACTTGTGTCAAAGCCCCTGCCGGCAAGTGAGAAACCTGCAGCCGCCGCCTGACGCACCGGCTATCTGGCGGAGAGCGGCATGGGACCGTTATAATTTGCGGAGCCACTATGAATCGCATTGCCAGTTTCGGCCTCGTCGCTGCGCTGTCCGCCGGTCCTCTGCTCGCAGGGCAGCCTGCCGCCGAGAAGGAAGTCTGGTCGCTGGAGGACAGCTACTGGAAGTATGTGCAGGCTAATGACCTCGAGGGATATCGAACTCTATGGCACGAGGACTTTCTCGGCTGGCCGCTCAGCAGCCCTGAGCCGGTGCACAAGGCACACATCACCGACTGGATCACCGCTCACACCAGCAGCGGTGAGACCCTCAGGTCCTATTCGCTCGAGCGTCTCGAGGCGCAGGCAACCGCCAACTATGTCACCGTTACCTATCGTGTCCGCCTCAATTGGGTCGACAAGGCTGGCGTCGAGAAACCTGGCAGCCTTCGTGTGATCCACACCTGGCTAGGCAGCGTCGGCCACAAGTGGCAGATCATTTCGGGCATGGCCGCGGCTCCGAACGCGCAGGGCCACTAACTCAAGCCGCGAACGCCACGCGATCGGCTCAAGCGCTCTTCACTTCGCAGGCTCGGCCTGCCGGTGCTGCCCGAACCGGATGCCGAAGTAATTCCCAGGATTCCACAGTGGGGGATCATTCGACTGGCCAAGCTCGTAGCCCACGAGAAAGTTCAACGTTGCCGCCCTGGCGCCCGACGCGTAGTCCAGGGGCTGGTCAATATTGTCGAGCGGCGTGTGGTACCGGGTCACCATCCATTTCTTCTCGAGCGCAAGACCGTTCACGGCCGGGTCGGCGGCTGCCACGCCGTCGCTGAGGTACAGCGCCGGCACTCCCTGCTGCACGAAGGAATACTGATCGCTGCGAATGAAGTCGGCCTCTTCCGGCATCGGATCGGGACTGAGCGTGTAGCCGAGCTCGTGTGCGGCACGCAACACGGCCTTGCCGATGCTCGAGTGCTCGGCGCCCAGCGCAACGACATCCTTCATGGCGAACAGCAGACCGGGGGCTTCGTCGATGTTGATATTGGCGACCAGCTGCTGGAGAGGCACCGTCGGGACCTGCAGGAAGTAGTCGGAGCCTAGCAGCCCCATCTCTTCCCCGGTGACGAACAGGAAGAGCACCGAGCGGCGCGGCGGCTGCTGCAGATGCGTGTAGGCGCGCGCGATTTCAAGCAGGGTGGCGACCCCGGAGGCATTGTCGAGCGCGCCGTGACAGATTGCGTCTCCTGCGATCGGCGGACAGGTGCCGAGATGATCAACGTGCGCCGTATAGACGACGTATTGATCGCGCAGTGCCGGATCCGACCCCACGAGCTTACCGATGACGTTCGGGCTCTGGTACGTCGTGTGAGTACTCACTGTGTGGATGCGCCCCTGCCAGGGCAGCGCAAAGGCCTGGTGCTGACCCGAGCGCGCTGCCGCGAACGCCTCCTCGAGACTGCGTGGTGCGCCGGCGAAAAGCATCTCGGCTCCGGATCTATTGAGGCGCGCCAGTGTGCCGATGGCGCTGTGCGGTGTTCCCGCCGGATCGAGCCAGTTCGTGCTCCCCATCCGGAACTGCGGCACGCTCCATTCCCATGGCTCGCGCTGCCAGTCCTCGGGAAGCAGAGTGTCGATCATGGCGATCGCACCGTGCGCGAGTGCGTTCCTGGTCTTCTCGACATCGTCCGAATAGAAGGCGCGCAGCGTCGACTCGAAAGCCGCTGGCGCACCGTAGAGCGTCAGAACGATCTTTCCGCGTACGTCGAGTCCGGCGTAGTCGTCGTAGTTTTCTTCCGGCGCAGTTACCCCGAAGCCGACGAACGCCACCGGACCCTCGAGCGTGTACTGCGCGTGAACCACGTCGCCGGGAAACACGTAGTCCCGGCCGTCGACGAGCGCCTGATCAGCAGGGTGGGGCCCCGGGCTGTCGGCGATGAGGGTCATGGAGCTCTTCGCCGGGTCGACCACGGCCTTGCGCAGCGGAACTGGCTGAAACCACGTGTTGCCGGGACCAGCGGGGCGCAGGCCCATCGCCTCCAGCTCTGCAGCGACGTAGCGGGCAGCGACCTGATAGCCACGCGAGTCGGGAGCGCGCCCTTCCAACAGGCTGTCCGAGAGGAAGCGCATGTGGGCGCGGATCGCCTCTGGCCGGATGGTCCTCGTGGCCACGGCGATAGCGGCCTGCTGCTGCGCAGGAACTTCCTGGGCCAGAGCTGCAGGCGCAAGAGCCAGGAGGCTCAGCCAGGTGAGCAGGCGCGGTGTCTGCATCTGTTGCTGCGCACAATGGACTCACCAGGCCGCTTGGTCGCGGCGGCGGCAGCGCACATAATTGACTCCATCAACATTCCCGGTGCGGCTCCTCCGCGTAGCGAAGGGAAGGATCATGCGTTCAAGCCGATTTTGCCCGACCGCCCTCCTCGTGCTCGCCATTCCGCTCGCGAATGCCGCGCCGCCAGCTCCACCGCCCGTCGCTCCGGTAAAACCGGTCACCAGAGACTACTTCGGCACTGTCGTGACCGACAACTACGCCTACTTCGAGGACCTGAAGGATCCTCAGGTGCAGGCGTGGATGAAGGGGCAGGCGGACTACGCGCGCGCGGTGCTCGACAGCCTTCCCGGACGTCGGCCGCTGCTCGAGCGCATTACCGTGCTGGACAAGAGCCAGGTCGCGGTATTTAACGTCCAGCAACGCGGGCAGCGCTACTTCTACCAGAAGCGGCTGCCCCAAGATCAGATCGCGAAGCTCTACTACCGGGACGGTCTCGACGGCGCCGAGCACCTGCTCCTTGACCCGGCGAAGTTCGGCACGACCGCCGCGCACGCTGCGCTCGACTTCTATGCACCGTCCTGGGACGGACAACTGCTGGCGTACGGCGCCTCACTTGGGGGCTCGGAGGAGAGCACCCTGCGCGTGCTCGAGATTGCCGGCAAGCGCACCTTCGAGGAGGCGATCGACCGCACGAGTCTGAGCGTCGTCTCGTGGGCGCCGGATAACCGCAGCTTCTTCTACTTCCGTTACAACGAGCCGACCCCGGACATGAAGCCCTCGGAGAGGCTCTACAATGCCCGCACCTACCGGCACGTGCTCGGAGAGCACGTGAAGGGCGACGGCGACCAGCTGGTGTTCGGTCATGGCGTATCCGCCAGCCTGGATGTCCCGGTTGGCCAGGGGACTTACGTGCTGGTCTGGCCCGACTCCCCGTATGCGCTCGCGGTCGCCAACCAGAACCTCGATCAGAATCCCTCGACGCTCTACGTTGCGCGCCTCGACAGCATCAATGGCGCCGCGACCCCCTGGCGCAAGATCGCGGACGTCAGCGACGAGGTGACACAGTTCCAGGCGCAGGGCGAATACCTTTACTTCCTCACCTCAAAGGGAGCGTCACGTTTCAAGCTGGCGCGGCTGCCGCTCGCCCAGCCCGATCTCGCGCACGCGAGCGCCGTGTTACCGGACAGCGCCGTGGTTCTCACGGGCTTCAACCTCGCGAGTGATGCGGTATATGTGAGCGCCCGCGACGGCGCGATCACCCGGGTACTGCGGGTTTCGGCGGACGGCGCGAAGCAGCAGGAGGTGTCCACGCCGTTTACCGGTGTGGCGACGATCGCCAGTACCGACTCGCGCGAGAGCGGCGCGCTCCTTGACCTCACCGGGTGGACCGAGCCCGAGCGTCTCTACCGCTACGATCCAGCGGGGAATGCGACCCATCTGTCCGACATTTTGCCGCTTCCCAAGATCGACACCTCCCAGCTCACCTCGGAGGAGGTGCTGGTGACCTCCTATGACGGCACGCGCGTGCCGCTCTCGATCGTGCGCCAGAAAAATGCGCCGCGCGATGGGACGCGTCCGACCATCCTGTTCGGCTACGGCGCCTACGGGCTCTCCTATGACGCCTACTTCTCGCCGATTTTCCTCGCCTGGATCGAGCGCGGCGGCATCATCGCGGTCGCGCACGTTCGCGGCGGCGGCGAGTACGGCGAGGACTGGCACCGTGGCGGCGAGAAGCTCACCAAGCTCAACACCGTCTTCGATTTCAATGCCTGTGCGGAGTATTTGATCGCGCAACACTACACCGCGCCGAAATACCTCGCCGGCCAGGGCGCCAGCGCCGGCGGCATCCTGATCGGCGGCGCACTCACCTGGCGGCCCGATCTCTATGGCGTGATCCTCGATCTGGTCGGCCTCACGGACACGCTGCGGTTCGAAATCACCCCCAATGGCCCGCCTAACACCGGCGAGATGGGCTCGGTGAAGACCGAGGAAGGTTTTCACGGTCTCTATGCGATGAGCGCCTATGCGCACGTGCGCGATGGGACGCGCTATCCCGCTGTGTTGCTCCACACCGGCGCCAACGACCCGCGCGTCGACCCGTGGATCATTGCCAAGATGGCAGCGCGCCTGCAGGCGGCGACCTCGAGCGGCAAGCCGGTCCTGCTCGATGTCGACTACGATGCCGGGCACGGCATCGGCTCGCAGCGCGAGCAGACGCGTAAGCTCTGGGCCGACCAGATGGCCTTTTCCTTATGGCAGTTCGGGGATCCGGACTTTCAGCCGCAGTGAGCGTCAGGGCTGCACTCGGCTGCACACCGGCGCGGACTCCTGCAGCCTGCATTTAATCAGGATCCGGACATGTATCGATGCTGCTTCACACCGGTGATCGGACTGTTGTGCCTGGCCGCGAGCGACGCTACGCACGCCGACAAGGCACTCGCTGCGCCGTCTGCCGTTGAACTGCTCCGGGAGCTGGTGCAGATCAACAGCACGCATGCGCACGGCTCCACCGACGCGGCCAAGGCGCTCGCCGCCCATTTCCTCGCCGCGGGCTTCCCGCCGCAGGATGTCACGTTCCTGGCGCCCGCCGATCACCCGAGCAAGGGGAATCTCGTCGTCCGCCTGCACGGTAACGGGCACGGCCGACCGATTCTTTATATAGGTCATCTGGACGTCGTCGAGGCCAGGCGCGAGGACTGGAACTACGATCCCTTCAAGCTCACGGAGCAGGATGGCTGGCTGTACGGCCGCGGCGTAATCGACATGAAAGGCCAGGACGTGGCCATGGCGGTCGCCTTGATGCGCCTGAAACATGAGCGCTTTCAACCGGC
The DNA here is from genome assembly GCA_019235245.1 of Gammaproteobacteria bacterium. Lineage (GTDB taxonomy): Bacteria > Pseudomonadota > Gammaproteobacteria > Steroidobacterales > Steroidobacteraceae > 13-2-20CM-66-19. Next base: position 6,129 of record JAFAKO010000033.1, read on the forward strand.
GCGCGACCTGATCGTGGCCTTCACCGCCGACGAAGAGGCGGGCGGCGACGCCAACGGCGTCAGTTGGCTGCTGGCGACGCATCGCGAGCTGATCGATGCGCAACTCGTGATCAATCCCGATGGCGGCGAAGCCGGCGTGAAGCACGGTCGCAAGCTCTATGTGGCCGTGCAGACCAGCGAGAAGGACTTCATGACTTTTGGAGTCGAGGCCACCGACAAGGGGGGACACAGCTCGCGGCCGACTGCCGAGAATCCGATCTATCGCCTGGCGGCCGCACTGACCCGCCTGTCGCAATATCGCTTTCCGGTGCACCTGACGGAGACCACCCGGCAGTATTTCGCGCGCCGCGCCGAGCTGGAAAGCGGCCAGGTGCAGGCTGATATGCGCGCCATCGCTCAGGGGCGCGCCGATCAGGCGGCAGTCGAACGTTTATCGGCGGTCGTGGAGACCAACATCATGCTGCGCACGACCTGCACCGCGACCCAGATCGAGGGTGGTCACGCCGAGAATGCCCTGCCGCAGCGCGCTCGCGCCACCCTGCAGTGTCGAGTCATACCCGGCGAATCCCAAGATTCGGTGAAGGCCGCACTGGAGACGGCCCTGGCAGACCCACTCGTCACCTTCAGCATCATCACACCCGCGAGTCCCAGCCCGGAATCACCCCTGACCCCGTCTCTGGTGCACGAGGTCGAAAAGGTGGTGCACGGCTTGTGGCCGCAGGTCATCGTCCTGCCGGAGATGTCTCCGGGTGCAAGCGACAGTCGCTACACGCGAGCGCTCGGCATGCCCAGCTACGGGATCGACGCGATGTTCGATGATCTGGACGACGGCCGCGCCCACGGCAGGGATGAGCGCATCGGAGTACAGGCCTTCGATCAGGATGTCGAATTCACCTACCGCTTGATGAAGGTGCTCGCGAGCAGTTGATCATTGGCGTGTCGGCAGTTGACTGCTGCAGGCGCTCAACGCTTCAGCGCGAGAACACGGCCCCATGCGGCGTACCTACTCCGCGCCAGCCGTGCGGCCAATCCCTTTCGGAGAAGCTGAAACCGGGTTGGCCGTCGATGTCACGGAACGCCTCGTCGACCGCCAGCACGCCTCGCGACTGGTCGAATTTCAGCAGGTAGGTGCGATCGTCCGGAGTTGCACGGCCGGTCGCCACCAGGCGCTCGGTCTTGGGATCCCATCCCGTCCAGTGTGAGAAATAGCGATCACTCAGCGTCAGCCGCGAGGCTTCGACGGGTTTGGCCGCATTGGCGATGTCGAGCACGACGAAGCCGTGTACCGCCGGCACGCTCTGCACCAGGTAGTGGCCGACGATCGTCGGCACCCCGCACCAGTTTCCGGGGAACACATACACCAGTTTCGACTTCGGCTCCGCAGTGCCGATGTCCGTGATGCGCTCCAGCCCGCAGCCAAGCGTCTGCACGAACACCGAGCCGTCCGGTCCGAGGCGCGGCTCCTCGGGGCTGATGTGTGCGTAATGATCGGGTCCGACGTCGAAGTCGGCTGTCTTCAGGAGCTTGAGGTCCGAGAGGCGCCAGATCTGATAGGTCACGCCGCTGAAAACGTCGTCATCGTGCATGGACGAGTTGGTCGACACCACGCGGTCCACAGCAGGGAGCACCGCGAGGCCGTAAGGCATCAGCAGTGCGGAAGCAAAGGCCGGATCCGCATTGCTGGCGGAGCGTACCACCTTGCCGCTGTCATCGATCTCAACGAGCCCGCCGCTCTTGCCGCTTCCTGCCGCCCCGCTGCCGCCGTGCTGGTGCTGAAAGGTGGCAAGCACGTGTCCGTTGGGCAATCGCACATACGAGTGCGGATGCATGTAGCCCGCCATGTCCGAGAACGAGGTGACGACCTTCGGCTGTAACGGGTTGCGAACGTCGAAGATGAATGTCCGGCCGACATCGTGATCGTTGGCAAACAGCATGCCGCTGGCGGGCATCGTGTATTCCGTGTGATGCACCCGCACCGTCTGCTGGTCCGTCGCCACGGTGGTCAGCAGGCGTCCGTAGGTCGGCGATGCAGGATCGGCATCGATGACGGCCAGGAAATCGTTCCCCTTCTTGTCGCGATCGCCCGCCCACACCAGCAGATAGTGCCCGTTGGCGGCAGGGGACTGCGCACGCGCGCTGCTCATGCCACAGCTGGCGCACAGTGCGAGCGACAGCAGCGCCAGGACGCTCGTGAGCTGCAGTTGTTTCATCGGCCGCCCCCCAAAGTGGAAATGGACGCGTCGCATCCGGGGATTATACTTCCATGCACCTGACATCTGCTCCCAGGCAGCGAGGCTTCTTGGAAACACCGGAGATCCGTGAGCCGCACGCGCGGCACGTCGGCGGCCTGCCGCGCTGGCTGGAGCTGGTTATCGCCGTCACTGCTCTGGTCACCTCCGTCAGCTCCATAGCCATTGCGCTGCGCCATGATCACTTCATGGCGATGCTGGTCAAGGCCAATTCGCTCCCTTACCTGCAAGGAGGGTTCAGCGACCGGACGCCCGAGGACAAGGAAGTACTGTCGCTCGACCTTCTCAATCGCGGCGTTGGTCCGGCGCATGAGGAGAGCCTGCGCGTCAAGGTCGGCGAGAGCTATGTGAGATCGATGAACGAGCTGTTTGCAGCCGCGCTCGGACCCGAACAGGCGGGTAAGGCGCGCGAGCTTCTCCACCCGATATGGAACCGGGTGCGAACCCGATTCATCCCTGCCGGCCAGTCACAGTTGGTGTTTCGCCTGGCCAGGACGCCGGAGAACGCCCAACCCTGGGAGGCACTCGAGAAGGACCAGTCGCGCTGGAACGTGGAGTTCTGCTATTGCTCTGTGTTTCAGGAGTGCTGGGAAGTTCCCAGCAAATGGCAGGAGCCGCAGCAGGTAAAACAGTGCCATCGGGATGAAACGCGCGAATTCGTTCCCTGAAACCGAAACGTGAGGTGAACATGACATACCACAAGGCAGCGCTGTCGCTCCTCGCAATCACCGCGCTTTCTGCACATCTGACAGTGTGTCCCGCGGCATTTGCCGCCGACGAGGCGCCTCCGGAAGTGACCAACGATGGCCTGCATCTGTACAAGCAGACCAAGGAGCGGCTCGCCTATGTGAGACCCGGCGCGACTTTCACCCAGTACAAGAAGTTGATGCTTCTCGACTGCTACGTGGAGTTCTCGAAGGACTGGGTCAACAGTTACAACCGCGCTCAAAGTGATCCATCCCGCCAGATAAGGGCCAGCGATCTCGAACGTGCGCAGACGGCGCTGCAGAAAGACTTCAGGAAGATTTTCACCGAGGAGCTGCAGAAAGGTGGGCGATACGAGGTCGTCGATCTCGGCGGGGCGGATGTGCTGGTCCTGCGGCCCGCGCTGATCAACATCCAGGTCAACGCCCCGGATCTCCTGGCGCCCGGACGCAGCGCTACCTACGTCGAGTCAGCGGGTGCCATGACCATCTACCTGGAGCTGTGGGATTCGGCTTCGAATACTATCCTCGCTCGCGTGATGGACGGACAAGTGGACCCGTCGTTGTACGGCCAGCGCGCGAGCAGCGTCACCAACCGGGCAGCGGCGGAGCGCATGATGCGCAGTTGGGCCGATGAGCTGCGGAACCGGCTCGACCTCGTCAGCGGCAAAGCAGTCGCGAACTAATGCTACCTAGTCCGGAAACTTCAACTCCCGCAGCACCGCCTGGAAGCGCGGCTCCTTGCGCAGGGGATCCATGAAAGGATCGACTCGCAAACCAGACAGCCCCGTATCGCGCAGACGCATGGCCTTTTCAACCCAGTCCAGAGCCGATTTGGTATCGCCCCACTGCGCGTAAATCTCTGCGTACTGATAGCCGCCGGCATCAGCGCCTTGGTCCATCGCTCTTTTCAGCGCGGCGGAGGCGGGTTCCCTGCTTCCAAGCTTTCGATAGACGATCGCCTGGCACACCCAGCTGTACCAGTACTCTGGTTTCACTTCACAAGAGGCGCGCGCCTCGGGCAAATTACCCGCTGAGTAGTAAGAGCGTCCGCGCAGGTAGTAGAAGTGGCTCGCGTGTTCGGGATCCAGGTCGATAGCGCTCTGATACGCCGCGGTCGCTTCGCCGTAACGTCGCGAGTAATACAGGGCATCCCCGAGTGCGCGGTAGCTGAGCGTACTCAGGGGATCTGCGACAACGCTGCGGCGTGCGAAAGCGATTCCGTCATCGGCGCGCCCGAACGCTACCGCAAGCCAACTACAGTAGTTGAGCACCACGACGTCGCTCGGAGCCAACGTGAGTGCGTGCGTGCAGGCCCGGTCGCCAGCCGCAAAATTCGCAAGTCCGACCTCCAGATTACTCAGCGCCACGTATCCATCGGCAAGACCCGGTGCAAGCTCAATAGCACGCTGCGCGTCTTCGCGCGCGCTCTTGGCGACCGCCGGCTGCCGGAGCCAGTCTGGGGAGGTGGAGGCGCAGTCCCAGCGAGCGAGCGAGCGCCTCGCGTACGCCAGGGCATAGTTGGGATCGAACTTGATAGCCTCGCTGAATGCTTCCAGGGGCGCACGGCACTCAGGCGCCGCATTTCCTTCCTGCTGAGACAGTTGAATGCGCGCAAGTCGGACACCACGCAGGTAAGCGTCGAACGCCGCCGGGTTTCCAGTCCCCCCGAGCTGAACCTTCTCGGCGGCGCCGCCCAACAAGGTGATTTTCAGCGCACTCGCAACCGCATCCGCGATCTCAGTCTGCAGCCTCAGTACATCGCTGAGATCGCGGTCGTAGGTCTGTGACCAGAGATGAAATCCGCTGACAGCGTTGTTGAGTTGTGCGGTAACACGGACCGTCTGACCTGAACGACGAACGCTCCCCTCGAGTACCGACGCGACATTCAGCTTGTGCGCGATAGTCGCCAGATCAGCGTGTTCGCCCTTGAAATAGAAGGATGAGGTACGCGCTGCAACCTGCAGCTCGCTGATTCGCGCCAGCGAGTTGAGCAGTTCTTCCGACAGCCCGTCGGAGAAGTAGTCCTGCTCCTTGTCTCCGCTCATGTTCACGAACGGCAGCACCGCAATCGAGTGCGGCGGCGGGTTGAACGCCGCCGCAGCTGCTGGAGCAGGTGCCGCCAGCGTCGGCTTTTTCGAGACCCAGAACTTGTTCGCAACGAGGTACGCGAGAGCCGCGCAGACGCCAATGGCGAGGATCGCGAGCACGAGCGGCTTGGCCCGCCGGGACGCTCGATCCGGCTCGCTGACACCCGCTGTGGCAGCGGACATGGTGTTCGCCGGCGACCGGATTGCTGCCGGGGGTTCGGGCGACAGCAGCCGCCGTACGCGCGCAACGAACGCCGGCGGTGTCTCGCCGGCGGCCAGACGCGTCCACTGTGCCCGCCTGAACGACTCTGGAACATCTGCGGCGGCTTCGGTAGTCGCGTCCAGGCACACCGGGACTACGAACACGCGGCTGCGGGCCATCATGTGGCTGCGCTGATCGGCCAGATCCCACTCGAGGCGGAAATAGCCTTCGTGGCGTGCCGCCGTGTTTGCTGAAATGACGGGAATGAACAGCGCGCAGTCGTGGATTTCCCGGCGGATCCTCTCATCCCAAACATCCCCGCCCCGCAGCTCGCTCTGATCGAAAAAGACCTCGACACCGGCCGCGCGCAGCGCCCCACAGATCTTTTGGGCAGCCTCGGCATCCTGTGAGGCATAGCTCAGGAACACCGCACCGATCGGCGTGCTGGCCTGCGCGGCCGATACTTCCCCCATCCGCCCCCCTGCCTCTTCTGTGGATCGCAGCAGAATGCCCTGAGGAGCGGGTCTCAGGCAATTCCGTATGCATGGTCGCGCTTCCCGAAAGCGCTTCGAGATAGAACCGCCGCCGTATCAGGAGCGAAAAAATGCCCGCAGCGCGCGCAGCGTTTCGTCGGGCCTCTCCTCCGGTATGAAGTGACCCGAGTCGATGGCCTCCCCGGTGGGCGAGACCACGAGGTCACGCCACGTTTCGAGCGGCTGGAAGATCCGCCCGACCACACCGCGCGCTCCCCAAAGGATCAAGACCGGACAAGTGATTTTCCGCCCAGCGCGGACGTCGGCGCGGTCGTCGTTCAAGTCAATCGTGGCGCCGGCGCGATAGTCCTCACAGCTGGCGTGGATGCCTGCGGGCGTGCCAAAGGTGCGCAGATATTCGGCAACGGTAGCGACACTGAGTCCCGTGGGCAGCATGGCGTTCAGCCAGAAGGCGGGGTCGTGGCCGATCAGCGTCTCCGGCAGCGGTCGCGGCTGGATCAGGAAGTACCAGTGAAAATATGCGCTGGCCAATGACATCGTGACTTCTTCGTAGACGGCTTTCGTGGAGACGATATCGAGTAACGCGAGTCGCCTCACTGCACCGGGATGCTCGAGGGCGAGACGGTACGCGACGCGGCCGCCGCGATCGTGCCCGGCGACCAGGAACTCACGGTGGCCGAGAGCGGTCATGACCTCGATCATGTCGGCGGCCATCGCCCGCTTGGAGTAATTGGAGTGGTCCGCTGCGCCCTCGGGCTGGCTGCTGTCTCCATAGCCGCGCAGGTCGGGGCACACCACCGTAAACTCGTCGGCGAGTGACGGGGCGACCTTGTGCCAGCAGTGGTGCGTCTCGGGATACCCGTGCAGCAGCAAAAGCGGCGTGCCCTTCCCGCGAGTCGCGACGTTGATCGTCGCACCGGCAGTGGTTATGCGGCGGTACTCGAATCCCTGCAACGCCACGGTGGCGTGCACTCCTTTGGGTGGCGCAGTCTGACTTCTTCCCGGAGCGCTCTCGAAGGGTACGACCGTTGTCGCTACCCCGGCTGATGCCAGCAGTAGCGCTCGGCGGCTGACCTGGTTGGCATCCTCGTCGCACTGCTGCGTCACGACAGACTCCGTGTGGCGACCCTGGACCTGCACAGTCTATGCGACTTTTTATCGCTCGGAGACTCAAGCGCCGCTCGCCACCCCAGGCAGCCGGCGCTCAGATACTCAGGTATGCCGAGGAGACCCTGCCGCCCCGAGATCCGCCATCCGTTCCTGAAGCCCCTTGCGGAATCGCCTGCTCACCCGCAGATGGACCTCCGAGCTCAATAAAACGTCGTATTCGCCATCGTCCCGGAGTTGAAGACCGCGAACACGCTCGAGATTGACGATAATCGAGCGGTGAATTCGGCAAAACCCGCGCGACACGAGCTCGTGTTCCAACTCCGCCAGGGAGCGACGCAGCAGGTACGTCTGACTGGCGAGGTGCAGCTGCGCGTAGTAGTCCGCAGCTTCGATCCAATCGATGTCAGCTACCGGCACGAAATGAATGCGTCCGAGACTTCTGACGACGAATCGCTCGGGGCGCGCGGCTTGCGACTGTCGCTGGCGCGTGATCTTGTCCTTGGCTCGATCGAGTGCGAGGCGAAATCTTCGTTCATCGAAGGGCTTGAGCAGGTAGTCCACGGCACCGACATCGAATGCCCGCAGCGCGTATTCATCGTGCGCCGTGACAAACACGATGGCGGGCGGCAGCTCGGTGCCGAGCATCTCGAGCACCTCGACGCCGTTGCACTCCGGCATCTGCACATCGAGAAAGACGAGGTCCGGTGCGGTCTCGCGAATCACCTCGACCGCGGCGTGCCCGGAATCGCACTCGCGCATCTCACCAATGTCCGGATCGTCCCGGAGCAGCACCGTGAGGTTGCATCGCGCCAGGGGCTCGTCATCGACCACCAGCACACGAAGCCGCTGCCGCGATTTATTCGTGGGCATCGACCCTATCCCGCTGCAGTGGGAGCGTGATGTGAACCTCGACGCTCTCGCTATCTGAACGGTGCATGGTCAACTCGTAGCCGTCCCCGTACAGCATATTCATGCGGGCACGCAGGTTGGATAGTCCAATGCCGAGACCCCGGGAGTCTGCCTGGGAATCTGTGGGCGGAGCCGTATTGCGCATTGCAAGGCGCAATTTGTCCGTGACGCGTGATCCGCTGAGCTGAATGGCGCCGCCGTCCACACGCCTCGAGATGCCATGCTTGATGGCGTTTTCTGCCAGCGGTTGCAGCAGCAGGCTCGGCACCATCGCCGGCAGGAGCTCCGCCGGCACATCGATGGCGACCTGCAGTCTGGCACCGAACCGAAACTTCTGAACGTCCAGGTATTTCTCCAGGTAGTCGACTTCGTCGCCGAGAGTTACGAGCGGCCGCTGGGACCGCTCGGCAGCACTGCGCAAGTAGTCGCTCAGTCCGACCAGCATCCGCACCGCTGACTCGTTCTGGTGACTACGTACGAGTCCGCAGGCCGAATTGAGCGCATTGAAGATGAAGTGAGGCTCCAACTGCTGCCGGAGCGCAGCAAGCTTTGCCTCCGATAGTTCCGCCCGCAGCTCGGCCGCCTCGGTCTGCGATCGCGCCAGCCGCTCTCGCGACGCGACGAACTCCGTAATTCCCATGATCAGGGCGTAAGCAACCAATGACGTCAGGACATCATAGGTGAGCTTCGCGAGCATCAGCGTGAGATACGAGTCGGTCGGGTTCGGGACCGCCCAGGGGTTGAGCGTGAACTCCAATAGCGCGTACCAGGCAGCGGACATGACGCAGATCACGGCCAGCATGGCTGCGTGCACCATGATTCCTTGCGCCACCGGCGTGCGGAACAGCGGGTAGCGTCGCGTCAGCTCCATCACCACCGGGGTTGCCAAAGCCCAGGGGAGCCAGGAGGCCAGCAACGTGATGAAGAGCGCGACCCAAGCGTGATGCATGCCTTGCGCGCGCATCGGGAACACGGTCTGGCAGGCGTCGATGACTCCGATGACGAGCCAGAGCGCGGCAATCGCCAGCCAGGGGGTTGATCGCGCTCTGGAAGAGGTTCCGTCCACAGCGTGCATGGGGCTTGATCGTAGCTCACGTGCCCGACAGGCACCCGAAAATGCAGTGGAACGACAGCCGGATGCAGTCAGCGGCCTCGCGCCGAGAGGCGTGATTTTCAGAGAATGCACTCCGCCGATAGCAGGTAATCAAGGAGTCACCAATGCAGCGCCGGGAATTGCTCGAGCTGACGGCAACACTGGGTCTTGCTTCGGTCTTTCCAGGCCTGGCAATACCGCGGTCCCAGGCGCCAGCCGGATCCTCAGGAGCTTCCGCTGCGCCTGATGTCAGCGCACTCACCCCGCCGGCGGACGGGCGGATCCCCGTCGCCTTCCTGCTCTCCGAGGATGCCGTGGTTATCGATTTCGCCGGCCCCTGGGAAGTGTTCGAGAACGTACACTTGCCGGGGCCGAAGCCCCATCCCTTCGAGCTCTATACGGTCGCGGAGAGCACCGCCCCCATCCGCGCGAGCGGCGGCATGACCATCGTGCCTAACTACACGCTCGCCCACGCACCGGCTCCCAGGGTTGTGGTGATTCCCGCCCAGAGCGAGCCGACTGAGGCCGTGCTCACCTGGATTCGCGAGGTATCGCGTTCTACGGACCTCACCATGTCGGTTTGCACCGGTGCCTTCCTGCTCGCGAAGGCCGGACTTCTGGCGGGCAAGCCTGCCACCACGCATCACAGCGCGTACGCGGAGCTGTCGATGGCCGATCCCAATGTCGTGGTGCGGCGCGGCGCGCGCTTCGTCGAAGTCGGGAATCTCGCGACCTCGGGAGGCCTGACTTCCGGGATAGATCTGGCCCTGCATGTCGTCGAGCGCTACTTCGGCCGGGCCGTCGCGCTGAGAACGGCCGACAATCTCGAATATCAGGGCCTCGGATGGATGAATCCCGACTCCAATTCCGCTTATGCGCAAAAGCGGACGTCGACGGATGAGCATCCGCTGTGCGCCGTGTGCGAGATGGACGTCGATCGCGCGACCGCTCCCAACACCACCTATCGCGGCCATACCTATTACTTCTGTATGGACTCCCACAAAAAGTTGTTCGAGGCATTTCCCGAGCGTTTCATTGCCAGTTAGACCCCGCTCGAGGCCCCGGAGATGCGCTCCGGCGCGCTACTCGGGTAACTTCAGTTTGCGCAAAAACGCGCAGGCACCGGGGGAGTCGCTGTAGCCTGTACCGCATGTTCTGCAGGCTTGCATTGATGGTTTTACTGCTCACCGGCTGTCACCAGGCTCCCGGGGGCGGCAGCGACTCGCCTGCGATCGTGGGCGCCTGGATCGTGCGGGCCCCGGAAGCGCCCTTCCCGGTGCATATGTTCGTGTTCCATTCCGATGGAACCGTGCAGCAATCCAATCCGGATGCGGGAGATCCCGCTACCAGCGACAGCAACCTGATGGGCGTCTGGGTCCGGGATGGCGAGGGTTTCAGAGGGAAAGCCATCGAGATCACGGCTGACCGCGCGACGCACCTTTTCGTGAGCCGCGGCGAGATTTCCTTTGCGCTCAAAGTGAGCGGCAACGCCTTCACCGGCACCGCCCGGGCAGTTTTCTATGACGCCAACGGGCAGCGGATCAAGGGTCCGGTGCAGGCAAGGCTGGAGGGGGAGCGAGTCCTGCCGTGACGGAGCTTCGAGGCCTCGCTTGCAGTCATTTCATCGGACGCGTCTTAAATCCACGGCACACGGCGGCGATCTTGTTCCCATCGGGATCGCGCACGTACGCGGCATAGAAGTCCGGCGCATAGTGCGGCCGCAGGCCGGGCGCACCGTCATCGCGGCCCCCACTGGCGATCGCCGCGGCGTGGAAGTCATCGACCTGCTCCCACGAGCGCGCGCTGAACGCAACCATCGAACCATTGCCGACAGTTGCCGGGTTCCCATCGAAGGGCTTGCCGACCCAAAACCCGAGCTCGCGCAGTCCACTGTCCTCGTAGACGCCCCAGCCGGCGGCAATCCGATCCCACTCCGCATCGCCCGTTATGCAGCGGGGCATGCCGAGCACGCCCAGCGCGGCGCCGTAAAACACGATGGCCTTCTCCAGATCGTTCGTCCCGAAGTAAACGTAGCTGAGCATTGCGACTTCCTCACAAGCGCTGGAGGTGGTGGAGATCCATGCCTGCATCGAAAGACCCCTCCGCCGCGCGACGAACGTTACAGCCCGATGATCCTTGCATTACGATATGTCGGGCATTGTACTGTTCTGTGACGGGAACACGCGTCGCTCCCCAGAAACACCTCGTAATGGGTAGGCCCGCAACCCTCCCCTGAGATCTGTTCTCGCCGCGGGTGGTCACTAGACTGCGCGCTCTGATAGAGCTGAGTTGAGGTGACCTGTGGAATTTCTCGTTGTTGATATCGGCGCCACGCTGGCTGCGCTCCTGGGCTATCTGGCCATCGTTTTCTGGCACGACCTCACGGGCGGCCGGTGACGGCGCAACCTTGCAACGCCTAGCAGACCCAGAAGCACGCCCAGGGTGAGCCAGTCGATCGTCCCACCCCTACCATAGCGCCGCCACTACTGCTCCCCCGCTGCCCGAGACGAAGCGTTCACTGCGTGCCGCCAGCCACGTTCGGCACCGCCACCCCCGAGGAGACCACCGGACTCACCGCGCTGGCCCTTTGCCGGGTGTTGCGCCGCACCAGCCGCCTGTTGGCGATTACGCGTGTACAGTAGGAGTTGGTTACCGGTTGTAACGGCTACGCGACGAGCGACCTGGCATGCCTTCCGCGGCAGGTAACGGGCGTTTCGCATCGACGGCTCCCGCCTGGAGCACGCCGCTCTCATGCCTTGCGCTCGCGTGTTGTGGCGGTGGGGGTGGTGGCGGGAGCGGCTCCTCAGGTCCACCGCCGCCGACGAATCCGACGCCCATGATTGCCGCGATCTCGCCCGTGAATGCCGACCAGGGTGGTGCGGCTTTCACCCTGAGCGTCGTTGGCTCGAATTTCATCTCCGGCTCGCAGATAACCTGGCGCGGTGCAGCCATCGCGACGACCTTCGTCAACAGCGAGTTGCTCACCGCCTCGATTCCGGCAAGCGATCTCCTCACCGCGGGTCCCGATGCCGTCGCCGTGGTCACGCCCGCCCCAGGGGGCGGCACCTCGGCGTCGATGAACCTCAGCGTTCCATGCCCGCTCCCGCCGCTCGCGCCGGCGTCGGGCCAGACGAAGGCCCGTGTCGGTGCCTACTACTTTGATGGCTGGAGCGGTCCGCTGACGAACTTCCATTTCGACGGCCTGCCGTTCGGGCCGTACCAGAGCCGCCAGCCCACCGCCGGATGGCAGGACATTACCCCCTGCGCGGTCGAGCAGCAGATCGCCACGGCGCGCAACTTCGGCGTCGACTTCTTCCTGTTCGACTGGTACTTCGACACGGCCGTCAATGATCCGGGCGAAAATCTCGACTCCGCGCTGCAGATCATGCATGCGCTGCCCGACCGCCACGGCATGCAGTTCGCCATCCTGTACGTCGACGCGCCGCCTTTCGATGTGTTGCCGGTGAACTGGAGCACCGCGGTCACCGAGTGGGTGAGCTACATGACCGATCCCGCTTACCTGCGCATCAACGGCTTGCCGGCCCTCTTTATTATCAACATCGGCGGTGTGGAACAGGACTTCGGCGGCTCGCTGCATGTCCTCGATGCGCTCGCCCAGCTGCGCTCGGCCGCCAAGGCGCAGGGCCTGCCCGGTGTGTACATCGTGGGCGGCTTCGGTACGCCGGACGGCACCCTCGGCCAGGACTCGCTCGGCTCGGCCTTCGCATCCGCGCAGGCGGATGGCTACGACGCCGTCGCCCTCTACAACTATCCGTTCGCACCGCCGGCCGTGAACGGCATGCTGCCGTTCTCGACGCTCGTGCAGGCGGGCGAATGGACCTGGAGTGAGGCCGTCACGCACAACGCGTTGCCGTTCATCCCCACCGCCATGGCCGGCTGGGATCCGCGGCCGTGGAACGAGACGGAGTCAGCGACCGGGGATCTGATGTACTACAGCCGCACGCCGCAGGAGTTCGCGGCGTTCGTCGGCGATGCCATCAGCTGGGCGAATGCGAACCCGACGCTGCGGCCGGAAGCCGCACCGACACCGCCGCTGGTGCTGATCGAAGCGTGGAACGAGTTCGGCGAGGGCAGCCACATGCTGCCGACCGTCGGTGACGGCACGAGCTACGGGGATGCGCTGGCGGCAATGCTGACCGGTCCGTGAGTGACTGGGCAGGGAGACTCACTCTGCGCTTTCTTGCTGGCGGCCATGTCGCACCTCCTGAAGCCAGACCGCAGCCTTGCCACAGCGCGGAGCGCCGTTGACCGAAACCATTCAGATCGGTGGGGTAAACATCCATCTCGAAGCGGATGGGCAGGGGCCGCCGCTTCTTCTGCTGCACGGCTTTCCGGCGACGCGGCACCTCTGGTCGCGCGTCGCTCCGCAGCTCGTGAAGGCTGGCTTCCGCGTGCTCGTCCCGGACCTCGCGGGCTATGGAGACTCGACCGTGCCGCCCGGCACGCGTATCGACATGGCGAGCCAGGCGGGCTGGATGCTCGGGATGCTCGAGCGCCTGGAAATAGATCGTGCCGTACTGATCGCGCACGATGTGGGATCTGCCGCCGCGCAGCTCATGGTCGCCCGGGCGCCGCCGCGCATCCGCGGCCTCGCCGTTCTCGATGGTGTCTATGGCGCCGAGTGGGCGATGGATGCCATCGCGAGCATTCGGACCTGGGATCCCGCCGAGGCGCACCGGCTGTGTCCGGTCCTTGCACGGCGGCTCGGGAAAAGCGCCGCATTGCGCGCAATGCTGGCGGCATATCAGGGCGAGCCCGGAGGGCTGCAGCTCATTCGCGCCGCGCAGGACCTCGATCCGGCGCAGACCGCGGATATCGGCGAGCGCCTGCGTGCGAGCGGCGTGCCCGCGCTCGTCCTCTGGGGCGAGCGCGACGAGTTCCTGTCGATCGAGCAGGTGGGGACGCCGCTGGCACACCTGCTCGGAGCTCCCCTCGTCAGGGTCCCCGGCGGTCATTTCACCCCACTCGATTCTCCCGCCGAGGTTGCCGCTGCGCTGCTTGCGTTTCTCACACGCCTCCCTCTTCCTGAGGATTGCTGAGGGCCGCGCGCGCTCGTTACCGTCCCCGGTCGATCGAGGAGCTCATATGGATCTCGGACTTGACGGCAAGCGCGCTCTCGTCACCGGCTCGACCGCGGGAATCGGCCTGGCGACCGCGGAAGCTCTGGCGCGCGAGGGCGCGCACGTCATCATCAACGGCCGCACGCAGCGGCGCGTCGAGGCGGCGCTCGCGCGACTCCGCGACAGCGCCGGCGCAGTCCCGCTCGAGGGCATGGCGGCGGATGTCAGCGGCGCCGAGGGTTGCGACAAGCTGATCGCTGCATATCCGGATCTCGACATCCTCGTCAACAACATGGGCATCTTCGAGCCGAAGCCGTTCGAGGAGATCGCCGACAGCGACTGGCTGCGCTTCTTCGAGACCAACGTCCTGAGCGGCGTGCGCCTCGCGCGTCACTACGTGCGCGGCATGCGCGCGCGCAACTGGGGCCGCATCGTATTCGTCTCGAGCGAATCGGGCCTGCAGATCCCGGTCGAGATGATCCACTACGGCGTCACCAAGACCGCGCAGATCGCCGTGGCACGCGGACTCGCCGAGAGCCTGGCTGGCACCAATGTCACGGTGAACAGCGTGCTTCCCGGCCCGACAGCTTCCGAGGGCGTGGCGGGATTCGTGGCGCAGCTCGCGGCCGCGAGCGGCAAGACCCCGGCCGAGGTGGAGAAGGACTTCTTCCGGCAGGCCCGCCCGACCTCGCTGCTGAAGCGTTTCGAGGAACCCGCCGAGATCGCAGCGTTCATCGCTTACGTGTGCAGTCCGCGCGCCTCGGCCATCACCGGTGCGGCACTGCGCGCCGACGGGGGGGTAGTACGCGCGATCGGCTGAGGCGGCCGCGCCGCGGGACTCAGCGCTCCCGCAGGAAGTGGCTCAGGATCCCGAACGAATACTGCCCGGCAACCTCGCGCGCGAAACGTGCAAAATCGTGCGGCGCACTCTCGTCCGCCGCGTCCGAGATGGTGCGCACGACGCCAAAGGGCACGGCGTATTCCTCGCACACCTGCGCGACCGCCGCCCCCTCCATCTCCACACAGGTAACCTGTGGCAGGCTGTGGCGGAGCGCAGCGATCTCAGCCGCGCTGTCGATGAACTGATCGCCGCTCGCGATGACGCCCTCGATGACCCGCGGGGACTCGATGTGGAACCAGTCCCGTGAGCTCTGCGACACGCTGCGCCGCAGATCCTCGCGCAGGAATCCCTCCGCGGCCGCGCGCAGCCGCGCGCGCAACCCGCTATCCGTCCCGAGCAGTGCCCGACCGAGCAGCGGCACCTCGTAACGCGGAAAGATCGGTGAGGCATCCATGTCGTGCTGGATGAGCTCGGTCCCGATGACGACATCGCCGATCGCGAGCCCGTCCTGGACGGCACCGGCGACCCCGGTGAACACCATGCGCGTCGCCCCGAAAGTGGTGATGAGCTGCGTCGCGGTCGCAGCCGCCGCCACCTTGCCCCAGCCGGAGAAGACCGCCACGAGCTGCTCGCCGCGAAAGCTTCCCACCTGGTATTGCCGGCGTCCGAGCGTCTGCGTGCTCACCTTGCCGAGGGACTCGACCACCGCCGTGATCTCATCGGGCATGGCGCTCAGCAGGGCGAGCACGACTCGCCTCGGCGCCTGGTACGCGCGTCAGGTGCCATCATGCACCTGCGTTCAGCGTCTCCACGAGGATCGCGAGATCCGTCGCGCTGGTCTCGCCATGCGTCACGCAGATGCGGATCACCTCGCGCTCCTCGAATCGCGCGAGCGCCACCCAGGCTTTGCCCGAGGCGATGACCCGCTCGACGACGCTGCGCGCATCCCCGAGCCGCGCCGGTGGCACGACATTGAGCAGTGCAAAGGGCGAATCGTTGACGATGGTCCAGCCGCGCCGCTCGAGCTCGCTGCCGATCCAGGCGGTCTGCGCGAGCGCGCGCTCGATGTGCGCCGCGTGGCCCGCCCAGCCGGCGGCGGCTAGTGACAGAAACAGCCGCAGCCCGAGAAAGCGGCGCGACCACTGCACGGTGTTCATGTAAGGGTCGAGCGAGCGCTCGTGCGATTGCATGTAGCTCGCCGATACCTGGAAGGTGGCGCCGAGCGCCGCCGGGTCGCGGATGAGCACCATGCCGCATCCCATGGTGGTCGCGAACCATTTGTGCGCATCGATGGTCGCGGAGTCGGCGCGCTCGAGTCCGGCGAGCACCCCGCGCAGGCGCTCGCAGGCGATCAGCGCCCCGCCCCACGCCGCATCGACGTGGTACCACAGCTGGTGGCGCGCCGCGAGCTCGGCGCACGCCGCGAGCGGATCGAGCATGCCCGCATTGGTCGTGCCGGCACTGGCGACGAGCAGAAACGGCACGCAGCCGCGCGCCCGGTCCTCCGCGATCGCCCGCTCGAGCGACGCGGGCGACAGGCGTCCGCGTCCGTCGGTGTTGACGAGCCGTGCAGCGGCGCGGCCGATACCCGCCTGGTGTCCGATCTTGACCCAGCTGCGGTGACACTCCTTCGAGACATAGAACACCGGCGCGCCCGGGAAAGCACGGGCGCCGTCGGCCGTGAAGCCCGGGTGCGCGCGCGTCAGGGCGCACAGCAGCGCGGTGTAGTTGGCCTCCGAGCCGCCGGAGGTGAAATGGCCGCCGGCTCCCGCGGGAAAGCCGGCGCGCTCGGCGACGCGGCGGATGACGTGCGCTTCGAGCGCTACCGCGGCGGGTGAGGTGCCGGAGCTCGCCACCTGCGGATTGAAGGCGGCCACCAGCCGGTCGGCGCACTGTGACGGGAAGGTCGGGGCCGGATTGAAGAGCCCGAAATGACGCGGGTGCGTGAGGTGTGTGAGCCCGCGCTCGAGCGCCGCGATCGACCAGTCGAGGAGCTCGGTGAGGGGCCGGGGGCTCGAGAAATCGAAGCTCTCGAGCTCGCGCCGGAAGGCCTGCATGTCGATAGTGGGAGTGGCGGCGCCGGCGCCGACGCGCTCATCCGCCAGCGCGAGAGCCCGCGTCAGGTAATCCTCGATCCGCCGCCGCTCGGCGCGCTCGGGAAAGAGCGCCGCAGCGGGCGGCGCAATCGGCGAGTCGCCTCGGGCTGCGCTCATCGCACCGCGCTGCCGCAGTCTCAGTGCGCGGACTCGGCCGCGGCGAAAGCCCCTTCGAGAGCATCGCAGAGCAGGTCGAGCTGCGGGCGCTCGATGGTGAGCGCCGGGGAGAGAATGATGTTGCACCCGGAGAGGCGGATCATCGCGCCGCGCCGATAGGTCTCGCGATGCACGCGCGCGAGCTCCGGCGCGCCGACCGGGAAGCTGGCGCGCGTCGCCTTGTCCGCGACCAGCTCGATACCCGCCATCATGCCGACCCCGCGCACATCGCCGACGATGCGGAAGCGCTTCATGGCGTGCAGCCGCTCGAGGAAGTATTTGCCCTCGCGCGCGGCACGCGCCGGGATGTTCTCCTTCTCGATGATCTCGAGTGTGGCGAGCGCCGCCGCCGCGGCAAGCGGGTGCGCGCCGTAGGTGTAGCCGTGATTGATGGTGCCGAGCGTCGCGTCCCCGGCGCGGAATCCCTCCATCACCCGGCTCGAGACTGCGGTGGCGCCGAGCGGGACGTAGCCCGAGGAGATGCCCTTGGCGAGGCACCAGATGTCCGCCTTCACACCCCACAGCCGCGTGCCGAACATCTCACCGATGCGGCCGAAGCCCGTCACGACCTCATCGGCGATCAACAGCACTCCGTGACGGTCGCAAACCGCCCGCACCAGCGGCCAGTAGTTGGGCGGCGGCACGATCACGCCACCCGCCCCCTGGATCGGCTCGGCGATGAATGCCGCGACCGTGTCCGGTCCCTGGAAGACGATCTCGCGCTCGAGAAGCTCGGCGCAAATGCGGCCGAGCTCCTGCGGATCCTCGCTGTAGGGATTGCGGTACAGCCAGGGAGTGTCGACGTGGAAGCAGCCGGGCAGCAGCGGCTCGTAGGCGCGCCGGAAGAGCGTGTTGCCGTTGACGCTCGCACCGCCGAAGTGCGTGCCGTGAAAGCCCTTCCTGAGCGAGATGAACTTGGTGCGGTCGCGCTGCCCCTGCACTTTCCAGTACTGGCGCGCCAGCTTCAGGGCACCCTCGACGGCGTCCGAGCCGCCGTTGCTGAAGTGCACGGCGCCGACGCCGTCGGGGGTCATCAGCTTCACGACCCGCTGCGCGAGCTCGATGGCACGCGGGTGCGTGGCGCCGCGGAAGGTGTTGTAGAAGGGCAGCTCATCGAGCTGCGCCACGATCGCATCGCGGATCTCGCGCCGGCCGAAGCCGAGATTGGTGCACCACAGTCCACCGACTCCATCGACGAGCCGATGCCCGTCGATGTCCCAGATCCAGCTGCCCTCCCCGCGCGCGATGATGTCCGGCAGCGCATCGCGCACCGTCCCGGGATGAGTCATCGGGTGCAGCAGGCGCTGCGCATTCTCCGCCTTGAGTTCCTCGTTCGTGAGTCTCTGCATGGCCGTTTTTGTCCCTGGACTGCCGCAGCGAGCCCGGCCTGCGCACTATAAATCAAAGCGTTGGGCGCTCAAGCCGTGTGTAGAATCGCCGGAAAACGTCAAATCGGCCCCGGGGGGCAATGCGATGAAGACACTCCTCGGCCTGCTGCTGGCTGCGATCTGCTCTGCCGGCCTGGCGGATCCTTTCCCGACGCAGCCTTCGGAGCTCGATGCCGCCGACCGGGTGCAGCTAGCCTGGGGCGTGAAAATTCCGCTGCGCGATGGCGTGCGCCTCAATGCGACGCTCTACACCCCGCGTGCGCAGCAGGCACCGGCGCCGTGCATTTTCACGCTCACTCCCTACATCGGCCAGACCTACCATGCGCGCGGGGTGTGGTTCGCCTCGCACGGGCTGCCCTTCCTGACCGTCGACGTGCGCGGCCGCGGCAACTCCGAGGGCGAGTTCCGCCCCTTCATCCAGGAGGCAAACGACGGTTACGACGTGGTCGAGTGGCTCGCGCAGCAACCTTACTGCAACGGCAAGGTGGCGATGTGGGGCGGCTCCTATGCCGGCTATGACCAGTGGGCCACCGCCAAGGAGCGTCCGCCACACCTCGCAACCATCGTCCCGGCCGCTTCCGCGTTTGCCGGTATCGACTTCCCGGCCTTCGGCAACATCTTCACGCCCTACGACATACAGTGGCTGACACTCACGAGCGGTCGCACCGGTCAGCCGACCATCTTCGAGGACGCGCAATTCTGGGCGGCAAAATACCGGCAGTCGTTCAAGTCCGGGCTTCCCTACGCACGGCTCGATGAGCTCATCGGCAATCCTTCCACGAGCTTCCAGGAGTGGATCATGCACCCGCACCAGGACGCGTATTGGGATGCCTACAATCCGACCGCTGCGCAGTACGCGAGTCTCTCGATCCCCATCCTCACCATCACCGGCAGTCACGATGGCGATCAGCCCGGCGCGCTCGAGCACTACCGACGCTACATGCAGCAGGCCGCAGCCGAGGGACGCGCGCGCCACTACCTGATCATCGGCCCGTGGGACCACAGCGGCACCCGCACCCCGAATGCGCAGTTCGGCGGACTCACCTTGGGTCCCGCGAGCCTCCTCGACCTGCAGAAGCTGCATCTCGAGTGGTACGCCTGGACCATGCAGGGGGGATCCAAGCCGGAGTTCCTGCGCAAGCCCGTCGCCTGGTACGTGATGTACGCGGACCGCTGGCGTTACGCCGACACACTCGAGGCAGTCACCGGCGGGACACTCGCGCTGCACCTCGACTCGGGCGGCAACGCCAATGACGTGCTCGCCTCCGGCACCCTCGGCGCCGCGCCCGGGAACGGCAGCGCCGACCGTTACCGTTACGATCCGCACGATGTCAGCACGGCGGACCTCGAAGCGACGGTCGACACCGAGAGTCTGGTCGATCAGCGCATGACCTATGCGCTCGGCGGCAAGCAGCTCGTGTATCACAGCGCCCCCTTCGACAAGGACACCGAGATCAGTGGCTTTTTCAGGCTCAGCGCCTGGATCGCCATCGATCAGGCGGATACGGACTTCGCGGCGACGCTCTGGGAGA
>JAFAKO010000102.1 GCA_019235245.1 Gammaproteobacteria bacterium
GAGACCCTGCCGTCGGATTTCCTGCTGCAGCGCCTGGGTGAGCCCTGGTTCCACGTGCTGTTTCAGCTGATGATCTTCGCGGCGCTGCTCGAGAGCGGCACCGGCGCGGTGCACGCCATCAACGAGCGCATCGACCGGGCCTGGCGCCGTCAGCGCCAGGCGCCGCTACCGGCGCGTGCGCGGCTTCTCATCTCACTCGGGACGCTCATCCTCTGCATGCTGCTGGCGCAGCGCTTCGGGCTGGTCGCGCTGATCGCCCGCGGTTACCGCGCGCTCGCCGTGATCTTTATTCTCGTCTACGTGCTGCCGCTCCTGACGCTCGGCATCGCACGCCTGCGCCACCGCGGTGCCGCGCTGACCGAGTGAGTCCTATGAAAATCAAGACGATCGCTGCTGCTCTTGCCCTCGTGACGCTTCTCGCGTCACCCGCCATGGCGACCGAGGCTCCGGCGCCGACGGGTGCGGCCGCGGAACCTCACGCGCTCGAAGCGGACGATGTTCGTGCCTGGCTCGGGGGTCTCCTGCCCTACGGCATGCAAAGCGGCGACATCGCCGGCGCCGTCGTCGCGGTGGTGAAGGACGGCGAGGTCCTCTTCCAGCAGGGCTACGGTTATGCGGACGTCGAGAAGCGCACCCCGATGGATGCCGACAGCACCATGGTTCGCGCGGGCTCGACCTCGAAGCTCTTCACCTGGACGGCGGTCATGCAGCTCGTGGAGCAGGGCAAGATCGCTCTCGATCGCAATGTCGACGACTACCTCGACTTCAGGGTCTCGCCGCCCTCGGGCCCACCGATCACCATGCTGGACCTGATGAATCACAAGGGCGGCTTCGAGGAGGGACTGAAGGACATTCTCGCCATCGATCCACAGGGACTGCCCTCGACCGAGAAGTACCTGAAGGAGCACCGGCGCCCGCTGCTGTTCCCGCCGGGGGAGGTTCCGGCCTATTCCAACTACGGCGCGACGCTCGCCGGCTACATCGTGCAGCGCGTCTCCGGTCAGCCCTTCGAGCGCTACGTCGAAGAGCACATCCTGCTGCCACTCGGCATGCGTCATTCCACCTTCGAGCAGCCGCTGCCCGAGCGCTTCAAGGCGGCGATGTCGCAGGGCTACCAGACGGCCTCGACGCCCGCGCAGCCGTACGAGCTCATCATCACGCGCCCCGCCGGCAGCCTCACCACCACTGCCGCGGACATGACGCGCTTCATGCTCGCGCACCTGCAGCAGGGAAGGCTCGGTGATGTGCAGATGCTCCGCAGCGATACGACCGAGCTGATGCACACCCCGTCCGAGGCGGCGCTGCCGGGATTCAGCTCCATGGCGCACGGCTTCTTTCACGAGATCAGGAACGGCCGCACGGTCATCGGCCACGGCGGCGACACCGTCTTCTTCCACACGGAGCTCGACCTCCTGCCGGCGGAGGGCGTCGGCATTTTCTACAACTTCAACAGCCGCGGGCGCGACGGTGCGGTCTACGGCCTGCGCAAGGCGCTCTTCGATGGGTTCATGGACCGGTATTTCCCGAACGCATCACCGCGCTCCGACGCGCCGGCGCTCGCGTCGGCGCCCGCGGACGCACTGAAGATTGCCGGCCGCTACCAGGAGTCGCGCCGCGTGGAGCACGGCTTCATCAGCGTCTTCTACCTGCTGCAACAGACGGTGCTCCGTGCCACCGCCGACGGCGCCATCGCGGCTCCGAAGGTGCTCGAGCCGGGCGATGCCACCTTCCACGAGGTGGCACCCGGCCTGTGGCGCGAGGTCGGCGGGACGCGCGAGCTCGCCGTGCGCACGAACGGTGGTGTGCAGACCGTCATCGACAGCACGGACCCCACCTCGGTCCTGCAGTCGGTGCCGTTCCTGCGGTCAACGCCGTTGAACCTGACCGTCCTCGTGGCCTCGCTGCTGATACTCGCATTTACGGTGGTGCTGTGGCCCACTTTCGCTATCATCCGGCGGCGCTTCGGGCGGCCGGCCGCTGCGGGCGAGGTGCGACGGCTGCGGGTCTTTATCGGCGCGGCGGTCGTTGTCGTCGTCCTTTATGTGATCGCGTGGATCGCGCTCCTCGCCCCGGTGCTGAGTGTCGAGCTCTGGGTCTATTCGTGGCGCCTCGACCCCGTCGTCCGTGCGCTGCAGCTCGCGGGGGTGCTCGTCATCGCAGCGGTGGGTGCAGGCGTGTGGGCGCTGTGGCGGGTCTCTCGATTGCAGTCGACACGGAGCGCGTGGATCTGCAATGCCGCGCTCGCTGCGGCACTGCTCGGCATCCTCTGGTTCGCCTTCATGGCTGGGCTGTTGAGCTTCAACCTGAACTACTAGTGCCAAAGGTGCCTATGCTCACTACCCGCCATCTCCGGCTCCTGCTCGCCTGCCTCGGCTTCGCTGCGTGGTCCGCGGTCCCTGCAGCCGCCGGTCCGTTGACGCCGGCCGAAATCGATGCACTGGTGGAGCGAACGATGGCCACCTACCAGGTGCCGGGCGTTGCGGTCGGTATCGTCAAGGACGGCAAGCTGGCGTTCGCGAAAGGATATGGTGTCCGGGAGCTCGGACTCCCGGGCAAGGTCGACCCCGATACGCTGTTTGCCATCGCATCCAACACCAAGGCATTCACGACGGCCGCACTCGCGATCCTGGTCGATGAAGGCAAGCTGCACTGGGACGACCGGGTCATCGACTATTTGCCGGAGTTTCGGCTCTACGATCCGTACGTCACCCGCGAATTCACCATCCGGGATCTCCTCACGCACCGCAGCGGCCTGCGGCTGGGCGCCGGCGATCTGCTCCTGTTTCCGAACACGGATTTCGGCATCAAGGACATCATGCATGCGCTGCGGTACCTGAAGCCCGTGGCGGGATTCCGGGCGGAGTACGCCTACGACAACAATCTCTACATCGTCGCCGGCCAGCTGGTTCCGGCCATCACGGGGGAGAGCTGGGCAGACTTCGTCACCAGGCGGATCCTGACTCCTCTGGGCATGGCCCCGTGCGTTGCGACCGTACAGCGGGTGACCGACCACAGGAACGAGGCGTCACCCCACGCGCGGGTCGAGGGCAAGGTCGTTCCCATTCCGCCCGATGACGTGAGCAACGGCGCTCCGGCGGGCGGGATGCAATGCAATGTCGTGGGGCTCGCGAAGTGGGAGCTCACGCTCCTCGGGCACGGTCAGGCAAATGGAGGTCCGCGGATCTTCAGCGCGGCACAGAGCGAGCTGATGTGGACCCCGCAGACTATCGAGCCGCTCACCGGCCGGGGGCCGGCGCTCGGGCGCACGCATTTCATGGCCTACGGGCTCGGCTGGGGCCTCGAGGACTTCAACGGCTTCAAGCGCGTCTCCCACAGCGGTGGGCTCGGCGGCATGGTGACCTACCAGAGCCTGGTCCCCGAGCTCGGTCTCGGTGTCATCGTGCTGACCAACGCCGAGGAGCGCGAGGCCTACAAGACGATCGGCCTCGGCATTACCGATGCGTACACCGGTGGTCCGAGGCGTGACTGGGTCAAGCTCGTGCAGGGCCTGAAGGCGGACGAGGTCCGCGAGCATGCGGAAAGTGATGCGAAGCGCAAGCCCATGCCAGCGCCGGGAGTCGATCTCAGCAAACTCGACCTGACAGCCTACGTCGGCACCTTCAGGGATCCCTGGCGCGGTGAAGCCTCGATCACCCAGAGCGGCGAGGGACTCATCCTCACCTTCAGTCACACCAAGGAAATGGCCGGGCCCTTGACGCCCATCCGGCCGGGCCTGTTCATCGTGCACTGGAAGAACCGCGCGCTGAACGCCGATGCGTACGTGCGCTTCAGGGAAGACTTCGCAGGTGCCGTCGAGGGGTTCACCATGGAAGCGGTGTCAGCGGACACGGACTTCAGCTTCGACTTCCAGGACCTCGATTTTCACCGCGTGGCCGCTGCGCTGGCCGAGTAACGCCGGCGTAGCGGTGGTCATTGACCAGCGAAGACGGTGCCTGCGGTAACCTCTCTCTTGATGCGACGAGGTCTGTGCGCCTTCACGAGGTAGCAGTCGGTGACCTGGTTGGCGCCCAGGTCTGTTACGGCTCTGCCGATTGTTGCATCGACACACCGGTCCCAGGCCGCCCGCTCCTCGGGGAAGACGTCGACGATCCCGCAGACACTTCGGGCGGCATTGCGGATCCGCGCGTAGGCCGTGACCGCTCCTGCACGGGTACCGAGGTCCAGATCCTTGAGCGACACTTTGAGCGATGGCGGGTCGCCGCCAGGGGCGGCCCAGGCGACGGTCCGCGAGTCGAAGCAGGA
>JAFAKO010000014.1 GCA_019235245.1 Gammaproteobacteria bacterium
CTTCACGCGCACTTTGCTCATCCTCGGGCTGGTGTTCCTGTACGTGCCGATCATCTCGATGATCGTGTTCTCCTTCAACAACTCACGGCTCGTCACGGTGTGGGATGCGGCGCATTCGCCGACCATGAAGTGGTACAAGGCGCTGCTGAGTAACGAGCAGATTCTCGGCGCGGCGTTTCTCTCCATCCGCATCGCCCTGATCTCGGCGAGCGCGGCGGTGGTGCTCGGCACGCTCGCCGGCATGGCGCTCGCCCGCTACGGGCCGTTCCGCGGCCGCCTGCTGCTCGCCGGCATGGTCACCGCGCCGATCGTGATGCCGGAGGTGATCACCGGGCTCTCGCTGCTGCTGCTGTTCGTCGCCCTGGGGCAGCTGATCGGCTGGCCGCGGGGCGCCGGCGCGGTCACCATCACGCTCGCCCACATCACCTTCTGCATGGCCTACGTCACCGTGGTCGTGCAGTCGCGCCTCGCCGGGTTCGACGAGTCGCTCGAGGAGGCCGCCATGGATCTCGGCGCGCGGCCGCTCACGGTCTTCGGGCGCATCACGCTGCCGCTCATCCTCCCGGCGATCGCCTCCGGATGGCTGCTGGCGTTCACGCTTTCGTGGGATGATCTGGTCATCACGCAGTTCGTCGCCGGGCCGGGGTCGAGCACGCTGCCGATGGTGATTTTCTCCAAGGTGCGCTTCGGCGTGACCCCGGATATCAACGCGCTGGCGACGATCATGGTGCTGATCGTCGCCACCGGCATCGCGCTCTCCACCGTGTGGATGCGCTATCGCGAGCAGCGGCGTGAGCGCGACCTGCAGCTCGCTGCGGCCGCGAATCTTTGAGAGCACACGATCAGGGGAGTGCAGGGACATGAGCGGCGAAGTACTGGGCATCGATGTCGGCGGTTCCTCGGTGAAGGCGGGCCTCGTCGATGTGCAGCAGGGCAAGGTCATCGGCACGCTCATTTCCGCGCCCACCCCGCGCCCCTGCACGCCGGCGTCGCTGATTCCCGTGCTGGTGGCGCTCGCCGGGCGGCTCGGCGGCGACCGTGGCCGTATCGGGGTTGCCTTTCCGAGCGTCATCAAGGGTGGCACCGCCTTCACCGCCGCCAACATCGATCACAGCTGGATCGGAGCCAACGGCGCCTCCCTCGCTGCCGAAGCCCTCGGCCGGCCGGTGCTGATGCTGAACGATGCCGACGCTGCCGGGCTCGCCGAGATGCGCTTCGGCAGCGGTCGCGATTGCAGCGGCACCG
This sequence comes from Gammaproteobacteria bacterium, assembly GCA_019235245.1. Taxonomy (GTDB): domain Bacteria; phylum Pseudomonadota; class Gammaproteobacteria; order Steroidobacterales; family Steroidobacteraceae; genus 13-2-20CM-66-19. The sequence continues at coordinate 1,246 of JAFAKO010000014.1, forward strand.
TCATCATGCTCACCTTCGGCACCGGGATCGGCACCGCGCTGTTCACCGGCGGGCAGCTGTTCGCCAACACCGAGCTCGGCCACCTCGAGCTGCGCGGCATGGACGCGGAGAAGTGGGCCTCGGCGCAGACGCGCACCGTCGCGGGCCTCGACTTTCCCGGCTGGATCGCCCGTGTGAACGAGTATCTTGCGGCGCTGCACGCGCTGCTGTGGCCCGATGTCTTCATCCTCGGGGGCGCCGTGAGTGAGCACTTCGATGAGTTCGCCCCGCTGCTGCGGTCGGCGGCGGAGATTCGTCCGGCCCGCTTCGCCGGCCACGCGGGCACGGTCGGTGCCGCGCTCGCCGCCGCGCAGGACCTCGCCCCCTGAGAAAGCCATGGCCGGCAAGCTCGATGACGTCGGCACCACCATCTTCACCGTCGTGTCGCGGCGTGCCCGCGAGCTCGATGCGCTCAATCTCGGCCAGGGCTTCCCCGACTACGACATCGACCCGCGGCTGACCGAGCTGGTTGCCGCTGCGATGCAGGCCGGGCACAACCAGTACGCGCCCATGGAAGGCCTTGCAGTGCTGCGCGAGCGCATCGCGGCGAAGCTCGCCGCCCGCTACGGTCTGAGGATCGATCCGGACGCGCAGATCACGGTCACTCTCGGTGCGACCGAGGCCATTTACTCCACGGTGCAGGCGCTCATCGGGCCGGGCGATGAGGCGCTCGCCTTCGATCCCGCTTACGACTCCTACGAGCCGGCGGTGCGGCTCGCCGGCGGCCGGTGCATCCGGGTGCCACTCGCCCAGCCGGGGTTCCGCTACGACTGGGACCGGGTGCGCGCCGCGCTCAGCGCACGCACGCGGCTCGTGCTGTTCAACAGCCCGCATAACCCGGCCTGCACCATCGCCGGCAGCGGCGACCTGGATGAGCTCGCGCGCATCACCTCGGCCCGCGGCATCAACGTGCTTTCCGATGAGGTGTACGAGCACGTGGTCTTCGACGGCGCGCGGCACGCCTCGGTACTCGCGCACCCGGAGCTCGCGCAGCGGAGCGTGGCGGTCTTCTCCTTCGGCAAGACGCTGCATGCCACCGGTCTGCGCGTGGGGTACAGCGTCGCACCGGCACCGCTCACGCGCGAGCTGCGCAAGGTGCACCAGTTCAACACCTTCAGCATCTCGCACCCCCTGCAGCATGCCATCGCCGCGTACCTCACCGAGCAGCCCCGCTGTGGCGAGGGGCTCACGCAGTTCTTCCAGGCCAAGCGCGACCGGCTGCGCGGGGCGCTCGAGGGCTCGGGCTTCGTGCTGCCGCCCGCGCAGGGCACCTACTTCCAGCTGCTCGACTTCAGTGCCTTCGCCGAGCCCGATGACCGCGCGTTCGCCGAGCGACTGCTGAATGAGGCGCGCGTCGCCACCATCCCGCTGTCACCCTTCTATGCGCGTCCGGAGCCCCTGGCCTTCGTGCGGCTGTGCATCGCCAAGCGCGACAGCACCCTCGATGAGGCCGCCGCCAGGCTGCGTGCGTTCGCCGCGGCTGCCGGGCGCGCCTGAGCCATGAGCACTCTGCGTGTCTCGCTGGTACAGCAGGCGCTCCTGTGGCACGACAGCGCCGCCAATCGCGCGCGCTTCGAGCAGCTGCTGCGCCCACTCGCCGGACAGACCGACCTCGTGGTGCTGCCGGAGACCTTCACGACCGGTTTCAGCATGCAGGTCGAGCAGCTCGCGGAGCCCGCCAACGGTCCGACCACCGCCTGGTTGCAGCGTCTTGCCGCGGCGCTCGATGCGGTCGTCACCGGCAGCGTCATCACCAGCGATGGCGGGCGATACTACAATCGCCTGCTGTGGGCGGCGCCCACGGGTGCGTTGCGCCACTACGACAAGCGCCACCTGTTCCGCATGGGCGAGGAGCACCAGCACTTCACCGCGGGCCGGGAAGCCTGGAGCGTGAGCTGGCGGGGCTTCAGCATCTGTCCGCTGGTGTGCTACGACCTGCGCTTTCCGGTCTTCAGCCGCCGCCGACCGCAGCTCGAGTACGAGCTGTTGCTGTACGTGGCGAACTGGCCGGCGCCGCGGGCCGACGCCTGGCGGCAGCTGCTGCGCGCCCGGGCGATCGAGAACCAGGCGTACGTGGTCGGTGTGAACCGCGTCGCGGGCGATGGCAACGACGTGCCGTACGCGGGTGACAGCGCCGCCATCGACTTCCGCGGCCGCACGCTCGTCGATGCCGGCAGCGAAGCGGCGCTCCTCACCGTGGAGCTGCCATGCGAGCCGCTCGTCGCGTTCCGCGAGCGCTTTCCGGCCCATCTCGATGCCGACCGCTTTACCCTCGAGCTCTAGCAGCTGCAGCTACCCATGAAAAAAACCACCCGCGTCAATCATCCGCCGCGCATCGAGCTGCCGGCGGACAACCATGCACTGGTCGCGCCCATCTACCAGTCGGTGAAATTCGAGTTCGACAGCGTCGCGGAGACGGAGCGCTTCCTGCGGGGCGAGCGCGCCGGGTTCTACTATTCGCGCGGCTCGAATCCCACCACGCGCCAGCTGGAGCTGCTGCTCGCGGAGCTGCAGGGGCGCGAGGATTGCCTGGTCACTGCCTCGGGCGTCGGCGCGATCTCCCAGACGCTGCTCGCGCTCACCAGCGCGGGTGAGCACATCATCTGCTTCGTCGAAAGCTACAATCCGACACGTTATCTCATACGGCGCGTCCTCGGCCGCTTCGGCGTGACGCACACGCTGCTCTCGATCGAGGACCTTGCCGGCGTCGAGCGGGCGCTCGCGGACCGGCCGACGCGGCTGGTGATCTTCGAGAGCCCCACCAATCCGGTCACCAAGATTGCCGATATCGAGGCCCTGACGCGCCTGGCGCGCGCGACCGGCGCACTCACGGTGCTCGACAATACCTTCGCAGGTTTCCACCAGCATGGCGGTTACGACGTCGACCTGTACCTGCACAGTCTCACCAAGTACGCCTCCGGCACCGGGGATGTGATGGGCGGAGCGGTGATCGGGCGCAGCGCGCTGATCCGGCCGCTGCGCAACGAATTCGCAGCGCTCGGCGGCACGCTCGACCCGCACGCCGCGTTTCTCATTCTGCGCGGGCTCAAGACCTACTTCGTGCGCTACCGCGCGCAGTGCAGCAGCGCCGGGTGCATCGCGCAGCGGCTCGCGGGGCACGCCGCGGTGT
>JAFAKO010000309.1 GCA_019235245.1 Gammaproteobacteria bacterium
GATGCATTTCCAGGCTCACCTGGTCCTGGTATGCGTACAGGCGAAACTCGCCGAACTCGGTGGGGACGCTCTGCTCGCAGATGCGGACCACGGTACGCTCGGTGCGCAGGCGATGGCGGATGAGGTCGGCGATGGTGCCGATCTTGAGTGCGTGGCGGCGCGCAAATTCGTGCAGCTGCGGACGCCGGGCCATCGTGCCGTCGTCGTTCATCACCTCGCACAACACCCCGGTCGGGGCAAGGCCCGCCAGGCGGCACAGGTCCACGGCGGCCTCGGTGTGCCCGGCCCGTACCAGCACGCCACCGCGGCGCGAGCGCAGTGGGAAAATGTGTCCGGGACGCGCGAAGTCCGCGCCCACCGACGCGGGGTTGGCGAGCGCGCGGATGGTCGCAGCGCGATCGACCGAGGAAACGCCCGTGGTCGTTCCGGCGCGCAAGTCCACCGATACCGTGAACGCGGTGCGCTGCGACTCGTTGTTGGCGGGCACCATCTGCGGCAGCTCGAGCCGTGCGAGCTCCTCCTCCTCCATCGGCACGCAGATGATGCCGCTCGTATGGCGGATCATGAAAGCGACGGCCTCGGCCGTCACGCGCTCCGCGGCCATGATGAGATCGCCTTCGTTCTCGCGATCCTCATCGTCCATGACGATGACCATGCGTCCCTCGCGCAGCTCCGCGAGGATCTCGGCGATCGAGTTGAGTCCCGGGACTGCGCCCTCGGGCGCGGGCTTGCCGGTCAGAGGCAGAACTCTTGACATGGTGTGACTGTGCCCTCTTGGGCCGACGAGTATACCAACCCGGCTCGCCGCCCCCTCGCCGGCCACCGCGTGCACGAGTCATGTACCGGCGCGGTGGCCGCCGCGGCGACGTGCGCGGCCACGCCGAGAACTGCGTCACGCGGCCCGCATTTTCGCCGGTTGCCGGCTTCCGCAGTCATGGTGTCCACAGCGCCAGCAGGCTTATGCTGCGGGCCGACAGTACCCGAGCCCACGAATTGCACCCGGCCAGAACGCGATGCGGACCCAGGTAATCAGCGCGCCCCCCATGCCCGGAGCGGCCCGGCCGGGCTGGGTCGACGGCCTGTTCATGGGGCTCGTGGCCTACGTCTGCGCAGGCGCGCTATGGATGCTGAGCGGCCTCGGCGGCCCGGTAGTCAGCTACTACGTCAGCCTCACCTGCGTGCCTCCTGCCCTGCTCGCGAGCCTCGTCATCACCGTAACGGCGGCACACCGCACCGCGCGCGGAGCGGTGCGCAACGCGTGGATCTCGCTCGCGATCGCGCTCGCGCTCTACTTCGTCGGCATGAACATCGCCGTGGGCTCATGGCTCCTGCACCACGATCCATTCCCGGGTCCCGCCGACTTTTTCTTCGGCGCGTTCTACCCGACCCTGGGGCTCGCGGCGGTGTTCCTGATACGGGCCGCGGCCGTGCGCGTACCGTGGCTGCAACTCTCTCTGGATGCGACCGCGTTCGTGGTCGGCTTCGGCACCTTCTTCTGGTTCCTGGTCATCAACCCGGCGGCATTGCCGACGGAGATCAACCTCCTCAAGGAAGGCCTGAGCCAGGGATACGTCGCCCTCGATTGCGTACTCCTCCTGATACTCGGCGTGCTGCTCCTTACCGGGAGCGGCAACGGCAGCGACCGCAAGGTGCACGTGCTGCTGCTCGGGGGCTTCGCCACCATGTTCCTCGCCGACATCGTCTGGTCGCTGGCGCGCATGCGCGGCTACTACCTGCCGGGTGGTTTCCACGAGGTGCTGTATCTCTGTTGCTGCGTGCCGCTCGCCGCCGCCGGACGCGCGCAGCTGCGTATTACCGCGGCGGCCGCACGCTCCGTGTCGGGCGCCTCCGACGTGGTCGCCCGCGCCCTGCCCTACGCGGCGATGCTGGCGGCATTTCTGGTGCTGGTGTACTTCGCCCGCGATAACATCGGCGGGCCGACCGGCCTGATGACTCTCATCGTGTTTGCACTCACCCTGCTCCTGATGATCCGCCAGGTCGTGATACTGCGTGGCGAAGCGTCCGCCCGCGAGCAGCGCGCGGCGCGCCTGGTCGAGGAGCGCTACGCCTCGCTGATCGCCAACGGCTCCGACGCCATCATGATTGTCGGCGCCGACGGACTCACGCGCTTCGCCTCGCCCGCCTGCGAGCGAATCCTGGGTCTGAAGGCGGCGGACGTGGGGAGCGTGAGCCTGCCTGAGCTCTGGGCCGGCGAAGATCGCGACAAGCTGCGTCGATTTCTCGCGGACGTGAGCGCCGCCCCGTCCGGAACCACCGGCCCGGTGGAACTGCGCATCGAACGTGGGACGCAACGCCGCGTGGTGGAAGGCGTGGGCAGCAATCTCACCCGGGACCCAGCGGTCCAGGGGCTGGCGCTCAATTTCCGCGACGTCAGCGAGCGCAAGGCGCTGGAGGAACAGCTGCGGCAGCTCGCCTTCCACGACCCGCTCACGCTGCTCGCCAATCGCAACCTGTTCCGCGACCGCGTCCAGCACGCGGTGACGCTCGCGCGCGGGGCTCCGAGTCGAGTCGCGGTCATGTTCCTCGACCTCGACAACTTCAAGAACATCAACGATTCACTCGGCCACGAGGCGGGCGACCGGCTGCTGCAGGCGGTGGCGCGACGCATCGTCAAGACCACTCGCTCCTCGGACACCGTGGCAAGGCTCGGTGGCGATGAGTTCGCGGTGCTGCTGGAGAGAGTGACGGATGCAACCGAGGTGGAGCATCTGGCGGAGGCACTGATCGCCGCCCTCGACCTGCCGTTTGCGCTCGACGGTCGCGAGGTGCATGTCGGCGTGAGCGTCGGCGTGGCCTTCTCCTCCGAGGCAACGAGCGCCGAGGTGCTGCTGAGCAATGCCGACATCGCGATGTACCACGCCAAGACCGCCGGCAAGAACCGTCACGTCACGTTCCAGACACAGATGCAGGACATGCTGCAGGAGCGCATGCGGCTCGAGGCGGACATCGGCCGCGCGCTCGCCGAAGAGCAGTTCTTCCTCGAGTATCAGCCGATCATCGATCTCGGCACCCGCAGCCTCCTCGGTGTCGAGGCGCTGGTGCGCTGGCGGCATCCGCACGCCGGCGTCCTGTTGCCAGGCCGCTTCATCCAGCTGCTCGAGGAGTGCGGGCACATCGCCAGGCTCGGACGCTGGGTCCTGCGGCGGGCCTGCCGCGACCTGTGCGCATGGCGCCAGCGGATCCCCGGCGGGGTCGGGTTACGGCTCTCGGTGAACATCTCCGGGCGGCATCTGCAGAACGGCGGCGAGCTGCTGAGCGACGTGCGCGGGGCGCTCGAGGCCTCGGGGCTGGAGCCCGGCAATCTTGTCATCGAGCTCACCGAGAGCACCATCATGTCCCACACCGATGCCAACCTCGAGCAGCTGCACCGTCTGAAATCGCTCGGTGTGCAGCTCGCGATCGATGACTTCGGCACCGGTTACTCCTCGCTCTCTTACCTGCACCGCTTCCCCATCGACATTCTCAAGATCGACCGGTCGTTCGTCAGCCGCCTGACGAGCGGGGATACCGGGCCCGAGCTCGCGCGCGCGGTCATCACGCTCGGCGACACGCTCGGGCTCGACACGGTCGCCGAAGGCATCGAGCTCGAGCCGCAGGTCGCGGCGCTTCTCGCTCTGGGGTGCGTCGCCGGCCAGGGCTTTCTCTTCGCCAGGGCCGGCTCGCTCGATGAGCTCGCGCACAGTCCGTTCGTCGCCCGACGCGATGCGCTCTGGAGCGAGCAGGCGGCACGCGAGGGGCTGTCGGCTACCGGGCGGTTCCAGGCCCTGCGGACTGCGCCGCCTCGCGGGGGGTCGCCGCGCTAGGCAATCACGCGGCGCTGCGCCTCAGAAGCCGACGCTGACATTCGCCTTGAAGAGGGTGCGCGCAACCAGCTGGTTGCCGCTCATGTTGGAGTAAGCGGCCCGCGAGACGTCGAGATAAAGACGCGCGCGCCCCCCCACATCGAGCTCCACGCCCGGGGCGATGTAGGCGCGCGTGTAGCCCGAATCCTCCGGGTGGCCGAGCGTGCCGCCGTCGTGGCGGCGATAAGTGCCCGCCACCTGCACCAGCGGCACGAGCCGCACCGAGTTGCCGAGACGCCAGCCCCCATAATAGATCCCGGTGACTGCGTCGAGCTCGGCCCCTGGGCGGTAGCTACTGCGGTAAGCGAGCGGCTGTTGCCACTGCGCGTTGGCGTACCAGGACCAGCGGTCGTCGGCGGTGAGATGGCCGATGTGGTACGCCCCGAGCAGCAGATCCGTGCTGCCGGTGCCGATCTCGGTGTCGGGATCGAAGTTCGCATAGCGCGCATCGCCCGTCGGCAGCTTCACGCCGAAGGT
>JAFAKO010000372.1 GCA_019235245.1 Gammaproteobacteria bacterium
GATGGAGTACCTGCCGCGCGGGGACCTCAAGGCGCGCATCCAGCGCGGCGTGAGCGAGCAGGAGGCGCTGCACTACATCGCGCAGATCGCCGCGGCGCTGGAAGTGGTGCACGAGGCGGGTCTGGTGCACCGCGACCTCAAGCCGCCGAATGTGATGCTGCGCGACAACGACTCGGTAGCGCTCATCGACTTCGGCCTGGCACGCTCGGTCGATGGCAGCACCATCAGCACGCAGACCGGCGTGCTGCTCGGCTCACCCTATTACATGAGCCCGGAGCAGGCGCAGGGCGATGGGCTCGATGCGCGCTCCGACTTCTACAGTCTCGGAGTCATCTGCTACGAGCTGCTCACGGGGCAGAAACCCTACATCGGCGGCACGGCGATGGAGGTGCTGCAGCAGCACGTGAATGCGCCGTTGCCGGCGCTGCCCGCGGATCTCTCGCGCTACGAGCCGTTGCTCGCGCGACTCATGGCCAAGTCTCGCGCCGACCGCTTCGCCACCGCCGCGGAGATCATCGCCGCGACCAACGCGCTGCGCGCGACTGCCACCCCCGACCTGTCGCAGACCGGGGGCGAGGCTCAGCCGAGCGCCGCCTAGCGCAGCTTCGCGGCCGCGATGCCGGCAGGCAGCGGGAGGGCGGCGCGCTGCGCACGCTGCTGGAACGCCTGTCCGAGACCCAGCGCCAGCAGCATCCACAGCGCCGAGACCACGGCTCCCAGCCAGCCGACCGCCGTGTGGCCCGCGCCGAGCCCGGCGGTAAAGGCCTTGTAGAGCGAGCCACTCAGCGCATCGCCGCCGCGGTAGGCGAAGGTATCGATGAGGCTCTTCGCCTGGTACTTCTCCTCGCGAGACACCACGGTGAAGAGCGAATCGCGGCAGGGCCGGGTGATGGCGTAATCCGCCACACGCCGCACGCCATAGGCCCAGTTCAACACCATGAAGACCGGTACGAGCGCGTAGATCGCATAGGCGCCGATCATCATGAGCGGCACGGCCATCAGCAGCGCCCGCATCCCGAGCCATTTGAACAGGCGCCCGAAGAGCAGCGCCTGCAGGAGGAGCGAAGCCGCCTGCACCCAGAAGTCGATGGTGGCAAAAAAGCGCGCGCGCTCATCGGCGCTGTGGAACACCTTGGCGACGAAGGACTGCTGCTCGAGGTAGAAGAAGGTCGATATCCAGGTCATGAAGAATACGAACACCGCGATGCCGATGAGGTAAGGCGAGCGCCCGACCTGCGCGAAGGCCGCGAACACCCCGCCGCCGATACCGCGCTCGGCATGTGCAACCGCCGTGGCAGCGGTCGTGCCAGCGGTGCTGGCGATGGCCGCCGCCTGAGTGCGCTGGCGGCGTATCACCTGCATCATGAGCAGCAGTCCCACGAACAACAGGGCGGCCGAGATCGGCAGGAGATTGATGGCGCCGATCGGCAGCGCCAGCTCACGGGCGACGAACGGTCCGATGAGACCCCCGGCGCTCGCGCCGGCCCAGATGAAGCCGAAGAGGCGCACGGCCTGCTCGCGGGTGAAAACATCCGCCATCAGGCTCCAGAAGGCCGCGACGACGAACAGATTGAAGACACTCACCCACACGTAGTAGGTGCGCGCGATCCAGGTGTGATCCGCCTGCAGGTGAAACCACAGCCAGAAAAGCAGCAGATTGAGGATGAAGAAGCCGTACACCCAGGGCAGGAACACCGAGCGCGCGTAGCGCGAGGTGAGATAGCCATACACCGGCTGCAGCAGCAGCATCACGACGAAGACGCCCCAGAAGAGATAGGGAATCTTGTCGAGCCCGCCGGTGACTCCGAGCGCATCGCGCACCGGGCGCAGCATGGTGTAGCTGGAGAAGGTGCAGAAAAGCGTGGCGAGCGATGCCAGCACGGCGGGCGCCTCGCCCGGCTCGAGGACCACCAGGCGCCGCAGAAATTCTTTCATGACACACCCTCTCGATCCGCCGCCTAGTGTGCCACAGCGCTGTCGACCGGGGTTAGAATGGGGCGGACACGCGCAATGGAAATCGATGCATCAACGATTGCGCTGCTGCCGCGCGAGACGATCCGCGCGCTGTCGCGCCGCTCCGACGCCCGCGGCGCGCTGCAGCTTGCGCTGCACCTCGCGCTGCTGACCGGCACCGGTGCGCTCGTGTGGGTGAGCCGCGGGCACCCGTGGCTGGTGGCGGCGCTGGCGCTGCATGGCATGGTGCTGTGCTTCCTGTTCTGCGCCCTGCATGAGTGCATCCACCGCACGGCCTTCGCCACGCGCGCTCTCAACGATGCGGTGGCGTGGGTGTGCGGCGCGCTTCTCGTGCTGCCGCCGGAGTATTTCCGGCTGTTCCACTTCGCCCATCACCGCTTCACGCAGAACCGCGCGCGCGATCCCGAGCTCGCCACCCCGCCCCCGGCGACGCGCGCCGACTACTGGTGGCGGGTCTCCGGCCTGCCGTACTGGCGCGAGCGTGTCACGACCACACTGCGCCATGCCCTCACCGGGCGGGCCAGCGAGCCCTTCGTGCCGGCGCCGCGCGCTGCGACGGTGGTGCGCGAGGCGCGCGTGCTGTGGTGCTGCTATCTGGCGGTCGCGGCCGTCTCACTCTACCTGCAGCGGGCCGATGCGCTCATCTACTGGGTCGTGCCGGCGCTGCTCGGTCAGCCGTTTCTGCGGCTGTTCCTGCTCGCCGAGCACACCGGCTGCGCCTTCGATGAGGACATGCTCGCCAACACGCGCACCACCTGCACGAATGGAGCGGTGCTGCTCCTCACCTGGCGCATGCCCTATCACGCCGAGCACCACAGTTTCCCGTCGGTGCCCTTTCATCGCCTGCCGCGGGTGAATGCGCTTATTGGAGAGCGCGAGCGCGTGAGCTCACCGGGGTATCTCGCGTTCCACCGCGCGCTGCTGCGGCAGCTGCGGAGGTGACGGAAGTCCCTTTTCGCCAATAGTTAGGCGAATGACTAAGTATCGACGCAGCGCGGTGATCCCCCCCGGCACGCGATCTGTTGCGCGCGGCGGTTTCAGTAGAGCGTGACCGCGACCACTTCCGACAGCTGGCTCTCCACGCCGGCCGAATTCACCGCAGTCATTGCAAAATAGCTCAAGCCGGTACGCAGGCCCTGGAGCAGGTAGCTGGTCATAGCGGTGCTGTCGAGGGTCAGAAGCGGCGCGAGCGTAGTGGGGGTACTGCCGACGTAAATGCGGTAGCCCATAAGGTTTGTGAGCACGCTGCCGTCGTCATTGGTCGTGGGAGGACTCCACGATATGGTAGCCGTCGCGCTGGGGCTCGCTCCCTGCACGGTGATGGAGAAGGCGGGCAGCGACGCGCGCGTGGTCCCGGCGACGATGCTGATCACAATGTCCGGGTAGGTGCCCTCGTCCGTGGCCGCGGGGATTCCACTGAGCTGCCCCGACCAGCCCAATGATGCCCATGGAGGCGGGTTCTGGACCTCGAAGTGCGGAATGACGGGACCTGACGCCACGGCTTGAGGCGTGAACGTGTAGGTCTGTCCCGCCTGCACGGTCGTGGGCGGCACGCCCGCGATACTGAGGGAATCGCCGGTCTGCGACCAGGCTGTCAGAGGAACGTAGCAGGCTGCCACGCCGGCCAAAGCGGCGGCGCGAAGAATTGAATCGGCCATTGGCTGAGCCCCCCATGCGTACTGCGAAGAACACGCTTGTGTAGCAGCCGAACATTGCGGGCCGATAACGAAACGTTGAATGTGGTCACCGAAAAAATGTCGCCGATCCGCGACGCGAGCTCACTCGTCGTCGATGGTGTCCGACAGCACGGCCTTGCGCCGTGCGATGAAATCGAGCATCGCCTCATCCTGCGCCGGATCGATGCCCGGGTCCTGGTAGTCCGCCAGCATCTTCTTCCATACCCGGTTGGCGCGCTGCTCCGCGGTGAGCCTGCCCTCGAGCGACCACTGCTCGAAGGAGGAGTAGTCGGCGATGCTCGACTGGTAGAACGCGGTCTCGAAGTTGGCGAGGGTATGAGCGCAGCCGAGGAAGTGGCTCCCGGGCCCGACCTCGCGGATGGCATCGAGCGCCTGGCCGCGCTCGCTGAGGTCCATGCCCTGGGCAAGCATCTGCATCATGGCGCACTGGTCCGCGTCCATCACGAACTTCTCGTAGCTCGCGACCAGGCCGCCTTCGAGCCAGCCGGCAGCGTGCGTCACGAGGTTCACTCCGGCGAGGACCGTCGGTAGCAGCGTATGCGCGCTCTCGTACGCGGCCTGCGCGTCGGCGACCTTGGAGGCGCACAGTGAGCCGCCGCTGCGGCACGGAACCTTCAAGCGCCGCGCGAGCTGCGCGGTCGCAAAGATCATCTGCGTCGCCTCGGGCGTGCCGAAGGTGGGTGCGCCGGTGCGCATGGAGATCGCACCCACGAATGAGCCGAGGATGACCGGTGCGCCCGGGCGCACCAGCTGCGTGAGCGCCATGCCGGCGAGAGTCTCGGCGAGAATCTCCGCGAGGCAGCCGGCGGGGGTCACCGGACCCATGGCGCCAGCCAGCACCGCGGGCACGACGATGGTTCCCTGGTTGTGGCTCGCGAACACGCGCAGTGCGCGCAGCATGCGCCCGTCGTATACCAGCGGAGAGTTGGAATTGATGTTGCCGAGCACCACCGGGTGGCTCTCGAGATAATCCGCGCCGAACAGTGACTGGGCGAGTGCCACCGCGTCCTCAGCATGGCCGCCGGTCTCCGGTGTGGCCTCGCACCCCTGGTCCGAGTAGCGAAAGAACGCGTACTGGATGTCGAGGTGGCGCTTGTTGGGAGGAATCTCCATCGGCTCGCACATGCAGCCGCCGGAGAAATGGATCGCCGGTGCCATGTGCGCGAGCTTGATGAAGTTGACGAGATCGGCGAGGGTGCCGTAACGGCGGCCGTGATCGAGATCGCTCGCGAACGGCGGTCCGCCGACCGGAGAGAACACTGTGGCATCGCCGCCGAAGCGCACGTTGCGCTCGGGGTTGCGCGCGTAGACGGTGAACTCCTGCGGCGCAGTGGCGAGGAGCTTACGCGCCAGGCCGCGCGGAATGCGCACCCGCTCCTCCCGCACGTCGGCGCCCGCGGCGCGCCACAGCCGCAGCGACTCGGGGTCGCGCCGGAACTCGATGCCTACTTCCTCGAGCAGGAGCTCCGCGTTCGCCTCGATGATCTCGACGGCCTCGGTACTCAGGAGCTCGACCGGCTGCAAACGCCGGCGAATATAGGGATATTTGACGGCGCGCGACTGGGCACGTGCGCGGCGGCTGTCCCGGCCGCGCCGCGCGGGGGTCACGGTTTCGCTCATGGGTGAGTCATCCTACGCTTACGTCCATCCCAACATCGCGCCGACACGGGCCCGAGCGGACCGCGCCCACGCTTGACACACAACTATCATAAAGGTGCAATGTGGCTTTGGCGCGTGTAGGCGAAACAAGAATCGTGCACCTCGTTGATGCGACCCTGTTTTATTCGCCGACCAGCGGCGGGGTGAAGCGCTATCTCTCGGCGAAGCATGCCTGGCTCCGGGCGCACACGTCCTGGGAACACACCATCGTCGTGCCGGGCCGCGACACGCATATCGAGCGTGGCGGGCTGTGTACGCTCTCGGGCTACCCGGTGCCCCGCACCTTCAATTACCGCCTGCCGCTCAATCCGCGACGTTGGACGCGGCTCCTCGGTGCACTGGAGCCGACGCTCATCGAAGTGGGCGACGTTTTCCATCCGGCGTGGGCGGGGAGGCTCGTGGCGCAGCGCCATGGCATTCCCCTCGTCGGCTTCTACCACTCGAACCTGCCGCAGTTGATGGGATGGCGCTTCGGCGGGCCGGTCACCGAGGCGCTGTTGAGCCGCTACGTGCGCCTCGTCTACGAGGGCTGCGAGCTGGTGTTCGCGCCCAGCCGCCTAATGTGCGATTACCTCCAGGACCTCGGGGTCTCGCAGGTGGTGCACCAGCCGCTCGGCGTCGATGCGGAAGTGTTCAACCCGGCTCGGCGCAGCGAGGCCCTGCGCGAGCGTCTGGGCCTCACCAGGCGCACACGCCTGCTGGTCTTCGCGGGCCGCTTTGCGGAAGAGAAGAACCTGCCGGTGCTCTTCAAGGCCTTCGCGCGGCTCGGCAAGCCCTACCACCTGTTGCTCATCGGGGGTGGACGGCGCGCACGGCCCGCGGCGAACGTAACCATGTTGCCGTACCGGCGCGACAGTCACGAGCTCGCGCTATACATCGCCTCGGCGGATGCGCTGGTGCATGCCGGCACCAAGGAGACCTTTGGCCTCGTGATACTCGAGGCGATGGCCTGCGGACGGCCCGTGGTGGTGGCACGTGCCGGCGCCTTCCCGGAATTCGTCGACGACAGCGTGGGCGTGCTCGCCGAGCCGGAGAGCGCGGTCGGCATGGCGGACGCCATCGCGTCGCTCTACGAGCGTAACCTGGACGTACTGGGAGCCGCGGCGCGGCTGCGGGTGATGCGGCATTTCACCTGGAGTCGTACGTTCCACAGCCAGCTCGCCGCCTACGCCTCGCTCCTCGGGACCCAACGCGTGCCCCTCACCGACACGCCGGCCCTCGAGCTGCGCTCGCCGAGCTCGTAGCGCCAGCCCTTCAGCGGCGCGCGGCGCGCAGCAGCGCCAGTCCCAACCGGCTCGCGGCGAGCGCCAGCACCGTGCGCAGAAACGCCCGCTTGGCCCACGGCGGCCGGCGCGGTGGAATTGCGCGGTAAAACGCCGGTGCGATCTCGCGATGCAGGTGTACCGCGGATGCCGTGATGATCCAGGTGCGCGTGCGGTCGGCGATCCGGTACTGCTGACCCTCCAGGTGCTCGACGAGGGCGTCCTCGAGAGTCTCGGGCAGGTCCGCGGGAGCCACGCCACTGAAGGCGAACGAGGCAGGCTCCGCCGGGCTCTCGGTCTCGGTCGTATGGCCCCGCAGGGTGAGCCCCGGGGCGTGTCCGGCGCGCTCGCAGCGCACCGCGCCACGAAAGCTCGCGAGCCGCTCAGGCATCGAAGCGCGGCTCCGTGTGCACCGCCGTCGTCACCGAGTTGGCGATGAAGCATTCGTCGTGGGCGCGCTCGTGGAGATGCATCACCTCCTCGCGCGAGGGCAGGCGCTCGCCGGAGAAACGCACCCGCGGTCGCAGCGTCACGCTCAGCATCGCCATCCTGCCCGCCGCATTGCGGCCCATCGAGCCGACCGCCTCATCGCGATAGTCGTCGATGCGCCAGCGGCCCTGCGCGGCGAGGTGCAGGAACCACAGCATGTGACAGCTCGAGAGGGCCGCCACCAGCGCCTCCTCGGGATCGACGGCCGCCTCCACCGACAACGGCGGCCGCACGGTGTACGGAGAGGAGGACGCCGGCACGGTGACCCCGCCATCGAAGTGCCACGAGTGACCGCGGCTGTAGCGATTGTCGGTGAACACCGCGTCGCCCCGCTGCCACTCAACCCGCGCGCGATGCTCATGGCCGCTCATGACGTTTACCTCCGTGCGCCGACGCCGGCGATTGTACGATAGCGCACATGAGTACCCAGGACCTGGAGCCGCGGCGCGACCTGACGCTCACCCACGCCACCTCGCTCGTGGTCGGGATCATCATCGGCACGGGCATCTTCCTCAAATCGGCGACGGTCGCCCAGGCGGTCGGTACCCCGGGCCTGGTGCTCGCGGCCTGGGTGGCGGCGGGGCTCGTGGCGATGCTCGGTGCGCTGTGCTTCGCCGAGCTCGGAGCGCTGCTGCCGCACGCCGGCGGAGAATACGTCTACCTCAGCCGTGCCTACGGCGAGATCCCGGGATTCCTGTTCGCCTGCAACGCCTTCGTGCTGGGGGGCGCCGCGGTCGCGGCCTACGGTGCGGCGGTCGCCATTTTCGTCTCGGACATCCATCCGCTCGGGCCCGACTGGCTGTCGCGCGATGTGCACCTGCTGGGCATCGATTATCGCCTCAGCTTCGGCGCGCGGCAGCTGCTCGCCGTCGCGGTGATCGCCGTGTTCGCCGCGATCAACTGCGCGGGCGTCATGCTCGGCGGGCGCGTGCAGGCGCTGCTCACCGCCGCCAAGGTGGTGGCAATACTCGCTGTCGCGGCCGGCGTGCTGCTCTTCAGCCGCACCGGCAGCGCCCTGAATCTCGCCGCGCCCGCCGGCAGCAGCAACGGCGGCCTCGCCGGCTTCGGCGCCGCGCTGTTCTCGGTGCTGTGGGCCTACAGCGGCTGGCAGTTCCTGCCCATGGCGGCGAGCGAGGTGCACGAGCCGCAGCGCAACCTGCCGCGGGCCATCGTCGGCGGCACGCTGCTCGTGCTCGCGCTGTACCTCATCGTCAATACCGCCTACCTGTACGCGCTGCCGTTCTGGGAAGTGGCGAGCGCCAACTCCACCGCCTATCCGGAGGCGCCTTCGGTCGCCACGCGCGCGGTGCAGACATTCCTCGGCGGCCGGGCCGCACCGATCGCAGCGCTGATTTTCCTCATCTCCACCATCGGCTCGATGAACGGAGTGATCCTGAGTGCCGCGCGGGTCCCCTATGCGGCGGCGCGCGATGGGCTGTTCTTCGAGCGCTTCGGGCGGCTGAGCCCGGTCACGCGCGTGCCGGTCACCTCGCTCGTCTCACTGTCGCTGTGGGGAGCGCTGCTCGCGCTCTCGGGAACCTTCGACCAGCTCACCAACATGGCGGTGATGTCGTACGCGCTGTTCTGGATCCCGGTGGCGCTCGCCGTCCCGGTGCTGCGGCGCAAGCTACCGGACACGCCGCGCCCCTATCGGGTGCCGGGCTACCCCTGGGTACCGCTCGCCTTCGCCGTCGTGATGGCATGGATCGTGGTGAGCGCGCTGCGCAGCGCGCCGCGCGAGTCGCTCGCCACCGTCGTGCTGATCCTGCTCGGGCTGCCGCTGTACCCGCTGTTCCGGCGCCGTCGCGTGCAGCAGCAGGTCGCCGCGCTCAGCCCGACTCCAGCTCCCAGAGCGTGAGCGGCGCGCCGCGCCGCACCCAGAAGCCCAGGCCCGCCTCGACGAACCGCTGCCGCAACTTCCTGCGGTACCAGTGCGCGCTGCGCAGATGCACGTCGGCGTCGGTACGCGAGCGATCGCAGTTGTGCTGGTAATCACCGCGCGTGAGAGCGGTGAAATAAAGTGCCCCGCGGCAGAGCCGTGCGAAA
The DNA here is from genome assembly GCA_019235245.1 of Gammaproteobacteria bacterium. GTDB lineage: Bacteria > Pseudomonadota > Gammaproteobacteria > Steroidobacterales > Steroidobacteraceae > 13-2-20CM-66-19. Next base: position 9,128 of record JAFAKO010000372.1, read on the forward strand.
TTCGCCAGCGCCCGCTGCGCGGCGAGCCCCGGCAGATACTGCAGCACGTCGTAGCAGACGACGAGGTCGAACGGCACGCGCGCGCGGTAATCCTCGATCCGGCCGTTCACCCAGCCATAGCGCTCGCAGAGATAGTCGCTGCTCTCGAGTGGCACGTACTCGGCGCGCGGCAGCAGGCGGCGCAGCTCGCTGCGCAGCAGCCCGGTGCCGCAGCCGGCATCGAGGATGCGGCGCACTGGAAGGCCGGCATGCGCCGCGAACGCCGCGATGAGGCGTGCGCGGGCTCGCATCTCGCTGCGGCCTGCGACGGCGGTGCGCGCATCGAAGTAGTAGCGGCGGTAGTAGTCGCGGTCGAACTTGCGTGTGCCTTGCCGCTCCGCGCTCATGGCGCCAGCACCTGCGTCGTGGGGAGAATGCAGTCGCGCCATTGCGGCGCGTTGCGCATCGCCAGCTCGCCGAGTGTGAACAGCGTCACACCGCCGTGGGCTGAATGGCTGCTTAACGAATTGTCATAGACCCGCCCGGCGAACTGACTTAACACTTCTGCAGTCGCACCGCTCATGGCGAAGACCTCGCTCTGTATGCTTAAAGCACGCTCGCGCGTTGCCTGAATCATACGTTCCCGCACCCGAGCAGGGATCAACAGGAGGCTGCCGGATGAAACTCATGTCCGCCAAAGTTGCCGTCGCAGGAGCGCTGCTCACTATCGCCTTGTCGGCGTGCGTGGTCGCACCCGCTCCCGGCTATCGCGTCGTCGCCTACGAAGCTCCGCCGCCGGTGCGCTACGAGGTGGTGGGCGTTGCTCCCGCTCCCGGGTACTTCTGGGTGGGGGGTGCATGGTTCTGGGAAGGCGGCCGCTACGCCTGGCATCCCGGTTACTGGCAGGCGCCGCGCCCCGGCTATCACTGGGTGGCGCACAGCTGGCACTCGACCGGCAATGGCTGGCGCATGGAGCCGGGTCACTGGTCGCGCGGCTAGCGTACGCAGCGCCGAGCTCGGCAGCGCTGAGCTCGGCGCTCAGCGGAGGGGGAATGGCGCGGACGCGGCCACGCCGGGTGCATCAGGGGATTACCGTCGGGTACTCCGCCACGATCGCCCCGCAGTTATTCGAGTCGTGTTTGACGGCGAGAATCGGCAGCTCCTCGACGGCATCGGCATCCACAGGAGTCCCGGGCGTGGGCCGTACCGGAGGCGTGTCCCAGCCCGGGTCGCTCAGTGCGACGATTCCAGCGCTTCCCCAGGCGTGGCGGAAACCGCGATTGAGATCGCGGATGATTGCCGGATCGCCGAGAGCCGTCCCGATGCGGGACATCAGCGCCAGCTTCGCGCCGCGCAGCTCCTGGCCCGAGCGCTCGTTGCGCCACTGATAGCTCTGTTCGACGAAGAACGTCCAGCGGCCGTTATAGGTGTTGAGGATGGTCGGCGCGACGCCATCCATCTTGATGAACCGCCAGTGGTCGGTTCTCAACGACTCGACGGTCTCGGTGCTGAGAATGCCGACACCCCAGAGGTTCTTGTCATCCAGCGCCGCGAGACAGCTCGGCACGTCGTTCGACACGGAGCCGAGAAAGACGTTATCTCCGGTCTTGACGAAGGGACTCACTCCGCTGGTGCAACGTTGATGCAGGAAGAACATCTCGTAAGCAGCCTGCGTACCTGAGGTATCGACCCGACGGCAAATGTAGACCCGATCGTCGTTGGGCGCGTGAATCCCCGGCGCCGCCCGAACCTGACCGCTCTGCGGGTCGCGGGCTGTCAGCGGCGAACCATTCGGTGTCATGAGCTGATTCCAGCGAAACAGTCGACCGGAGAACATGCCGGCGAGTTGCGGCTGAGACAGACTCGGCATGCATTGCTCGGACTCCCCGCGCGGGACGTTGGTCCCGTGAGCCCCCGATACAACATCAAAGTATTGCGGATTGGCAGGATTACACGCATCGTCCTGCGGAAAGCGCGCGGATTGCAGCGCATTCCTCAGCGCAAGACTCACGGGCACACCGAATATGAACGCGTTCGCGTGGTGCACCGACAGACCGTCGATTGCTTCGGGGGCCAGGTTATAGGTGCCGAGGAGAAACTGCGGGTCGACGTCCGACACCCCGGCATCCGGAACCTGGTGATCGGGCGTTGGGTTCGCGCACTCGTGCTCGGTGTACGCAATCAACGCTCCGTCGGCCGAATACTGGGTCCGCTTGGCAGAGGGGCAGCGCTGGTCGAAGTGCGTCTTCAGATCCCGAATGTTGAGGAAATCCACCGCGGTGCGCTGAATGAGCGGCCCGACTCCGCTCCCGGAGCCGCCAGCCGAGGACTTGTGAAACGCCACCTTCTCGCCCTGCGGGAAACCGCGCAACGCCGCCGCCCCGCGTTTGGTCCGGCAGAAAAGCAGGCGCACGCCGCTGGCTCGATACACATCGAGCGTGTTGGCCTCGCAAATCAGCCGGAACATGTTCTGCAGGCCGCTGTCCTGAGCGGACGATCCTGCGATGAACAGCTCCAGCGTATCGTCCTTGCGGGCGGCGTACTCGCTGAGCGGCAACGCCACCGCGAGCAGGGGCTGCAGAGCAAGCAGTGCCGCAAGACAGAATCGTGTGACTCGCTTTGACACAAGTCCTCCGATCGCGCTTTGTTGGTACGTTGTAGGTACGGCGATGCGAACGGCGCTGACCGTTAAGATAAAGCTGCGGTTATTCGCCGTAAAGCCCTGAGAGGCAATACAAATTGCCGGCGGGGCCGGGGCCTCACCGGAGTGTCTTGCAACTGTCCTGCATTTGTCAGCGGGCATGAGCCAGGACGGCGAAGGTGACAGAGAGGTCTTAGGCAAGTCACATTGACCAGCTCACGCTTACGCCAGCACCGATACCGACACAGTGGGACGTTGCGCACAAGTATTTGCCCGGTCCGCATCGTCCGCTGCACACTGCGACGCGCCGGTTTTTTTTGCCGGCTCGCATTGGGGGAGCGGGAGCCATGATGCGCGAAGCCCTGGGAGGTGCCTGGCTCGCCACTCTCGCAGCGACCACACTGCTCGCCGCGGCCGCGCCCACGGCGAAGGAGACCGGCGCGATGCCTAAGTTCACCCTCACCAGCACCGACTTCAGCGATGGCGGCAAGCTCGCCAGCGCCCAGGTGTTCAACGACATGGGCTGTACCGGGAGCAACATCTCGCCGGCGCTCGCCTGGAGCGGCGCCCCCGCTGGTACCCAGAGCTTCGCCCTGATGGTGCACGATCCGGATGCGCCGACGGGCAGCGGCTGGTGGCACTGGGTGGTGTACAACATCCCACCGAACGTGAGCTCGCTTCCGGCCGGTGCCGGAGACCCCAAAAAGGCGCTGATGCCCAAGGGTGCCGTGCAGGCCCGCACCGATTACGGCACGGTCGGTTACGGCGGCCCGTGCCCGCCGCCGGGCAAGCCGCATCATTACAACTTCAAACTCTACGCGCTCAAGGTGCCGAAGCTCGAGGCGCCGGACGGGGCGAGTGGCGCGCTGATCGGCTTCAACGTGCGGGCGCAGGCGCTCGGTGAGGCACAGCTCACGGGCATGTATGGCCGCTAGCGACCGCCGGCCAGCGGTCTGGCCCTGGCTCGTGATGCCGCTCATCGTGCTGCTGGTGTTCTACGCCCTGCACCGCGTGCAGCATCCGCCTGCGAAGCTGGCGCCGGTCCCCGCTACGGGCACCGTGGAGCGTACGCAGCAGCCTTGATCTGCGCGCCTGCCGCCAGCCGGCTGCGGTTCGCGAATTCCCGCCGGGTGCTTTAGCATAGCTGCCCTTTTTGAAAGGCCGGCCCGCGGGCCGGTACTGCCATGGCCGGCCGTTCCAGTGCATCTCCCCGCAAGCGCGCCACGCGTGCCGCCAGCGGCGAGCGTTCCGCGGCTCGTGCCCCGCGGGTCGGTTTCGTGAGCCTCGGCTGCCCGAAGGCGCTCGTGGATTCCGAGCGGATCCTGACGCAGCTGCGCTCGGAGGGCTACGAGGTAGCGCCGACCTACGAGGCGGCGGACGTCGTGGTCGTCAACACCTGCGGCTTCATCGATGCGGCGGTGGACGAGTCGCTCGAGACGATCGGCGAGGCGCTCGAGCACAACGGCCGGGTAATCGTGACCGGCTGCCTCGGCGCGCGGCCCGCGCGGATTCTCGAGCGGCATCCGCGGGTGCTGAAGGTGACGGGCCCGCATGCTTACGAGGAGGTGGTGGGCGCGGTGCACGAGCACCTGCCACCACGCCATGATCCGTTCCTCGACCTGGTGCCGCCGCAGGGCGTGCGCCTGACGCCACGACATTACGCGTACCTGAAGATCGCCGAAGGGTGCAACAACCGCTGCAGCTTCTGCATCATTCCCTCGATGCGCGGCCGGCTGGTGAGCCGGCCGATCGATGAGGTGCTGCGCGAGGCGGAGCGGCTCACGGCGGCCGGAGTCAAGGAGCTCCTCGTGATCTCCCAGGACACGAGCGCCTATGGGGCGGACCTGCGCTATGCGCGGCGCCGCTGGCGCGACACGGAGCGCGAGACGCGGTTCATCGATCTCGCCCGCGGCCTGGGGGAGCTCGGCGTGTGGGTGCGCCTGCACTACGTCTACCCCTACCCGCACGTCGATGCAGTCATACCGCTCATGGCGGAAGGGCGCGTGCTGCCCTACCTCGATGTCCCCTTCCAACACGGCAGCCCCACCGTGCTCAAGCGCATGCGCCGGCCTGCGCACGCCGAGGACACGCTCGCGCGCATCTGCGCGTGGCGCCGCACCTGTCCGGAGCTCACCCTCCGCAGCACCTTCATCGTCGGGTTTCCGGGCGAGACCGAGGCGGAATTCGCCGAGCTGCTCGCCTGGCTGGATGAGGCGCAGCTCGAGCGCGTCGGCTGCTTCAAATACTCCGCGGTCGAGGGCGCCGCTGCGAACGCGCTGCCCGGCCACGTGCCGCCACCGGTGCAGGAGGAACGCTACGCGCGCTTCATGGAGCGTGCGGCGCTCATCAGCGCGCGTCGCCTCGCGGCCCGCGTGGGCCGCGTCACGCGCGTGCTCATCGATGAGGTGTCGGGTGATGGCGCGATCGCGCGCAGCGCCGGGGATGCGCCGCAGATCGATGGGGTAGTGCGAATCGCGGCCACAGGCGCAGCGGCACGCGCGCGGCTACGCGCCGGTGAATGGGCGGATGTCGAGATCGTGTCCGCCGATGCCTACGATCTCACCGGCCGCCTCACCGCAAGTCGCGGCGAGGCGGCCCCGAGGCACTGAGAGGGCCTCAGCCCGAGGTCATCCCGAGCGACTGCATGACCTGCGAGGCCTGGTCGCGCACCGCCTGGCCTTTGCTCACCGCAGAGCTGAAATTGCCGGCGGTAGCCGCGCTGGCGGCATCGCTCCAGGCCGACTTCATGCTGTCGAGACTCGACTT
>JAFAKO010000300.1 GCA_019235245.1 Gammaproteobacteria bacterium
GCCGATCGCGGCCATCCTGGTGGCGAGCATTCGCCTCCACTGCGCGGACGTGCTGTTGCATCTGAAATACCGGGGACCCAACACCATTCCCTGCGACGCGACGCTTCGCAAGGGCGAGGAGATGGGTTGGTTCCAGCACGGCTCGACCATGATCGCCTTCGCACCACCCGGGGTGGTGCTGACTCCGGGCCTCGGCGCGGGCAGCGTGATCCGCATGGGCCAGCCGCTGCTGAGTATTGCCGGCCGCGGATGAGTGAGCTCGCCGTCATCACCGGCACCACACACGGTATCGGGCGCGTGACGAGTCGCGAGCTCGCGTGCGCCGGGAAAACGGTCGTCATGCTGTGCCGGGACGTGACGGCCGCAGGCGTCGTGCGCGATGAGATCCGGCAGCACGCGCCTGCCGCCCGGGTCGAGGTGGTCCGCTGCGATCTCGCCTCGCTCGCCTCGGTACGGGAGGCCGCCGCCGCGGTTCGCCGCGACTACCCGCCGATCGGGCTCCTCATCAACAACGCCGGCATGGTGAGCACGCGGCGCCGCGCGTCGCCGGAGGGCTTCGAGCTCACCTTCGCCACCAACCACTTGGGCCCGTTCCTCCTTACCGCGCTGCTCGCGGATCACCTGGACAAGGCGGCCCGCATCGTCATGGTCGCTTCCCGGATCCACTACCGCGGCCGGCTGGATCTTGCCGCGGTCACCAACGCGCAGGCGCCCTACGGGGCCACCGCCGCCTATGCGCAGTCGAAGCTCGCCAACGTCCTGCATACCTTCGCGCTCGCGCGCCGCATGGCGGGCACCGACATTACCGTCAACTGCCTGCATCCGGGCGTCGTCGCCACCAATCTGCTGCCGCGATGGCTGCGGATCATCAAGCCGCTCATCAGCCGGGTGATGTTCGATGCCGAGCGCGGGGCGCGCACCAGTCTCTACCTCGCGCTCGACCCCAGTGTCGCCGGGACCACCGGCCGCTATTTCGACGAGTACCAACTTCCGCGTCCCGCCTCGGCACTCGCGAACGACGTCGAGCTGCAGGAGTCGCTGTGGAGGAAGAGCGCAGAATGGACCGGAGCGCCGCACTGACCGATCGCCGCAAGCTGCCAAAACCGAAGGAGACTCATGATGCCCGCAAACGCCCGATCGCCCCTGGCGCAACTCAAGCCGCTGAGTGAGACGCTGCTGTTCGCGAGCAACTTCATCCGTCACCCGAACATGCTGGGCTCGATCATCCCGAGCTCGCGCTTCCTCGTCGACCAGGTGCTGAAGCCGATCGACTGGCATGGAGCCCGGGTGATCGTGGAATACGGGCCAGGTATCGGCACGTTCACCGCCGAGATCCTCCGTCGCATGCGCAGCGATGCGCAGCTCGTGGTGATCGAGACCAATCGTGACTTCGTGCGTTTCCTGCGTAAGACCCTGCCGGATCCGCGGCTGCATGTGGTGCTCGACTCAGCCGCAGAGGTGCAGTCGGTTCTGGTACGCCTCGGGCTGCCGCCACCGCGCTACATCATCTCCGGCATTCCACTCGGCAGCATGCCGGACCCGGTGCGTGCCGACATCGCGGCAAAGAGCCGCGCGGCGCTCGAGCCCGGTGGCGCGTTTCTCGTCTACCAGTTCACCGCCCGAGCGCTCCCCACGCTGCAGCGGACCTTCGGCGACGTGCGGCGCAGTGTCGAGCGGCGCAACTTCCCGCCGGCGCAGCTGTTCCTGTGCACGACGGGGGCCTGAAGGCAGGCAGGTCTGCCAGAGGCAGGTGTCGCCGATCTGAAAATACCCTGTCGCGTTATGGTCATGATCCAAACGCATCATGTCGGGCCAGTTCAGCGGCGCACTCATCGCTGTCGAGAGCGTCGCCGTGTACCCGGCGAAAAGAGGTGCGTCTCGAATGCTTGCCGCGGCGGATTGGCCAGAAATCCGTAATATCCAAAGCGGCCTGAGCCAACTCAGGGCGCAGATCCCGCGCTCCGTTTTCAGGGCGGCATACCAGGAACTGTGCACGCGGATCTGGATGGAGCTCGAGACGTTGGGGCAAGCCGCGGGCCAGCTCGAGAGCATCCCGCCGCAAGACCTTGTGATGAGTACCGCGATTCTGCGGCTCGAGCTCGTAGTGTTGGTGGATTTCTGCCGATCTCAGCGCTGGCGCTGCATGCTGTCTGCGGAGCAGCGCGATTGCATGTGCTCGCTGCTGACGGATCTCCTCGCGGCGCTCTACGTTGATCCGGAGGACTTGAGCACCGGAATCGCACAGGCTCAGAGCAGGGTTTTCGATGAGTTGCCTCTGGAAGCTGAGACCGGAATCGCCTGGATTGAAGCTGCGTCCGCTTGACGGAAGGGTCAGGCCCCGGGCTCGTGGTCAGGCACCGCGGCCCGCGCAGGCGCGCAGCCAAACGCGGCTGGCGACTGGCCCACTAGCAAACCAACTCGCCGGCTGACACTCCAAGCCGATTTCGGCGCATCGCGGCGCCCCCGCGGCTGCCGCCGCGGAGGCGCGGCGCCGCTATTTCGTCATCGACGCGAGCTCCGCCGCGGGCTGGAAAAACTTCTGCACCGACCCCGCCGTGGGCGCGGGCAGCTGCGGCAGGCTGATCGCCTTTTTCGGCGGACCTGATGCGCCACCATCCTGCGCCAGCGCTGCGGTCGTGACGGTCGATATCATGAAGAAGAAAGCGATCATCGCGTGTCTCATGTCAGTCTCCTCAGGTTACGTAAGAGGCGCGCTGGCGAAGCAAGGACGCCATCCGTCGGCAACATCCGCCCGGTGGATTCCAGGAGAGCGCGCAGCAAGTGAATCTGTCGCGTGCGGCGCCCGACTCTCACGCTCATCGTCATGAGTGATCGATTGCCCGGTGAGACGCGCGAGGGCGACGCAACAGATAGGAGATCGAGCGGAGAGGGATGAACGCTGCGGGCCCGGGCGTCCCGGCCTACATTCGGCAGCCCAACTCAGGAGCTAGGCAGTGAGTCGAGTCAACGTTGCTGTTGCAGTCGCGGATGACGCGGCGAGCCGCATTCATGAGGTTGCGGCCGTGTGCCGCACTCTTGGGCTTGACCACAAAACCACGCTCGAGGCGGTCGGCGTCTTGACGGGTTCAGTGGAGGCTAAAAACCTGACCAAACTCCGGGCGGTGCCCGGAGTTCTTGCGGTGGAGGTGAAGTACGAGCTTCTGCCCCGGGTTACCGGGACGATCCAGTGAGTCCGGCGCGGAGATTGAAAGGGAACACGTCCGCCGTGCCAGCCGTATCGGTGTCGGCTTCCAGGCGAATAATGTAGCGGCCCGGAGCGAGACGCGAGGCATCGGCATACCCGTGCACATACCCGTCAGCGCCCATGGCAAGACCTTCGAGCCTGGAGACGGTCTTTGCAGAGCCGCCTTCTTGCTGGTGAACGAGCACCATGCGGTAACGGTGCCCCGTCTCATCCGTCCCCGGCGCCACGTCAATCTCGATGAGGCCTGCGGCGGGCAGATCGAGGCTCGGCACTGAGCTGCCACGCGCAGCGACGAACCTGAAGTGCGCCGTGATCGAGGACCCGACACCCGCGGCGACCGATCCGGGCGAGGCCAGCAGAATCGGTGATGGCCCCGCGAGCCGGGACAGCGAGAGGAACAGCGCCAGCCCAGCCACGGCGGCGGCCGCAAGGACAGGCGCCCACAGCCGGGAGTTACTGCGTCGCGGCGTACCTTCTGCGAAATACCCCTGTTGACGCAGCGCCCGAAGTCCTTCGCGCAGGCGGAGCGACTGCTCGAGCTCTCCCACGAGCGCCGGCTCACGCAGCAGGCGATCTTCAAATGCCTGCTGCTGATCGTCCGACAGCCGTCCGACGATGAAGTCCTCCAGGGTCGTGAGACTCGCACCCGTGCCCTTCACTTCATTCCTCCCAGCAGGGTCGCTATGAACTCGGCCGCATCGGCGCCCGTCAGGCCGAAGCCGATGACGGCGATCGCCAGCAGATCAACTTTCCGGAAGCCGCGGTGCTCGATGAGCTCCCTGAACCGGTTGCGCGCGCGAAAGATGACCCGATTGAAATGCTCCTCGGACAGCTGCAGCTCGCGGCAGATGGTCTCGCGGTCCTCGTCATTGAGATATAAGCGGATGAGGATTTCCCGGTCCCGCGCCACCGGCATCGCCTCCAGCATCCGCCGCGCCGCGATCGCCCACTGGCGTTCCCCGAGAGTCTCACATCCGGTGTCATGCCCGGGAGCCGCGAGGTCCTCGAGGGCCTCCGCGCTCGATAACGCGCTGCGATCCTTGCGGCGATGATTGCGGAGATGATTGAGTGCGACGCGGTAGAGATACCCGCCGAGATTCTCGGGGTGGGCGATCTCGCCGCTGCGAAGCTTCTCGAGCGTGGTGACCGCCGCGTCCTGGAGGATGTCCGCGGCCACCTCCGGGTCGCGTACCCGCCGGAGGATCAGGGCGCGAAGACCGGGATAGTCGCGATAGACTGCGGCGAGGTGGGAAACGGGGTCCGCTACCGGCGCGGGGGTGTCCGATTGCGGGGGAAGCATCCCCAGAGGTGCTGCCTGGTCCTCAACACCAATCATGCGCTGAGTATAAGCCCCGATCCCAACACACTGCAGCACCGAATGCGCACTTCTTCTTTCGGCTGGCACCTGATCGCAGCGGCGGCTGCTATGGGATGGATGGCGCCGGCTTGGGCGGCCGGCGTGTCGTGCACCCACGCCCTGGGCGCACCGACCGTGGCAGAAGGACGGTTGAAGACTGCCGGAACGCAGCCCGTCACCGGGAAGCTCAGCGTCCAGGCGAGCCACACGTACCTGATCGAGGTCGATGAGCGCGATAACGACGCGCTCATCGAGGTGCTCGACCCGACAAACCACCTTCTGGCCCGAGCCGACCATCCCGAGCGACGTACGGGTACCCGCCGGGCCATCCTGACTGCCAGAGCATCATCGCTCGTGGTCCGCGCGACCGGCAAGGAGCACGCCGGCGTGTCTGGCACCGCGATCGTTCGAGTCTTCGACCTCGCTCCGCTCCAGGAACGCACCGACTGCCTCGCGATCGTCAAGGCCCTCGCCCAGGCCGATGCCGACTATGCCGCCGGACAGGAAATTTCGCGGGGCCTGACGTCCACCACGGCTAACGCCCGCAATGCGTACCTCCGGGCTGCGGGAGCCTACACGGCCGCCGAGCACGCACTCCGTGACTCGCCGGATGAGCAACTCCGCGGCCGCACGGCACTGGCGCTCGCGGGTCTCGAGTACCAGGACCTTCAGGACTGGGCCCAGGCGGCGGACTGGGCGCGCATCGCAGCCACCGAGCTCGCGCCAGGAGATTCCTACCGGAAGGCCCGTGCCGAGGCGCTGCTCGCCGCAGCCTGGATCGAGATCGGGTCTGCGGCGTCTGCTGCGTCACCCGCCGACGAAAGCGCGCCTCTTACCCGTGCACGCCGCCTGCTGCGGCAGCTGGTGCAGTTTCACATGGCGCGGGGCGAGCGTTACGACGCGGGGCTGCAGCTCACGAATATCGGGGTGACCTACGTTTACCAGGGTCGCTATGCGGAGTGCATCAAGAGCTCCGTCGATGCGAGTCGCCTGTTCGGCACCCTGCACGAGACGCCGCGGCAGGCGCTCGCACGGCAAAACCAGGCGCTGTGCCTGTGGGGCCTCGGCCGGCTCCCGGAAGCCCTGTACTGGTTCGAGCGGGCGCTCCCGGACATCGGCCCGGAGCCGTATCCGAATCTGCATCTCATCGTCATGGCCAACACGGCACTCGCTCACTACGCCGTCGGTCACTTCGACGAATCGCTGCGACTTTATGATCAGGCACTTGCCTTCGCGCAGAAGGTGCAGTCCGCGCGCGATGAGGCGCGGTGCCTTTACGGCATCGGGGTGAACTACTACGCTTTGGGCGATCGCCAGCGTGCCCGCGAGTTTCTCGAGCGCTCGCTTGCGATCCGCACGGTCGCCGTCGACGGGCGCGGGCGGATGGCGAGCCTCCGCGCGCTCGCTAATGTCGACGGCGAACAGGGGAGAGTGGAGCAGGCGCTCGCGGCCGACTCCGAGGCGCTGGCACTCGCGGTAGCCCCGCCCACGATCGGGCGCATCAAGATTCAGCAGGCCGTCCACACCGAAGCTGCCGGGCGGGGGGCCGACGCCAGGGCATTGCTCGATGAGGTGCTCGCCAGTTCCGCCAGGGCCGACCCACTCATTGAGGCGGAGGCAAGGCTCGAACGTGCCAAGCTCCTTCGGCATACCGGCAGGCCGGATGAGGCGCTGAAGGATCTCGCGCTGGCCCGGCCTCGCTTGCACGCTTTCGGCGGTGTCATGGAGGAGTTCGAAGCGGACCTCGAGCTTGCCCGGGCATTGCGACAGCTGGGACGACCGCAGGAGGCGCTCGGCGCGGTCGATCGGGCGCTGGGGCAATCCGCTTCGGTGCGCCTCGAGACCGCGAATCCCGAGCTGCGCGCGCAGCTGCAGGAGCCGCTGCGACCCGCTTACGACCTCAAGCTGGAGTTGCTCCGGGATCGCTACGAGCGCGCGTTGACCGGGCGTCGCCGGCCGGAGGCTGGCGCGCTCGCCGCGCAGGCGTTCATGGTCGCGGACGCGTCCCGTGCACACTCGTTCGCTGACATCGCGGCGCAGAGCTACTCGCCTGAGGTTCGCTCCGCACTGGCGCCGGAGCTGCGCCGCCGCGAGACGCTCTATCGCGAGCTCGCCGCCCGCCGATTTGCGCTCGATGACAGGCTCGAGCGTTCGGGCCCCACCGACCCACGGGTCAAGCACCTGGTGGCTGACATCGCGGAGCTGCGTCGCGAGGTGGACACCCTGAACACCGCGATCGCCAGCCGCACGACGACAAAGACGCCCAGCGGAGGCGTCAGGCAGCCGCAAGGTGTCCCGTCCCTTCCTGCCAGCACGGCGTTGGTGTCGTACTGGCTGGGGTCGGACTCCGCCTACGCCTGGGTGGTAGCAGGGGGGGAGATACAGTGGGCGCGCCTCGATTCTCCGGGCAGCATCTCCGACCAGGCTCGCGCTTTTCACCATTCGCTGACGCGCCTCGTGGATGTTCCCGTGGAACGCCGGCTTCACGATGGTCGTGCTCTGTATGCCATGGTTCTCCGGCCCCTCGAGCCGTGGCTGTCAGCCGCCTGGAACTGGATCATCATCCCGGACGGCGCCCTGGACTACGTTCCCTTCGCCGCCCTCGAGGCGGGGGAAGGGCACCGGCCATCCTTTGTCGCCCTTCGGCACGATGTTTCCGTGACGCCCGCCGCGTGGATGCTGGAAGCGGGTCGCACGCATGCACCGCTCGCTGAAGGGCAAAAGATCCTGATCGTTGCGGATCCGGTCTATCAGCCGGATGACCCGAGGCTTCCGACGCTGAGGACCACCTCGATGGTGGCACCAGCCCCCACGCATTTCGACGGTACGCGCGGGGAGTATCGACGGCTGCGGTATACCGGGGAGGAGGCCACCGGCATCTCCGCGCAGTTCCCGCAGCCGGACGTCCATGCGTTGATCGGGGTCGATGCCACGCGCGAGCGCCTGCTGGCTCTCGACTGGTCCCAATACCGCTTCATCCATATTGCGACCCATGGCATCGTCGACGCGCAGGTCCCGGAGCTGTCCGCGCTGATTCTCGGCTCCTACGACTCTAACGGGGCGGTTGCCGATGGAGCCGTGCGTGTCGCGGACGTCGCGCTCCAGACCCTGACGGCGGAGATCGTAGTCCTTTCCGCCTGTGAGACAGCACTCGGCACGGAGCTTCGCAGTGAAGGTCTTTACGGCATGAGCTCGGTCATGCTCGCCCGTGGCGCCCGGGCGGTCGTCGCCTCGCTGTGGCCCGTCCCCGACAAGAGTGGCGCGCGGCTCATGACGGAGTTCTACGGTCACATGCTGCACGACTCGATGAGTCCGGCGGCGGCGCTCGGCATGGCCATGCGGTCGCGTGCCTCGAGCGAGGCCTCCTCCGATCCGGCGCTCTGGGCGGCATTTCAGATCTCAGTGAGATCTTTTAGCGCCTCGCGACATTAATCCTTAATCGCCTCCTTTCCTCCTCGTCGGGTTAAGGGGACGGGCGCTTTTTTCGCGGGAAACCGCTCTTTGCTCTTTTTGGGTTGATGAGCCTTCGTACCCGATCCAAGCCCTTTGCACTGAGCGCAATTGCTTCGTTCGCCCTGGGCTGTCCGCTTTCCCTGGCGGGCGGAGATCCCGGCACCTCTTCGGCCGCCGCGGTGGAGCTGCGCAAGCCGGCACCCAATGCCGGAGCGCGCACTTACCGGGAGCAGCTCGAGGCGCTGATCAGGATCCGATATCCCCAGCTCCTCACCGAGCCGGTGAAAGGCACACCCATCGTCACGGTGCTCCTAAGCCTCTACGGCGATGTCGTGCGCTCGGACCTCGAGATCTCCTCGCGCCCCCCCGGTGAGCTCGCCGCCAGTGAAGCGAGCTTCCATCGCTTTGGACTCCCGCAACTGGAGATGCGGTACGTCGGCGCCACGTCCATCGAAACGCCGGCCAACACCGTTTTCGTCGTATTCGGCGGGATGGGATCGCGGGAGCTCGATCGCACCCTGGTCCAGCACTTCTTCCCACAGGTCTTCTCGGAGGCGCCGCCCTCAAGTGAGGGACTCTGGATCCTGTTCGATCACGAGGGTCGGGTCCTCCTCAGCGGCCAGGAGCCTTTCGAGCCGGATCGTCTGCAGGAAGTCCTGGAGCAGCGCTATGCCGGGATTCGAATCTCGGATAGCGCCGTGTCCCCGGTCGTCGGGCAGGACGGACACGCCATCAAGGATGCGCACGGGCATCCCTTGCAGCTCACGTGTGTGTGGCTCGCAGACGGCTCGCCACCGCCCAGGTCATGACGATCATGCCCTCTGGCGGCCACACCACAGTCATCCAACGGATCCTCGATCGCCGGGCGCAGCGGCCGCCGGCGCCCGATGAGGGGACCACCGCAACCGTCGGGGTCATGCTGCGCGTTCTGCCCCCACCCCGGGCGCTGCTCGCATTCGAGGACAGCCTGCTGAAAGAGCGTATCGAGCGGCGGATCCCGCCAGACGTGTTCGAGCTCGAGGAGGCGACGCCTACGACCGAGGCACTGCAGCGGCTGGTGGCAGAGTTTCGCCCGGTGGTGTTCACGGACAGCCCGGAGCTCATCCGCATGGTGCGCAGCAAAGCCGCCGCGCGGGCGCCCTTCATCATCTATGTGGCGGAGCTCGATGAGGGCTGCGAGCGCGAAGCGGGCCTCACCGCCGGCGCCGATGAGTGCGTCGGACGACGTGCACCGGACAAGGAGGTGGATGCGCGCATCGCTGCGGCGCGCCGGATCGCGGAGCTCGATGCGGTGCTCCGCATCACACTGGAAGAGAATCGCAAGCTCGCGGCGACCGATGATCTCACCCACACGGCGAGCCGCCGCTTCTTCGGCAAGCATTTTCCGCGTGAGGTCGAGCGCGCGGCGCGCTATCAGCACGCACTCTCCGTGATCCTGTGTGACATCGACCACTTCAAGCGAATCAACGAAACGCTCGGACACGCGGGCGGTGATCAGATACTGAAGCAGTTCGGGCCGCGTCTGCTGGAGGCGCTGCGCCCGGGGGGCGACTGGATTGCCCGGATCGGCGGGGAGGAGTTTGCCATCGTGCTCCCCGAGACCGGTTATGAGGGGGCGCTGGTCGCCGCCCGCAAGCTTCGTAAGACGATCTCCGGTACGGCATTCGCGGTCGACAAGAAAGCGGTCCGTGTCTCGGGCAGCTTCGGCCTGTGCACGCTCGAAGCTCCGCCGCGGGACGCTACGCGGCTGGCCGAGCAGATGCTGAAGGTTGCCGACCTTGCGCTCTATCGCAGCAAGCATGATGGCCGCAACCGCGTCACCGCGGCGAGGCTCAATGGCAGTCATGCGCGCCACACGGACCGGAGCGAGCCCGCATTCGAGCAGCAGCCGAAATTGATGGAATGAGGAGGCGTCGGCCATGGAAACGAAACGCCTGCGCGCCATCCAGCAGCCTTCGCACCTGGAGAGGCTGCTGGACGCGTACATCACCCGCAGCGATGCGGTATCAAAGAATGCGTACCAGATTCGTGATCCCGAGGCGGTAGTGCCGCTGCTGCGGCACATCCTCGTCCGGGCCACGGTCGACGGGCGGGTGTGGGCGTGCTGGGAGTACGGACCGCAGCAATGGCTCTTCACTGCGGAAATGTCGCTGCCGCTCTCGCGGGAGCGGCGAACGCCCGTGTTGTCCATCGATCGATATAACGATCACGGCGAGCTGATGGAGACGGGCAATTTCCTGCTCGATCCACATGGGTTGTGGAGGAAATGTGGTGAGTGAAGGAGGGGGAAATTCAGTTGCTCGCTCAGCGCCCGGCGGAAACGCTCCACACGCTTCTTCGCATTGGGCAGGCATAAGCGCAGGTGCAGCAGGAGAAGGCACGTGTTCAAGCGATTCGCTGTCGCGGTCATGAGCTGGCTCGCGATTGGCGGGCCCGCGGCGCAGGCATCTCCACCGTCCGGCTCCGTCAAGGACTGGAGTTTTCGGAAGTTGGATGGCGATCGCGCGATAGCGTCGACCGGTAACGGGTCGGGTTCGTCGTTGGGCGTCTATTGCGTGGCGAAGCGCGACTGCCAGATTTACCTTGCCACCGACACGGGCTGCGAGGACGCAAGGACATACACGCTGCTCCTGAACGCGAGTAGCGCGGCGTTTGCCTTAAGCAGCACCTGTCACGGCATCAGCAATCCAGGCGAAAAGCAGCGCTTTGTCTTTTTCCTGGATGATTTCAACACGGTGCTCGCGACAATGATGAAAGACCACACGGTCGGTTTCGCAATTCCCGTGGCTGGCGAGCAGTTCAAGGTCACTCGATTCAGTCTCGAGGGATCGAACGAAGCGCTTGCCGCGCTCAGCTCTCTCCTGAAGGACGGCAAGCCGAAGCCGGCCGTGAGCCACGACCGAGTGCTCTGAAGCAAAGCT
>JAFAKO010000332.1 GCA_019235245.1 Gammaproteobacteria bacterium
TGTAATTGAGTGTTGGATCCGCAGAAATCTGTCGGCGCATCGCGACAAGCTGTCGGTAGCCTGAGACATCGGGAGATCGACGCGATTCTTTTAACATTGTCCTGCCAACAGCCATGTTGGTTATGGTGTTAGGTTGGTTTGCCATGATGTTGCTTTGCTTCATTGCCGGAGTTGCCGCGGGGGTGGCGGCGAGCCTCGCCGGCGGGAGCCTCCGGCGCCTCCCGCTCGCCGCCCTGCTGCGACGCCGCCCGGTCTACTTCGCCTGCGCCGCGGTCGCGGCCTGCTTTGCGATCGCGGCGGGCACGCTCTATCTCTCGCTCGGGGCGCGCCAGGTTACGCACGGTGATGTGGCGGGGAGCGCCGGCGGTCCGCCTGCGCCACCGGCCGGCGCGACACCCTCGAGGTCGATGGCAGCCGAGGTGGCGGGCCTCGAAGCGCGGCTCGCACGCGCGGGCGGCTCCCCCGCCGACTGGTCGCTCCTCGCTCAGGGGTATGAATTTCTCGGGCGCACGGAGGAAGCCCGGCGCGCGCGCCTGCATGCCGCGAATCACTCCGACCCCGCGGTCAGCGACCTGAGCGCCGCATCGCTCTCGGCGCTGGCCGCAGAGACCCAGGGAGGACCTTCCCTGGCCTCGGGCGCGCCTGGCGGCCTGCCGCGGGCCGCGCCCCCCACCGCCGCATCCGGGGAGCCCGTTGCGGGAAACGCGGACGAGGCAGAACGATGGCTTGCGCTCGCGGCCCAGCGTCGGGCGCAACGGGACAACGCAGGCGCGCGCGACGCATTCCTGCACGCCGTGCGGCTCCAGGGCATGACGGCGCAGGCCTGGGCCGACTATGCGGACACTCTCGGCTCTCTCGCCGACGGTTCGCTCACCGGGGAGGCGGGCGAGGCGATCGATCATGCGCTCGCGCTCGAGCCTGCGAATCCCAAGGCGTTGTGGTTGAAAGCGAGCCAGGCGCACGAACGGCGCCAGTATCGCGAAGCTCTCGAGTGGTGGCAGAAGCTGCGTGCCGCGCTCGGGCCCGATTCCCCGGACGGCCAGATCATCGCTGCCAACATCGCCGAGGACAGCGCTCTCGCCGGCCGGGCCGCCGTAAATTCCCCGGCCGCGGCGGTCTCGCCGGTCTCGCCGCCCGCGGCGGCCTCGGCGGTCTCGGCGGTCTCGGCGGTCTCGGGCACCGTCTCACTCGCTGCGCGCTTCGCCGCGCGAGTGCAGCCGGACGCGACGCTCTTCATCTACGCGAAGGCGGCCGACTCTCCCGGTCCTCCGCTGGCGGTGCTGCGCACCACCGTGAGCTCCTGGCCGGTCAGCTTCACGCTGGACGATTCCATGGCGATGTTGCCCGCGCGCCGCCTGTCGCAGTTCGACCGGGTCGTCATCGAGGCGCGCATCTCGCGCAGTGGACAGGCAACCCCGGGCGCCGGGGACCTGTACGTCACGACCCCGGTAATGCGCCCGGCGGGCAGCGGCAGGCTTGCCCTGGTCATCGATCGGGAAATCAGCTGAGCACGCCGGTGTCGAGCCACGAACTTCCCGGCCTGCAGGAGCGGTCCGAGCTCGAAGTGAGGCGAGTGCGCCTCGGCGAGCTCGGTGGTGCGGTCAGCGCCTCGCAGGCGGCCCGCATCCGGCCGGTCACCGCGCTCGCGCGACGAACGGCTCCTGCGGCGAGCTCCGCCGCGCCGAGCTCCGCCTCGCCCGCCATACCGGCTGCCTCGGAGAGAGCGGTAAACTGGGGCCGCGCCGGATACCTCGTGCTGATTGCGGTGCTGGTGCTCGGCTGGCGTCTGCCGACTGAGCGCTACCTCACCCCGACCCGCGGCGTCGGGTACGCGCTCGGCATCACGGGCGGCAGCCTGATGCTGGTGCTGCTGCTCTATTCGGCCCGCAAGCACTTCTCCTGGCTCGCCTTCCTCGGGCCGACTCCGGCGTGGTTTCGCTTCCACATGGTGCTCGGGATTCTCGGACCCCTGTGCATCCTGTTTCACGCGAACTTCAGCACCGGCGCTCCCAACAGCAACGTGGCGCTGTTCTGCATGCTCACGGTGGCCGGCAGCGGCTTCATCGGCCGCTACCTTTACGCGCACATCCACCACGGCCTCTATGGCAGCAAGCTCGAGCTTGCGGAGCTGCAGGCGGGAGCGGCGGGACTGCGTGAGCTCTCGGGCGACATGGATTTCGTTCCGGACATGGTGCAGCGTCTGGAAGCCGCCGAGCAGCACCTGCTCGCCTGCGGTCCTCAGGCTTCGCTTCTCGGCCTCGTGAAGCCACTCGCGATCGCCATCGCGGCCGTCCGCGAACGATGGCGGCTGCATCGCTATGTCCGCCGTGCGCTGCGCGCCGGCGCGGCGAAATCCCCGGCGCTCGCCGCGGAGCGCAAGCGGCTGCGCCGCGCTGCCCGCGCTTACATCGACCGGAGGCTCAAGGCTTCGCAGCGGGTGGCCGAGTTCGCGGGCTACGAGCGGCTCTTCTCGCTGTGGCATGCGCTGCACATCCCGCTCATCTTCATGCTGATCATCGCCGCGGTCGTGCACGTGATTGCGGTGAACGTCTACTGAGGCGCGCGCCGCAGACCCACATGCAGGGAGGCCGATGTCACGCATTCCTGAAGCTCGCGCTGGTCGCCGGACTCCTCCTGGCGCGGCGCGCTGATGCGGTGAATCCGGAGACTCTTCTCATGCCCGGAAAGCTGAGCGCGCCGCACGCCAGGTACGAGCAGGATTGCGCGAACTGCCACGACCGCGCCGACCGCGGCCGGCAGACGGGTCTCTGCCTCGCGTGCCACAAGGACATCGCCGCCGACATCCGGCAGCGCCGCGGCTTCCACGGGCACGTGCCGGCGATCGAAACCTCCCAGTGCTCGGCGTGCCACGCCGAGCACCTCGGCCGCGAGGCCGACATCGTGAAGCTCAGCCGCGAGCAGTTCCGCCACGACGACACCAGCTTCCCCCTGCACGGGGCGCATGCCGCGGTGCCCTGCAGCGGCTGTCACCGCAGCGGTGAGTCCTGGCGCAAGGCTCCGGGCGCCTGCATCGCCTGTCACCGCCGCGAAGAGCCGCACCAGGGCAGGCTCGGGAACGACTGTGCCGCGTGCCACGACGCCGCAGCCTGGCGCCGCGTGCGCTACGACCACGACCGGACAGCTTTCGCGCTGCGCGAACGGCATGCGGAGATCGACTGCGTCAGCTGCCACTTCGGCAATCGCTACAAGGATACCCCGCGCGAGTGCGCCGCCTGTCACGCACCGGACGATGCGCACCACGGCGAGCGGGGCGCGAAGTGCGGCGACTGCCACGGCGCGAGCACCTGGAAGAACGCTAAGTTCGACCACAAGAAGGAGACCGGTTACGCGCTCGAGGGCGTGCATGAGCGCATCGCGTGCAACGACTGCCATCGCAGCGGCAACCTCAAGGACAAGCTCCCGCGCGAGTGCTCCGGCTGCCACCAGGGCGAGGATTCGCACGCGGGGCGCCTCGGCAAGGACTGCGGCAAGTGCCATGGCAACGAGAGCTGGAAGCCCGCGGGCTTCGACCACTCGCGCGACACCCGCTGGCCGCTCGTCGGGCGGCACGAGAAGGTCGCCTGCCATACCTGCCACACCGCCGCGGTTGCGACCCAGACCCTGCCGACGGACTGCGCGCGCTGCCATCGCGCGAGCGACGTGCATCTCGGCAAGCTCGGCGCACAGTGCGAGCAGTGCCACACCCCCGAGGGCTGGCGCAACGTCAGCGATTTCGATCACGACCTCACGAGCTACCCGCTCGTCGGGCTGCACGTGGCGGTGCCGTGCGAGCAGTGTCATCTCACGCGGCAATATCGCGACGTTGGCAAGGAATGTATCGCCTGTCACAAGCGGGATGACGTGCACCGGGGGAATCTCGGCAAGGACTGCGGCCGCTGCCATTCGCCGAACGGCTGGAAGCTCTGGGACTTCGACCACGGCCGGGAGACCGGCTTTGCCCTCGGCGGCGCGCACGGCAAGCTCGCCTGCGAAGCCTGTCATCGCCGTCCGCCGCAAGAGGTGAAGCTGAAGCAGGACTGCCTGTCCTGCCATCAGAAGGACGATGTGCACCTCGGCGAGTACGGCCGTCAGTGCGATCGCTGTCATTCCGCGGTGACGTGGAAAGGCGCCCGGGTGCACTGAGGGATGACCGTGGCACTCACCGCGCTCCACAAGCCGCCGGCGCCGCCGGCGAGCCGTATCCTTGCGCGGCTCGCGGTACTGCTCCTCGCGCTGCTTGCCGGCCCGCGCGTGCTCGGCGCCGACAGCCGCGCGAGCTTCGATCACACGACGACCGGCTTCGAGCTCATCGGCCAGCACCGCGATCTCAGGTGCGAATCCTGTCACGCGAATGCCATGTTCAAGGGCACGCCGACCGATTGCGGCGCCTGCCACGGTATCGGCACCGCCATTCGCGCCACCGCCAAACCCCAGAGTCACATCCTCTCAACCGACCAGTGCCAGGCGTGCCACACGCCCGTGGCATGGAATCCGGCCGTGAACTTCGATCACACCCAGGTGCGCGGCAGCTGCTCGAGCTGCCACAACGGCGTGCAGGCGCAGGGCAAGGGGCCGACGCACATTCGCACCGACCTCGAGTGCGACGCCTGCCATACGACACTCAGCTGGGGCGGCGCGGTATTCACGCACCAGGGCGTCACCAGCGGCTGTTCGGTCTGTCACAACAATGTCTCCGCGCGCGGCATGCCGGCCGCGCACTTCCCGATCGACAGCAGCGCCGGGACGCCGACACCCTGCGAAGGCTGCCACTCGCCGACCAATTACACCGCCTGGGGCCCGGGGACGAAAATCGACCACCTGTCCGTGACGGCGATGCAGTGCCAGACCTGCCACGAGACCGCCAGCTATCTCGGCATGCGTCCGAGCACCAACACGACCGCAGGAGACTCGCGCCCGAATGCGACCCTAGATGCGCGCCATCCGACGAGCGGCGACTGCGGCAAGTGCCACGACACCACGACCTTCGCGAACAGCGCCCTGCGGCCCGCGAATCACATCCCCACGTCCGCCCCCTGCTCGCAGTGCCACACCACCGCGGGCAACTACGCGCTCTACGACGTCAACGGCGTGCACCAGGGCCTCAGCGGCTGCCTCGCCTGCCATGGCCCGGGCACCGGACCTTTCGCGGGCCCGCCCCCGGCCAACACTGTCACGATCGTCGGCTGGCCCGGCAACAACCACATACCCGTCGGCAGCCGCGACTGCAACGGCTCGGGCTGCCACAACACGAGCAATCTCAAGGCGGGCGGCTTCCGGATCGGCGCGGGCAGTGCCGGGAGCATCGCGAGCCCCACGCTGAGCGCTTCAGGGCACGCCACGGTGCAGCCGGTCGGCGCCTGCACCACCTGTCACGAGACCGCGCCCTACCTCGGCATGGTGGCCAGCACCGGCACGACCGCGGGCGACTCCCGACCCGGCATGGCGCTCGACAAGATCCACCCGGCAACGGGCAACTGCGGCACCTGCCATACGACCTCGCCCACCTTCAGCAGCAACCAGCTGAGTGGGGCGCTGCCCGCAGGGCATGTGCCGATCGCCCCGCCGGTCTATACGGCGCAGCCCCCCTGCGGCACGTGCCACACGAGCGAGGGCAACTTCAGCGTCTACTCCTCGAGTGCGCTCCACCAGGGCGTGCGCGGTTGCCTCGCGTGTCACGCACCGGGGGTCAACAAGACCTTCCTCAACGTCATCCCGGCGACCACGATCGCGAATCACATCCCGATCGGCAGCCTCGATTGCGGCAACTCCGGCTGCCATACGGCCGGCAGCGTCACCCCGGGTGGCGGCGGCTTCAGGATCGGCGCCGGGAGCGCCGGCAGTCCCGCCACCCCCACGCTCAACGCCGCCGGGCATGCGACGGTTGCCGGCGTCGCAGCCTGCGCAAGCTGTCACGAGAGCGCCGCGTACGCCGGCATGAGCCCGAGCACGAGCACCACCGCGGGCGATTCCCGGCCCAACGCCTCGCTCGACCTCAACCATACGAAGGGTCTGCTCGCGACGGCCGATTGCGGCAACTGCCACGTCACGACGCCGGTTTTCGCGACCAACCTCCTGCCGACGGCCTCGAAGCCTGCGAATCACATCCCGACGACGGCGGTGTGCGCGCAATGCCACACCACTGCGGGCGACTTCACGAAGTACGACGTCAACGGGGTGCATCAGGGCGCAGGCAGTTGCCTCGGGTGTCACGGGCCGGGCACCGGACCTTTCGCCGGGCCGCCGCCCGGCAACACGATCACCATCGTCGGGTGGCCCGGCAGCGGCCACATCCCGATTGCCACACTCGACTGCAACGGCTCGGGCTGCCATGGCACCGCCAACGTGAATCCGGGTGGCTTCAAGATCGGTGTGGGGAGCGCCGGCAGCGTCGCCGCGCCCACATTGAGTGTCGCCGGACACGCGACGGTGCAGGCAGCCGGACCCTGCACCACCTGCCACGAGACGGCGCCCTACCTGGGGATGATCGCGAGCAGCAACTCGGCGGCGGGCGACTCACGGCCCAACACGACGCTCGACAAGATTCACCCCGCGACCGGCGAGTGCGGCAACTGCCACTCGACCGCACCGACCTTCTCGAGCAATCAGACCGGGAGCGCCGCGAAGCCGCCGAACCACATACCGACCACCGCCCCTTGCGCCCAGTGCCACACCACGGCGGGCAACTACGGCCTCTACTCGGTCAGCGGAGTACACCAGGGCGTCACCGGCTGCGTGGCTTGCCACGGGGCCGCGGTTGCGACCACGTTCTACAACGTCACCATCGTCACTACGCCCTCGGGTCACATCCCGGTCGGCAGCCTCGACTGCAACGGCTCCGGATGCCACACCACCGTCAACCTCAATCCAGGAGGCTTTCACATCGGCGCCGCGAGCCTTACGGCACCGACGCTCACGGTCGCCGGACACACGACGGTCGCCGGTGCTGTCAGCGGCTGCCAGACCTGTCACGAGACGGCCTCCTATGTCGGCATGATCGCGAGCACGGCGAGCGCCTGGGGGGATTCCCGCCCGACGGCCTACGACCCGGCTCACCCCACGACGGGCGATTGCAACGGCTGTCATACGACGACACCGACGTTCAAGACCAACCAGACCGGGGGCAGCAAGCCGCCCAATCACATTCCCACCACGGCAGCGTGCAGCCAGTGCCATACGACGGCCGGCACCTACGCC
>JAFAKO010000391.1 GCA_019235245.1 Gammaproteobacteria bacterium
CCGCGGCCGCGAGATGGTGCACCAGGACATTGGTAGCAAGCTCCTCGATCGGGTTTCCGGCGACCTCGCATCGCATGCGGTGGTCGAGCAGAACCCGCTACTGGAAGGCAAGCAGAGGGTCATGGTGTTTGCACCGAAAAAGAAGTAACGCTCGACCAGGCCGCTGAGGTCCGGTAGAGCGTTCGCCCGCAGCGGGTGCCTGGCACCCTGCGACCGGGGCTACACAAGTGAAGGAGTGAATCGATGCCCAAGTTGAAAACCAACCGGGCCGCAGCGAAGCGCTTTCGCAAGACAGCGAAGGGCTTCAAGCGGTACTCGGCCAATCGCCGCCACAATCTCGGCCACAAGGGCCGTAAGGTCAAACGCCAGGCGCGCTCCGGTGGCTCGAGTCTCGTGGACCACACTGATGTGGGCCGCGTCGAGCAGCTTCTTCCCTATCACCGTTAAGCGAGCAGCACCATGGCACGAGTGAAGCGTGGCGTGACGGCCGGGCGTCGTCACAAGAAAGTTCTTGGCAAGGCGAAGGGCTACTACAACGCGCGGCGCAAGGTCTACCGCGCGGCCAAGCAGGCCGTCATCAAGGCCGGTCAGTATGCCTACCGCGACCGCCGGCAGAACAAGCGGGAGTTCCGTGCGCTGTGGATCACGCGCATCAATGCGGCGGCGCGTATCTACGGGCTCTCCTACAGCCGCATCATCAACGGACTGAACAAGGCAGGCGTGGAGATCGACCGCAAGGTGCTCGCCGATATCGCGGTGCACGACACGGCGGCCTTCGGAGCGCTTGCCCAGCAGGCAAAGACCGCCCTCGGCATCAGCTGACGGCAGGTCGCTCTTGTCCGACCTGACCGCGCTCACGCAGGACGCGCTCGCTGAGGTGGCCGCATGCGGCGACCTCGCCGCGCTCGATGAGGCGCGCGTACGCTGGCTCGGCAAGAGGGGTGTGCTCACCGAGCAGCTCAAGGCGCTCGGCGCGCTGCCCGCGGCCGAGCGGCCCGCGGTCGGGGCGCGTATCA
The DNA here is from genome assembly GCA_019235245.1 of Gammaproteobacteria bacterium. Lineage (GTDB taxonomy): Bacteria > Pseudomonadota > Gammaproteobacteria > Steroidobacterales > Steroidobacteraceae > 13-2-20CM-66-19. The sequence continues at coordinate 1,017 of JAFAKO010000391.1, forward strand.
ACGAAGCGAAGCAGGAGCTGCAGTCCGCCATCGAGTCACGGCATGCGGCGCTGGAGCGCGCCGCCGTCGACCGTGAGCTCACGGCGGGTGGCATCGATGTGACCCTGCCGGGCAGGGGTGAGCGGCCCGGCACGCTCCACCCGGTCACGCAGGCGCGACTGCGCATCGAGACGCTCTTCCGGCGGGCGGGGTTCGAAGTAGCCGCCGGCCCCGAGATCGAGGACGACTTCCACAACTTCGAGGCCCTCAATATTCCGCCCAACCATCCGGCGCGGGCGATGCACGATACGTTTTATTTTCCCGACGGGCGGCTGCTGCGTACCCATACCTCGCCCGTGCAGATCCGCGCCCTGCAGGCCCGCGGTGCGCCGCTCGCGATCATCGCGCCCGGCCGCGTGTACCGCTGCGACTCCGACATGACGCATTCGCCCATGTTCCACCAGCTCGAGGGACTGGTGGTGGATGAGAACATCAGCTTCGCCAACATGAAGGCGGTGCTGCACGGCTTCCTGCAGGCGTTCTTCGAGCGCGAGCTCGCCATGCGGCTGCGGCCATCGTTCTTTCCCTTCACCGAGCCTTCGGCGGAAGTCGACATGTCGTGCGTTTTCTGCGAGGGGCGTGGCTGCCGGGTGTGCAAGCAGACTGGCTGGCTCGAAATCTCCGGCTGCGGCATGGTGCACCCGAATGTCCTCAGAGCGAGCGGCGTCGATGCCGAGCGCTATACGGGGTACGCATTCGGCGCCGGCATCGACCGCCTCGCCATGCTGCGCTATGGCGTGAATGATCTGCGGCTGTTTTTCGAGAACGACCTGCGCTTCCTCGGGCAGTTCCCGAGCCTGCCCGCATGAGAGTCCCGTACGGCTGGCTCGCCGAGTGGACCGAGCTTCCGTGGGATGCGCGCGAGCTCGGAACGCGGCTCACCATGTCCGGCTTCGAGCTCGAGGCGCTGGAGAGTGCGGCACCGCCGTTCACCGGTGTCATCGTCGCCGAGATCCTCTCGGCCGAGCGGCATCCGCAGGCCGACAAGCTGCAGGTTTGCCGCGTGTCGATCGGCCAGGGCGAGCCGCTGCAGATCGTGTGCGGTGCCAGCAACGCCCGCCGCGGGTTGAAAAGTGCGCTCGCCACCGTCGGCGCGCACCTGCCGGGGGAAGTCACGATCGGCGCCGCGAAGCTGCGCGGCGTGGAATCGCGGGGCATGCTCGCTTCGGCGCGCGAGCTGGGGCTCGCCGAGTCCTCGAGCGGGATACTCGAGCTGCCGCCCGATGCGCCGGTCGGACAGGCGCTGCGGGAATACCTCAAGCTCGATGAGGCGGTGCTCGATTTCAACATCACCGCGAACCGCGGCGATGCCATGTCGGTGCTCGGCATGGCGCGCGAGGTCGCGGCTCTCACCGGGCGGCCGCTCGCCGGGCCTGCGATCGCACCTCCTGCCGCGCCGGCCAACGAGGTCCTGGCGGTGCGCCTCGCGCAGCCGGCGGGCTGCCCGCGCTTTGGCGGCTGTATCGTGCGGGGCGTCGATAATCGCGCACCAACGCCACTGTGGCTGCGCGAGCGACTGCGCCGTGCCGGACTGCGCTCGATCTCCCCGCTCGTGGATATCACCAACTACGTGATGCTCGAGCTCGGGCAGCCGATGCATGCCTACGATCTCGCGAAGCTCGCCGGGGCCATCACGGTGCGCCTGGCACGCTCCGGAGAGACGCTGACACTCCTCGATGGCACGCAGGTGATCTGCGAGAAGGACGTGCTCCTCATCACCGACGAGGCAGGTCCCGTGGCACTCGCGGGCATCATGGGCGGTGAGCGCACGGCGGTGAGCGCCGAGACCACGGATGTATTCTTCGAATCGGCGTATTTCGCCCCTGCCGCGGTGCTGGGTCGGGCCCGGCGCTTCGGTCTGACGACCGATGCCGGTCAGCGCTTCGAGCGCGGCGTCGATCCGACGCAGCAGGCTCGGGCGATCGAGCGCGCGCTGGCTCTGCTGAAGCCGGCGGCCGGCGGTACCGCCGGTCCGATCCAGGTCACCGAGTCCATCGGGGATCTGCCGCGGCGCGCCACGGTCAGCCTGCGCCGCAGCCAACTGCAACGCCTGCTCGGTGTGGAGCTCGCTCCGCAGCGGGTGAGCGGGACGCTCGAGCGGCTCGCCATGAAAGTGACTGCCACGGAAGCGGGCTGGCAGGTCACTCCCCCGGCATATCGCTTCGATATCGATATCGAAGCGGACCTCATCGAGGAAGTGGCCCGCGTCGTCGGCTTCGAGCACATTCCCGAAACGGATGCGCAGACCCCACAGCGTTTTCGCCCACTTCCTGCAGAGCATCCCGGGGAAGCTGCCATACTCGAAGCGCTCGCGGCCCGGGGCTACTCCGAGTCGATCAGCTACGCGTTCGTCGACCCGGCGCTGCAGGAGCAGCTATTCCCGGACCGTGCGGCGCTCGCGCTCTCGAACCCCATCGCGAGCGATCTGTCGGTGATGCGCGTGTCGCTCTGGCCGGGGTTGCTGCGGGCGGCACTCGAGAACCAGCATCGCCAGGCGGACCGCATCCGGCTGTTCGAGCACGGCATACGCTTCGAGGTGGAGCACGGAAACACGCACGAGATCGATACGCTCGCTGCCGTGGCGCTCGGACCGCGGCTTCCGGAGCAGTGGGGTGTACCGAAGGAGCTGCGCGCGCCGGCTGACTACTACGATCTGAAGAGCGACCTCGAGGCACTGCTCGATGCCACGGGCGATGCCGCATCGTTCAGCTTCGTCTCGCAGCCACATCCGGCCCTGCACCCGGGTCGCGCCGCGCGCGTGCTGCGGCGCAATCAGCCCGTGGGCTGGCTCGGCGAATTGCATCCGACTCTGGTGAGGTCGCTTGACTTTACATATACGCCAGTGCTCTTCGAGCTGGATCTCGAGACAGCACTGGCGGTGCGGCGCATCACTCATCGGGAGGTCTCGCGCTTCCCGCAGGTGCGGCGCGACCTTGCGGTCGTCATCGATGAGGCGGTCACTTTAAGTAGCCTCACCGAGCGTGTAACCTTGGCGGCATCTAGCCTCTTGCGAGATCTCCGCGTTTTCGATGTGTATCGGGGCCCCGGCCTCGAAGCAGGTCGAAAAAGCGTCGCTTTAGGCTTGATTTTTCAGGATATTTCTCGCACTCTAACGGATGATGTCGTCGAACGCCTCATGGTCTCCGTGGTGGCGGATTTGCGCGAGAATCTGAACGCTAGAATTCGAGAATAAAGAAATGGCCCTGACTAAAGCGGAGATGGCAGAAGCTCTGTTCAACCAGCTCGGTCTGAACAAGCGAGAAGCCCGCGAGTTGGTCGATCTCTTCTTCGAGGAAGTTCGTGCGGCGCTGTCGGGCGGGGAGCAGGTGAAGCTTTCGGGCTTCGGCAACTTCGATCTGCGCGACAAGAACCAGCGTCCCGGGCGTAATCCGAAGACCGGCGAGGAGATCCCGATCAGCGCTCGGCGGGTGGTCACCTTCCGCCCGGGGCAGAAACTCAAAGCACGGGTCGAAGCCTATGTTGGAGCCAAAGAATAACGCGCAGTTGCCCGTCATCCCGGGCAAGCGTTACTTCACCATCGGAGAGGTGAGTGAGCTGTGCGGCGTGAAGCCGCACGTGTTGCGCTATTGGGAGCAGGAATTTCCGCA
>JAFAKO010000150.1 GCA_019235245.1 Gammaproteobacteria bacterium
CGCACAGCCCGCAGCCGGTGCGGCCGGCGAGATTGCGCCGGCGCTGCAGGAGCTGCGTGAAGCGCTCCCAGGCGACGCTGATCTTCACATCGACCGAGGACTCGCCGTGGATCACCTCGACGCCGCGGATCTCGTCCGGGCGGGCCACGAGCCCCTCGCTCAGGGTGAAGCCGACCGCGAAGTCCTCGAGGTCGGCAGGCGTCGCCAGCATCACCACGTGCGGCACGTCGTGATAAACGAGCGCCACGGGCATCTCTTCCGCGACGGAGTCGGTGGCGCGGGTGAGCGTGCCGCGCTTCCAGCGCTGCACCGCGACTTCCGCGCTGACCGCGGCGGCGGTCTCCCCTTTCGCCTCCGCCTCGGCGCTCATCGCCTCAGGCAGGAGTCCGATCCTGCTTGCGGCGCTTGGGTGTGCGTCGCGGCAGCGCGCGCTCGGCCTCGGCGCGCTTCTCCCAGGCCTCCTTCTGATTCACCAGCACCACTTCCACGGCCGTCACCTTGTACTCCGGGCAGTTGGTCGCCCAGTCGGAGTTCTCGGTGGTGACCACGTTGGCGTTGGTCTCCGGGAAGTGGAAGGTGGTGTACACCACCCCGGGCGCGATCTTGTCTGAGACCTTGGCGCGCAGCACCGTGTCGCCGGCGCGACTGGTGAGTCCAACCCAGTCGCCGTCGGCGATACCGCGCACCTCGGCGTCGTGCGGGTGGATCTCCAGCACGTCCTCCTTGTGCCAGATCACGTTGCCGGTGCGCCGGGTCTGCGCCCCGACGTTGTACTGCGTCAGGATGCGCCCGGTGGTGAGGATCAGCGGGAAGCGCGTGTTGACCTTCTCGCTGGTCGGCACGTACTCGGTCGCCCAGAACTTGCCCTTGCCGCGCACGAACTGTCCGACGTGCATCGTCGGCGTGCCCTCGGGCGCCGCGTCGTTGACCGGCCACTGGATGCTGCCGAGCTCGGTGATCCGCTCGTGAGCCATGCCGGCGAAGGTCGGGGTGAGGCGCGCGATCTCGTCCATGATCTCGCTGGCATTCTTATAAGGCATCGGATAGCCGAGCGCGTTGGAGAGCAGGCAGGTGATCTCCCAGTCCTGGTAGCCGGCGAGCGGCTCGATGATCTTGCGCACCAGCGAAGTGCGGCGCTCCGCATTGGTGAAGGTCCCGTCCTTCTCGAGGAACGAGGAGCCCGGCAGGAACACGTGCGCGAACTTCGCGGTCTCGTTCAGGAACAGGTCCTGCACGATGCAGCACTCGAGCGAGGCCATGGCGGCATTCACGTGGTGCGTGTTGGGATCGGACTGTACGAAGTCCTCGCCCTGCACGTACATGGCCTTGAACGTGCCATCGAGCGCCGCCTCGAACATGTTGGGAATGCGCAGGCCCGGCTCGGACTGCAGCGTTACTCCCCACTCCTGCTCGAACAGCTTGCGCGCCACGGGGTCCGACACGTGGCGGTAGGCACTGAACTCGTGCGGGAACGAGCCCATGTCGCACGAGCCCTGCACGTTGTTCTGACCGCGCAGCGGGTTGACGCCCACGCCTTCGCGGCCGAGGTTGCCGGTGGCCATGGCGAGGTTGGCGATGCCCATGACCGCGGTAGTGCCCTGGCTGTGCTCGGTGACCCCGAGGCCGTAGTAGATGGCGGCGTTACCGGCGGTGGCGTACAGCCGCGCCGCATGGCGCACGCGCTCCGCCGGCACGCCGGTGATGGCTTCGGAGGCCTCCGGAGAGTTGCGCGGCTCGGCCACGAACGCCTTCCACCGGGCGTACGAGTCGGGCTCGCAGCGCTCGGCGATGTAGTCTTCCTTCGTCAGGCCCTCGGTCACCACCACGTGCGCGAGCGCATTCAGCAGCGCGACGTTGGTACCGGGCTTGAGCTGCAGGTGCTCGTCCGCCTCGATGTGCGGGGTGCGCACCAGAGCAGTCTGGCGCGGGTCGGCGATGATGAGCCTGGCGCCCTGACGCAGCCGGCGCTTGAGCTGCGAGGCGAACACCGGGTGACCGTCGGTGGGATTGGCGCCGATGATGAGGATGGCGTCCGCCTTCATGACCGAATCGAACGCCTGCGTGCCGGCGGATTCGCCCAGGGTGTTCTTCAGCCCGTAGCCGGTGGGCGAGTGGCACACCCGCGCGCACGTGTCGACGTTGTTGTTGCCGAAGCCGGCGCGCACCAGCTTCTGCACCAGGAAGGTCTCCTCGTTGGTGCAGCGGGATGAGGTGATGCCGCCGACCGAGTCGCGGCCATACTTCGCCTGGATGCGCTTGATCTCGCTCGCTGCGTAGGAGATCGCCTCTTTCCACGAGACCTCGTGCCAGTCGTCGTGGATGGATTTGCGGATCATCGGCTTCAGCACGCGGTCGGTGTGCGTGGCGTAGCCCCAGGCGAAGCGGCCCTTGACGCACGCGTGACCGTGGTTCGCCTTGCCGTCGCGGTCGGGCACCATGCGGACCACTTCGGTGTCCGCGCCCTCGCCCTGCACCTCGGCCTTGAAGCCGCAGCCGACGCCGCAGTACGCGCAGGTGGTGGTCACGGCACGCTCGGGCGCGCCGAGTGCCACCAGCGCCTTCTCGGTCAGCGCCGCCGTCGGGCACGCCTCGACGCAGGCGCCGCAGGAGACGCACTCCGACTCGAGGAAGCTCTCATTCTGGCTGGCCGCGACCTTGGACTCGAAGCCGCGCCCCTGGATGGTGAGGGCCAGCGTGCCCTGGGTCTCATCACACGCCCGCACGCAGCGCGAGCAGACGATGCACAGATCGGGATCGAAGGTGAAGTACGGGTTGCTCTCGTCCTTGGCCTGGCCCTGGTGGCGCCTGCCGTTGGCGTACGGGCTCGAGCGCACCCCCAGCTTCTGCGCCATGGTGCACAGCTCGGTACGCGCCTCGACCGCGGTCGGCTCGCGCTCGATCGGGTAGTCGGAGAGATATAACTCCATGACGCTGCGGCGCAGCTGCTGCAGCTTGTCGGATTGGGTGCGGATCTTCATGCCCGCGGTCACCGTCGTCGTGCAGGACGCGGGATAGCCCTTGCGGCCTTCGACCTCGACGAGACACAGCCGGCAGGAGCCGAACGCCTTCAGCGTGTCGGTGGCACAGAGCTTCGGCACGTGCACCCCGGCGATGGCGGCGGCGCGCATGACGGAGGTGCCCTCGGGCACCGTGACGGCGAGGCCGTCGATCTCGAGGGACACCGCGGCCGGCGCGGCCTGTCCGTCTGCCGGTACCGGGGCCGGGGTGCCGAAGTCTTCGTAATCTATGGCATACATTGATTCAGCCTCGCTCGCGCGCTCAGACTCGCGCGCGGAAGTCTTCCCTGAAATGTTTCAGTGCGCTCTGCACCGGGAAGGGCGCCATGCCGCCCAGCCCGCACAAGGAGCCCTGGACCATGGTCTCGCACAGCTCCTCCAGCAGCTGCACGTTTCGCTCGCCGTCGACACCGGCGAGGATGCGGTCGATGACCTCGACGCCGCGCGTCGAGCCGATGCGGCACGGCGTGCACTTGCCGCAGGACTCGATGGCGCAGAACTCCATGGCGTAACGCGCCATGCGCGCCATGTCGACAGTGTCATCGAACACCACCAGGCCGCCGTGCCCGAGCATCGCGCCGACTGCGGCGAGTGCCTCATAGTCGAGCGCGGTGTCGAAGTGCGCCGGCGGCACGTAAGCGCCGAGCGGCCCGCCGATCTGCACCGCGCGTATCGGACGGCCCGTCGCGGTGCCTCCGCCGATATCGTACAGCAGCTCCCGCAAGGTGAGGCCGAAGGCGCGTTCCACCAGCCCCCCGCGCCGGATATTTCCGGCCAGCTGAATCGGCAGCGTGCCGCGCGATTTTCCCATGCCGTAGTTCGCGTACGCCTCGGCGCCGTGCGCCAGGATCCACGGCACGCTGGTGAGGGTAACGACGTTGTTGACGATCGTCGGTCGGCCGAAGAGCCCTTTGATCGCAGGAAGCGGCGGGCGCACCCGCACCTCGCCCCGCTTCCCCTCGAGGCTCTCCAGCATCGAGGTCTCCTCGCCGCAGATGTAGGCGCCGGCGCCGAGCCTCACCTCGAGATCGAAGCGACGGCCGCTGCCGGCGACGTCCGCACCGAGGTACCTCGCCTGGTACGCCGCCGCGATCGCCGCCTTGAGCGCCGCGTGGGCGTGCGGATATTCGGCGCGCAGGTAGATGTAGCCCTGGGTGGCGCCGACTGCGATTCCGGCGATGGTCATGCCCTCGATGAGGGAAAGCGGATCGCCCTCCATCAGCATCCGGTCGGCGAAGGTGCCCGAATCGCCTTCATCGGCGTTGCAGGTCACGTATTTCTGCGGCGCGCTCTGATCCAGCACGGTCTTCCACTTGATGCCGGTCGGAAACGCCGCGCCGCCACGGCCACGCAGACCCGATGCCGTCACCGCCTGCACGATGTCGGCGCCGGAGAGCTGCAGGGCCCGCTCGAGGCCGCGGTAGCCGCCGTGCTTGACATAATCCGCGACGCTCCTCGGGTCGATGACCCCGACGCGCTCGAAGGTGAGGCGCTGCTGGCTGCGCAGCCAGGGGATCGAGTCCGTGAGCCCGAGGGAGAGCGGGTGGGTGCCGCCCTTGAGGAAATCGGCGGCGAAGAGCGAGGGCACGTCCTTGGCGCGCACCGGCCCGTAGGCCACGCGCTCACGGGCGGTCTGCACCTCGACGAAAGGCTCCAGCCAGTAGGCGCCGCGGGAGCCGTTGCGCACCAGATCGAGCGCCACGCCGCGCCGCTTGGCCTCGGCGGAGATGGCCGCCGCCACCTCGCCCGCACCGACCGAGAGTGCGCCAGCATCCCCCGGAACATAGACCGTGGTGGTCATGTCGCGGGCTTGGCCTTTGCTGCGACCAGCTCGTCGAAGCCCTCGGGCGTCAGGCGCCCGTGGAGCTCCCCGTCGATAAGGGCTGCCGGGGAGCAGGCACAGTTACCGAGGCAATAAATAGGCTCCAGCGAGAAGCGGCCATCGGCGGTCGTCTGGTGAAAATCGATGCCGAGGCGCCGTCGGGCATGCTCGGCCAGCTTCTCCGCACCCATCGACTGGCACGACTCCGCCTGGCACAGGCTCACGGTGTGGGCGCCCGGGCGGGTGTGGCGGAAGTAGTGATAGAACGTGACCACGCCGTGGACTTCGGCGCGCGACAGGTTCAGCTCCTCGGCGACCACGGGAACGGCCCCTTCGGGAACGTAGCCGAAACTCGCCTGGATAGCGTGCAACACTTCGACCAGCGGACCCGGTCTCTCCTTATGTTGCGCAACGATGCGCCGCACGGCGGCGCTCTGCTCGGACGGCAAATGCTCCATAAGAGAAGAATTATACGTCGGGCTGGGATTGCAAGGCGCCTATATGGCTGACTAATGCCGGCGATAGCGCCGGGCTTATGCATCGCCGCAGCGCCGCGCGCGCCCTGCTGCCGCGTCACGCTGCGTCGCGTACGGGAAAATCGAGGGTTATCTTGCACGATCCAACGCGCGGTCGCTCGCTGCTGCCATGGCTGCTCGCGGCCACGCTCGCCGCGCCGCCGGCGCTCGGCGAGGGATTGCTGAGCGGCCTCGCTCCCGGGGGAAGCCTCACGCTCACGAGCGATTACATCTACCGGGGGGTCTCGAGCAGCAACAACGAGCCCGCTGTCCAGGCGGACCTGCACGTGAGCACCAGCGGCGGCACCTTTCTCGGCGTGTGGAGCTCGACGCGCGACAGCGCGCTCGACCCTTACGCGAACTACGAGCTCGACATCTACCTCGGCCATCGCTTCGACCTGAGCAACGCCTGGAGCGTCACGGCGATCGGCCGTGCGCACTACCTGCTCGGGGGCTCGCAGGAATTCTCCGACGACTACCAGGAGCTCGGCGTCTCCGTCAGCTGGCTCGACGCCTGGACGTTCTCCTTTACGGCGATCCCGGCTTTCCCGCGTTACTGGTTCGATGAGCGACTGAGCCGCGCGCCGGCCTTCGTGACGGAAATGACCGCACAGTGGCTCATTTACGACGGCCTGTTCATCACCGGCGGCGTGGGTTATTACCGCATCACCGGCACCGGCCCCGGCATCGAGTCGGCAGACGGCTACGCGTACGGCGATGTCGGCCTCGCCTGGGAGCACCGTCACTGGCGGCTCGAGGTCGGCTACTACCGCACCGGAGAGCGGGCGGAGGTGCTCATGCCCTACCCGAGCGCCAACCAGCACTGGGCAGGAAGCGTCGTATGGCGCTTTTGACCCTACCCGCCCGGCCGAGCATAGTAGGGGCGGGATTAAACCCGCGGGAAAGCGGGCGACACTTACCGCTGAAAGAGCGGTTAAGTGAAGGTAAACAATTGCAGCGACCGGGCCATGACAGAGCCGACCTACCGCGGCGCGGCTAACTCCGCGCGTGAGGCGGACCTCATCGCGAGGATCGCCGAGGGCGACCGCAAGGCCTTCGAGGAGCTCTACTACCTCTACCACCGGCGCCTGGCCCGCTTCCTGACACGGCTGACGCGCCGTTATGACATTGCCGAGGAGGTCGTCAACGACACCTTCTGGGTGGTCTGGCGCAAGGCGCGCACCTTCCGCGGCGACTCCCAGCCCTCGACCTGGATCCTCGGGATCGCCTACCGCAAGGCGCGCAACGCGTTCCGCTCCTCCGCCCGGCTCGCGGAGAAGAACCTGGAAGTCGAGCAGCTGCCACTTACGGAAGCCCAGCCGGCCGACGCCGAAGAGCTGCGCGACTGGCTGGGACGGGCGCTGGCGGAGCTGCCCGTGGAGCAACGGCTCGCGGTCGAGCTCTGTTACGAGCTCGGACACTCCTGCGAGGAGATCGCCACGATCATGGACTGCCCGGTGAATACGGTGAAGACACGTCTGTTTCATGCGCGCGCCAAGCTGCAGCGGCTGCTGCCGCAGCTGGCGACGCCATTGGCTGACCACAGCGCCCTGAGCGCGCTCGGTAACGGCACTTCGCCGGGGCAGAAATCGCCATGACCGAGAGCGCCTCGCACGCCGACGCCTGGATGAGTCTGCCGTGGCTCGCGAACGGCCGCCTGCCCACCGCCGAGCGCATGCGGCTCGAGGAGCACGTGCGCGATTGTGCGCAGTGCAGCCGCGAGCTCGCGCTGCAGCGGCAGCTGTGTGACCTGCTCACCGAGCCCGAGCGCGTGACCTACGCACCCGGTCCCTCCTTCCGCAAGCTCATGGACCGCATCGACGGGCGCGCCCCGGCGAAGATCCCGGAGTCGCGACCGGCGCGCCTGCGGACGCTCACCGTGGGACGCGCTGCCGCCTGGCGGCCTCCCGGGCTCGCCTGGGCGGCGAGCTTCGTGCTGCTCGCCGGGTTCCTGGGACTCGCCGCGACGACCTATCGCTGGTCGCAGCCGCTCTATGTCACGCACACCCAGGGGGCCGCCAACTCCACGCACGCGGTACTGCACATCGCCTTCGTGCCCTCGCTCTCCATGGCCGGTGTCGGTGAGGCGCTGCGCAGCGCCGGCGCACGTGTCGTCGAGGGTCCGGACAGCACCGGCATCGTCGGGGTTGCCCCGGCCGCGGCGGCCGATGCTGCCGGCGCGAACGACGACCTGCGCGCACTGGCGGCGCGGTTGCGGGCGGACGCCCGCGTGCGCTGGGTCGAGCCACTCACCGACGCCGTGCCGGCGGACACCCGTCAGCACGGGCCACCACAGCCCTGATGCGTCCGCTCGCCTACGCCTCCCTCTGGCTGTTGCTGGCGACTGGCGGGCCACTGGCCGCGACGCCGGCACAGTCCGCGGCGCCGGCCGCTGAGATCGTCGTCGCCTTTGCGAATGAGCCGGCCGCCTCCCCGGGCCCCGCCGGGACCACCGGCAGCCGCTACGGCGGCAGCGGTTACCGCGTGGGCCAGAGCGCCGAGCGCCAGGCACGCAACGTGGCGGCGGCGTACGCGTTGCGCGAGGTGCACAGCTGGCCGATCCAGGTGCTGTCGATGCACTGCGTGGTGTTCGAGATCGCCAACGGCCGTAAGGTGGACGAGGTGGTCGCCGCGCTGTCGCGGGATTCGCGTGTGCTGCTGGCGCAACCGCTGCACGAGTTCCGCACCCTCGGCGCCGCGGCCACGACGAGCGCTGGTGCGGCGCGTGCGGAGGCGCCGCCCACGGAGATGGCCGTGGCGCCCGCCGCAGCCTCCTACAACGACCCGCTGTTCGATCTGCAGACCAACATGGCCGCGCTCGGCATCGCGCGTGCCCACGCGCGCACACAGGGCGCGGGCGTGCGCATCGCACTCATCGACACCGGAGTCGACCTCGCGCATCCGGACCTCCGCGGCGCGAGCATCCACAGTCGTTCCTTCCTCGACAGTCCCGGCCGTCCCGCAGCGCTGCGCCACGGCACGGCGATGGCAGGCGTGATCGCCGCGGTCGCCAACAACCACATCGGCATCGTCGGCATCGCCCCGCGCGCCGAGCTCGAGGTCTACGAGGCCTGCTGGCAGCTCGCCCCCGCTGCCGATGCGGCCGCGTGCAACACCTTCACCCTGGCACGCGCGCTCGCCGCGGCGCTCGCCTCGCAGGCACAGCTGGTGAATCTGAGCTTCGCTGGTCCCGCGGATCCGCTGCTCACCGCGCTCGTGCAAACGGGCCTCAAGCGCGGGGTAACCTTCGTCGGCGCGGCGGCCGGGCCCGACGCGCCCTTCCCCACCGCGATCCCCGGCGTCATCACCGCCGCCGGCAGCGAGCAGGCTGCTCCCGCGGATGCGCTCGCGGCGCCTTCGCAGCACGTCATGTCACTCCGCCCGCAAGGCGAGTACGACTTCGAGTCGGGCAGCTCGGTCGCCGCCGCGGAGGTGACTTCGGTGATGGCGCTGCTCCTTTCCGCATCACCCCGACGACTTTCCACCTCGACGCTGCTGTCACTCCTCACGGTCACGCGGCCCGTGCAGGCGCTCGCCCAGGCGCCGGTCGCGCCAGTCGATGTGAACACGGCGCTCAGCCGGCTCGAAGCGCTCACGGGCGGCGCCAGCATCACGGCGCGCGCCGCACCACGCTGATCCCCGCTTGACCGCATCGGGGCGCCTGCCCATGCTCGATGCATGTCGACCCCTCCATCGGGCGAAGCACCCGGCCTCACCTGGGAGCTCATCGAAGCAGCGCGCGAGCGCATCACCGGCAAGGTGAACCTCACGCCGGTCCTCACCAGCAACACGCTCGACGCCCTCACCGGCGCGCGCCTCTCCTTCAAGTGCGAGAACTTCCAGAAAGGCGGCGCCTTCAAGGCGCGGGGCGCGACCAACGCGGTGTTTGCGCTGTCCGAGGCGCAGGCGCGGCGCGGCGTCGCCACGCACTCCTCCGGCAACCACGGCGCGGCGCTGGCGCGCGCTGCAGCGCTGCGCGGGATCCGCGCCTACGTGGTCATGCCGGACAACGCCTCGCAGGCCAAGCGCGCCGCGGTGAGCCGCTACGGCGCCGAGATCACCGGGTGCGCGCCAACGCAGGCGGCGCGCGAGAGCACGGTGCGGCAGGTGCTCGCCGCGACCGGCGCCACGCTCGTTCACCCGTATGACGACCTCCTCGTGATGGCAGGTCAGGGGACCGCGACCGTGGAGTTCCTGCAGGCGGTGCCGCAGCTCGATGTGCTGCTGTGTCCGATCGGCGGCGGGGGCCTGCTCGCCGGCACCGCGGTTGCGGCCAAGGCCATCAAGCCCGACATCCGCGTCATCGGCGTGGAGCCCGCGGGGGCGGATGATGCCGCCCGCTCACTGCACGCCGGGACGATCGTGCCCGTCGAGACTCCCGACACCATCGCCGATGGCCTGCGGGCCACGATCGGCCCGAAGCCCTTCGCCGAGATCCGCCGGCACGTGGAGGAGATCATCACGGTGAGCGATGCCGCCATCGTGCGCGCCATGCGCCAGATGTGGGAGGTACTGAAGATCGTGGTCGAGCCCTCGGCAGCAGTGCCGTACGCCGCGCTCTTCGAGGCGACGGCGCTGCGCGCGCGGCGCATCGGCATCATCGTGAGCGGCGGCAACCTCGATCTCGATCACCTGCCGTGGAGCGAAGCGAACCGCGGTTGAGCTAGCGGCCGCCTCTACACCCGCTCGAGAACTACCGCGATCCCCTGCCCGACGCCGATGCACATGGTGCAGAGCGCATAGCGGGCGCCGCTCGCCTGCAGCTGCGACACCGCGGTGGTCGCGAGGCGCGCGCCGGACATGCCGAGCGGGTGACCGAGCGCTATCGCCCCGCCGTTCGGGTTGACGTGGGCCGCATCATCCGGGAGTCCGAGCTCGCGCAGCACCGCGAGCGCCTGCGAGGCGAACGCCTCGTTCAGCTCGATCACCTCGAGCTGCCCGATCGTGAGCCGCGCGAGCGTCAGCACCTTGCGGGTCGCCCCCACGGGTCCCATGCCCATGATGCGCGGCTCGACTCCGGCGGTCGCGGTGGCGAGCACCCGGGCACGCGGGGTGAGATTCCAGCGCTTCACCGCGGCCGCGGAAGCGACCAGCAGCGCACACGCGCCATCGTTGACGCCGGAAGCATTGCCGGCCGTGACGGTGCCGCTGGCGCGGAAGGGCGTCGGCAGCGCGGCCAGCTGCTCGAGGGTCGTCTCCGGGCGCGGGTGCTCATCGCGCTCCACGCGCAGCGGCGGCTTCCCCTTGCGCTGCGCGATCTCCACCGGCACGAGCTCGGCTGCGAAGAAACCGCGCGCCGCGGCCTGGGCTGCGCGCTGCTGGCTGCGCAGCGCAAAGCGATCCTGGTCCGCGCGCGACACTTTGAACTGCGCGGCGACGTTCTCGCCGGTCTCCGGCATCGAGTCGACGCCGTAGCGCTCCTTGAGCCGCGGATTGATGAAACGCCAGCCGATGGTGGTATCGAAGATCTCGGCGTTGCGGCTCCAGGCGCTGTCGGCCTTCGGCATCACGAACGGCGCCCGCGACATCGACTCGACGCCGCCGGCGATGGCCAGCTGCAGCTCGCCGCTGCGGATGGCGCGCGCGGCGATCGCCAGCGCATCGAGCCCGGAGCCGCACAGCCTGTTGATGGTCGCACCGGGAACGGAGGTCGGCAGACCCGCGAGCAGCGCCGCCATGCGCGCGACGTTGCGGTTGTCCTCACCCGCCTGGTTGGCGCAGCCGAGGAACACGTCCTCGATCGCACCCGGATCGAGCGCCGGCAGGCGCTTCAGCAGCGCTGCGATCGGAATGGCCGCGAGGTCATCGGCACGCACCGCGGCGAGCGCGCCGCCGTAGCGGCCGATCGGCGTGCGCAGCGCCTCGCAGATGTAGGCTTCCTGCAGGGTGTCTGTCGTCGAGCTCATGGTGGTGCCATTCTACGGTACGCCAGCACCCGGCATCCGGGCCGCCAGCCGCCGCCTGTACCGGTTGCGGCCCCGTACAGTCCGCGGGTGCGCCAAGCGGCTGTATCTGCCTCCTGCAGGGCGCTACGCGCACGCTACGGTCGTCCACCCCCGCAGGGAGCACGTTCCATGGTCGATCCCGCACCGTTCGTGACCTACACCTTCGTGATGTCGATCACCCCCGGTCCCAACAACGTCATGCTGACCGCCTCCGGCGCAAGCTTCGGCTTCCGCCGCACGGTGCCGCACATTCTCGGGATCGGCTGCGGGTTCGTGGTGCAGCTGCTCGCCGTGTGCGCGGGGCTCGCGGCGCTCTTCAGCCGCTGGCCCGCGCTGCAGAGCACGCTGGCGTGGGTCGGCGCGGCCTACCTCGTGTACCTCGGCTGGCAGGTGCTCAGGTCCGGCGACCCCGACTCGCGCGAGGCTCATCATCCGGTGAGCTTCCTGCAGGCGGCGCTGTTCCAGTTCCTGAATCCCAAAGCCTGGGTGATGACGGTCACCGCGGCGACCCTGTTTCTGCCGCACGAGCTCGGCCCGCTCGTGAGCGGCGCCTACATGGCGGGTGTCATGGAAGGCATCGGCGTGCCGTGCATGGCCGTGTGGGCGCTCTTTGGCACCACGCTGCGGCGTTTCATCGCCGCGCCCCGCGGGCGGCTCGCGTTCAACGTCTCCATGGCGCTTGCGCTCGCCGTCACGGCGATCATGATGGTGCGCTAGGCCGACCGCGCACGAGGGCTGCGAGGTGCCGATGTTCGAGCTGGTCCGCAATTCAGAAATGCCGCTCGTCGATCAGATCTGCGAGCGGGTCACGCACCTGGTGCGTCATGGCCAGCTCACCCCCGGCACGCGGCTGCCCTCGATCCGCAAGCTCGCGCGCCAGGTGAGCGCGAGTCCTTTCACGGTGGTCGATGCCTACGACCGCCTCGTGGCCCGCGGGGTGATCGAGTCGCGCGCCGGACGCGGTTTTTTCGTCACGCCGCGACGGCTCTCGGCACCGCTCGTGGCCATCGAGGCGCTCGAGGAGCCGGGCTCGGACGCCATGGCGCTCGCGCGGCTGTGTCTCGCGAACTCCGCAGATATCGTCGCAGCGGGCTCGGGCTTCCTGCCCGAGAACTGGCTGCTGGAGACGACCCCCGCGGCCGTGCTCACCCGCCTCGCCCGCGGCCGTCGCGCGCAGGCCTTCCTGCCCTGCCCGCCGCAGGGGTTGCCGGAGCTGCGCGAGCAGATCGCGACGCGGCTCCTGCAGCACGGCATCGCCGCCAGTGCCGCCAACATCGTGACGACCTACGGCGCGAGCCAGGCTTTCGACCTCCTCGCCCGCATCCTGCTCTCCCCCGGCGATACGGTGCTGGTGGAGGATCCGGGCTACTTCGTGCTGTTCGAGCAGCTGCGCGCACACCACGTGCGCCTGGTCGGCGTTCCACGCCGCGCCGATGGCCCGGACCTCGCGGCGCTCGAAGCCGCCTCCCGCGCGCACCGGCCGCGCGTGTTCTTCATGCAGACCCTCGTGCACAACCCGACCGGCTCGAGCGCCGAGCCACCCAACTGCCACCGCATCCTGTCACTCGCCGAGCAGTACGGCTTCGCGGTGGTCGAGGACGATGTCTACGGCGATCTGTACGAAGGGCGCGCGGTACGGCTCGCGCAGATCGATGCCCTGCGCCATGTCATCTATGTCGGCAGCTACACCAAGCTCATCGGGCCTGCGCTGCGGGTGGGCTTCATCGCCGCGGACCTCGGCCTCGTCACGCGCCTCATCGAGCGCAAGGTCCTCTCGGTCCTCTCGGGCTCGACGCTCCTCGAGTACTACGTGTACGAGGTGCTCGACGGCGGCCGCTACAAGCGCCACGTGGACCAGCTGCGCACGCGCCTGGCACGCATGCGGCGCGATGCCCGCGCCGCGCTCAGCGCAGCGGGCCTCGAGTTCGACGCGGAGCCGGGGGAAGGCATGTTCCTCTGGGGACGCGTGCCGGATTCCTCGGTCTCGGTCGATGCGCTCGTGCGCCGGGCGCGTGAGCGCTCCATCCTGCTCGCCCGCGGCAGCGTCTTCTCACCCGCGGGGGGCTGCAAGCAGTGGCTGCGCTTCAACGTTGCCCACAGCACGAGCGCACCGCTGACGCAGTTCCTGCGCGAGTCCCTGCGCGCGGCGTGATCGCGGCGGGGGCGCCGCTCTTAAAGGTCGGGGCGGCGATAGTTAGTCTTGCGACTAACTATTGGCCAATCGTGCGTTGAGTGTGGGTTGCGCCACCGCCACCGCCACCCCCTCGCCCTCGATACGTGAATTTTTTTGATTCGGACGACGCGTCGACCCGCCTAAGATCGTGAAGTCATGATCCACGACGCAACCGAGGAGGACATCCCCGGCCTCGTGGCGATCTACAACGAGGTCATCGCCAACTCGACCGCGACGTTCACCTCCACCGCAGTGACGGTGGAGGATCGCCGCGCCTGGTGGCAGGCACGCACCGCGCAGGGCTACCCGCTGCTCATCGCACACGATGCGGACGGCGTCGCCGGGTTCGCCACCTTCGGTGAATTCCGCGCCTGGCCCGGCTACCACTTCACGGTCGAGCACACGCTGCACGTGCGCGCCGACGCCCGTCGCCGTGGCCTGGGCACACAAATGCTGCAGCTGCTGCTCGAGCGGGCACGCCTGCTCGGCAAGCACGTCATGGTCGCCGGCGTGGACGGCGACAATGCCGCCTCCATCCGCCTGCACGAGCGTCTCGGGTTCACGCCGGCGGGACGATTGCGCGAGGTCGGCTACAAGTTCGGGCGCTGGCTCGATCTGGTTTTCCTGCAGCGGGCTATCTGACATCGGTAAGATGGCGGCATGTTTGGCATGCCGCGCGCCACGCGCACACTGATCCTCATCAATGTCGCGGTGTTCCTGTTGGAGCAGGTGGACCCGGGGGACCTGCTGCGGCTGTTCGCGCTCTGGCCGCTGCACAGCGGGGCGTTCCGGGTGTGGCAGCTCGTCACCTACAGCTTCCTGCACGACCCGCGGAACCTGACGCACATCTTTTTCAACATGTTCGCGCTCTACATGTTCGGGCGTTCGCTCGAGCAGTACTGGGGTGCGCGGCGCTTCGTGATCTATTACCTGGTGTGCGTGGTCGCTGCGGCGCTGACACAGCTCGCGGTGCAGCAGGTCGGGGGAGTGCAGGAGGAGACCCTGGGCGCCTCGGGCGGGATATTCGGGGTGCTGCTGGCTTTTGCCTGGTATTTCCCGCGGCAGCGCCTGTTCATCATCCCGATCCCGATCCCGATACCGGCGTGGCTGTTCGTGACCGTCTACGCCCTCGTCGAGCTGTTTTTCGGAGTCACCGGCCGCGAGCAGGGCGTGGCGCACTTCGCGCATCTGGGGGGGCTGCTGGGCGGGGCGCTGTGCATCCTCTACTGGCGCGCGCGGCGCAGGTTCGCCTCCTGAGCCGTGCCGAGCCGCACCGGCCCGCGGCGCGTCCCGCACGCATCGCACAGCAGCGTGTCGCCGAAGCGGCTGCGGCCGAAGACCCGCCCGTCGGGAAGCGTCAGCCAGTTGCCGCCGCCCTCGACCATCGCGTCGCGCACGCGCACATGCAGCGCACACACCGGGTTGTCGCAGAAAGGCGCACCGCGCTCGATCTCGGTGTGCGCCATCATGAGGTCATCGAGGAGGCCCGCTTGCACGGAATGACAGTCTGCGTCGTGCGCTTGACGGGTCCATGACGCGGGCGTGGCGGATGGGTGACATCCAACTGCCCCGACTGCTCTCGACGGGACATCATTAAAAGTTCGTAACAAGCTGTTTCGGCACGTAAAGAACGCGAAGTTGAAAACCCTGTCGCCTCCCGTTCACAATCGCGCGCTTCTAAAGACCCCAAAAGCTCATGATCCAGACCGAACACCTCACCAAGCACTATGGCACGCTCACGGCAGTTGAAGACGTGAGCTTCCAGGTGGGTCCCGGCGAAGTGCTGGGATTCCTCGGCCCGAACGGGGCGGGCAAGACCACCACCATGCGCATGCTCGCGGGCTTCGTCACCCCGACCTCCGGCCGCGCCAGCATCTGCGGGCACGATGTCGAGACCGATCCGCTGCGCGCCAAGGCATCGCTCGGCTACCTGCCCGAGGGTGCCCCCAGCTACGGCGAGATGAGCGTGCGGCGCTTTCTCGCCTTCATCGCGGACCTGCGCGGCCTCGAAGGCGCGCGGCGCGCGGCGCGCCTGCGGCACGTCATCGATCACCTGCAGCTCGAGGGGGTGCTCGAGCAGAGCATCCAGACACTCTCGAAGGGCTTCCGCCGGCGCGTCGGGCTGGCGCAGGCGATCATGCACGACCCGCCGGTGCTGGTGCTCGATGAGCCGACCGACGGCCTCGACCCGAACCAGAAGCACGAGGTGCGCACGCTCATCAACGACATGGCGCGCGACAAGATCATCGTGATCTCCACGCACATCCTCGAGGAGGTCGACGCGGTGTGCACGCGCGCCATCATCATCTCGCAGGGCCGCATCGTGGCGGATGACACCCCGGCGGGCCTCGCCGCCCGCTCGCGCTATCACAACGCGGTCTCCATGCAGCTCGAGCAGGCCGCACAGCTGCCGCAGGCGCGCGCCGCGGTGGAGGCGCTGCCGGCGGTGGCGCAGGTGGAAGTGAGCGAGCGCGATGCGCGCCTCACCGCGCTGCCGCGGGCCGGCACGCCGATTCTGCCGGCGGTCTCGGAACTCGCCGCGCGTACCGGGCTCAAGCTCAAGGAGCTGCACCTCGAGTCCGGCCGGCTCGACGAAGTGTTCCGCACCATCACCTCCTGAGGACCGGCAGACAGCATGCGCAACGTGGGCATCATCATGCGCCGCGAGCTGGCGAGCTACTTCGCTACGCCGCTCGCGTACGTCTTCATCGTCATCTTCCTGTTGCTCGCCAACTGGTTCACTTTCTACCTCGGTGCCTTCTACGAGCGCGGCCAGGCGGATCTCGACTCCTTCTTCGCCTTCCTGCCGTGGCTGTACCTGTTCCTGATCCCGGCGCTCTCCATGAAGCTGTGGGCCGAGGAGCGCAACTCCGGCAGCATCGAGCTGCTGATGACCCAGCCGGTGACGCTGCCCGAGGCGGTGCTCGGCAAGTTCCTCGCCGCCTGGATCTTCACCGGCTTCGCGCTGGTGCTCACCTTTCCGCTGTGGCTCACCGTGAACTATCTGGGCCGCCCCGATAACGGCGCGATCCTCGCCGCCTACCTCGGCAGCCTGATGCTCGGTGGCGGCTTCCTCGCCATCGGCTCGTGCATGTCGGCGCTCACCCGCAGTCAGGTGATCGCCTTCATTCTCGGGGTGTTCGCCTGCCTCATCCTGCTGCTCGCCGGCTTCCCCGGCGTGCTCGATGTGTTCCGGGGCTGGGCGCCGCAGTCGATCGTGGACGCGATCGCCTCGCTCTCCTTCCTCGCGCATTTCGACTCCATCAGGAAAGGTGTGATCGACGTCCGCGACCTGCTGTATTTCGCGATGCTGATCGGCCTGTTCCTGCTCGCCACCGCCATCGCGCTCGATCTGCGCAAAGCGGACTAGTCGGAGCCCTCCCCCACCCATGAACAAGCGCTCGACACTCGGCGGCGGCACGCTTCTCGCGCTCGCCGTGCTCTTCATCGGCCTCACCGTGCTCTTCAACTACGCACTGCGCGGCTGGCGGCTCGATCTC
>JAFAKO010000224.1 GCA_019235245.1 Gammaproteobacteria bacterium
CGCGCTCCGTGATCGCACCCACTGCATCACGGTGATGGGCGAGAAGAGCCGCGTGGATGTGGTCTCCATGCGCGTCGCCGACGGCGACCACCTGCAGATCGAGGGGGTGGACCTCGAGGTGCTCTACACCCCGGGGCACACCGACGATTCGTGCTGCCTGCGGATGGAGGACCGCGTGTTCACCGGCGACACCCTCCTCATCCGCGGCACCGGCCGCACCGATTTCCAGAACGGCGATGCGCGCGCGCAATACGAGTCGATATTCGGGCAGCTGCTGCGCCTGCCGGAGGAAACGCTCGTCTATCCCGCCCACGACTATAAGGGCGATAGTGTCAGCACGATCGGCGAGGAGCGGCGCTGCAATCCGCGCCTGCAGGTGAAGTCGGTCGACGAATACGTCGAGCTGATGCGCAACCTCAAGCTCGCCAACCCGAGGATGATGGACGTCGCGGTCCCCGCCAACATGAAGGTCGGCCTGCACCAGGAGGAGATCGCCCGGCGGGGCTGGGCGCGCAGCGCCGAGGAAGTGATCGCCATGGTCGGCCGACCCGAGCTCGTGCTCATCGACCTGCGCGAGCGCACCGAGCGCGAGCGCCACGGAGCCATCCCGGGCTCGCTCCACGTGCCCTACCCACTGCTGCAGGAGAACACCGGCCCTGGGGGCATGCTGCACGCGCTGGCGACTGCCACGGGCAAGTGTCTGCTGTTCTACTGCGCCTTCGGTGAACGCTCGGCGATGGCGGTACAGAGCGCGCAGGACGCCGGTCTCTCCGCCGCGTGTCACCTCCAGGGCGGCCTCGCTGCCTGGAAAGCCGCCGGCGGTCCGCTCGAGGCACCCGGGAAGGTAAGACCAGAGTCGCACTGACAGCAGCGGGGATCTGTCGCAGTATCGGCCCGCTCGCCGAATAAACCCCCGGCTGCGCCCTCCTCGCGGGCGCGGCGACGGACTGCAGAATGACCGCACGAGCCACCGCCTCCTACGCACGCGTCCTGCAGGATGCTCAGAGCTTCTCCCTCGTCCACGGCGGCCCGCTGTTTCAGCTTCTGCTGCGCGCACACGTCGCGGGCGATGCGCTGGACCTCGTCGTGCGGCGCATCATCCTGTTCGTGCTCATCACCTGGGTGCCGCTGATGGCGCTCGCCGCCTTCGGCGGACATCTGCGCGACGGAAACATTGCGTTGCCCTTCCTCTCGGACATCGAGACGCACATCCGCTTTCTCGTGGTGGTACCGCTGCTGCTCGCCGCCGAGCTCGTGGTGCACCGGCGCATGCTGCCGATCGCGCGCTCGTTCCTGGATCGCGACCTGATCAGCGAAGCCGACGAGGACCGCTTCGACGCGGCGTTGACTTCCTCTTTCCGGCTGCGCGACTCGGTGCCGGCCGAGGTGCTGATGCTCGCGGTCGTCTATGGGGTAGGCGTGATGATCGTGTGGCGGCATTACACCTCCCTGGAGGTGTCGACCTGGTACGCCGACGCCGCCGACGCAGGCTACCGCCTGCACAGCGCCGGCCTCTGGTACGCGTACGTCAGCCTGCCGATCTTTCAATTCCTGCTGATGCGCTGGTACTTCCGCATCTTCATCTGGACGCGGTTCCTATGGCGGGTGTCGCGGCTCAACCTCAGGCTCGTGCCAACGCATCCGGACCAGGTCGGGGGCCTCGGCTTCCTCGGCAATACCGTGTTCGCCTTCAGCATCCTGCTGATGGCCCATGGCGCGATGCTCGCCGCGCAGCTCGCCAACCGCATTCTGTTTGCCGGCGCCACGCTCCAGGATTTCAAGGAGGAGATTTTCGTCATCCTGGTTTTCCTGCTGTGCCTGGTGTTTGGGCCGCTGCTGGCGTTCTCGCCGCAGCTCTCGCGGGCAAAGCGTGCCGGCCTCATCGAATATGGAACGCTGGCAGAGCGTTACGTCCGGGAATTCGACGGCAAGTGGCTGCGCGGCACCGGCGCGAGCAGTGAGCCGCTCATGGGCAGTGCCGATATCCAGTCGCTCGCCGACATGGGCAACAGCTTCGCGGTGGTGCGCACCATGCGCCTCGCGCCCATCTCGCGGGATGCGGTGCTGGAGCTCTCGGCTGCCGTCCTCGTACCGCTCGCCCCGCTGCTGCTCACCATCATGCCGGTCGAGCAGCTGGTAAAGAAGCTCTTCGGCCTGGTGTTCTGATCCTCAACGGTCGGACTTCACCGTGACGCGCCCCTCGAGCACCAGCGCACTGCGCGCGGCGACGCGACAGGTTCGCGCCGGCCCCGGAGCCTGATTCTCCGGCGGCACGATGTCACGCGGGGGTGGCTGCGCGGTATCGACCGCTACCGCCCAGGCGCGCCCGACGAGCTCGGGCAGCTCCGCCTCGATCGCCCGCTCCGACATATTGAGGATGGCGTGCACGTCTGCCTCGCCCCGCGCGAGGCCAGCCACGGTAAAGGCGAGCACCCTGGCGCCCGGGTCATTCCACGGCGGCTGGTGCAACCGCTCACCGTGCCAGGCGATGTCCGGAATGCCGCGCTCCGGAACGATCCGGCCATGGTAGAAGCGGTTGACCGTGAGACTCCGGTGGCGGCGGCTAAAGGCGAGCATCCCGCGAGTGAACTCGAGCATCTCCCGCTCGGACTCGAGCCGGCGCCAGTCGAACCAGGAGATCTCGTTATCCTGGCAATAGGCGTTGTTGTTGCCGCGCTGCGTGCGCAGCACCTCGTCCCCGGCACACAGCATGGGCACCCCGCGCGACAGCATCAGCACCGTGAGCAAATTCTTCGCTTGCCGGCGGCGCAGCGCGAGAATGGCGCTATCGGCGGTCGCTCCCTCCACGCCGCAGTTCCAACTCAGGTTCGCGTCGCTCCCGTCACGGTTGTCCTCGCCATTGGCCTCGTTGTGCTTGCCGTTGTAGCTCACGAGATCGGCGAGCGTGAAACCATCGTGGCAGGTGATGAAGTTGATGCTGTCGCACGGTAAGCGCCCATCCGCGGCGTACAGGTCGCTGCTGCCGGCGATGCGGCTCGCCACGACGCCCGTCAGGCCCGGGTCGCCGCGTACGAAGCGGCGTACGCTATCGCGGTACGCCCCGTTCCACTCCGCCCAGCGCGAGCCGGGGAAGGCGCCCACCTGGTAGAGACCGACTGCATCCCACGCCTCGGCGATGAGCGGGATGCCGGCGAGCGAGCGCGACAGCTCGATGCTCCAGGGAAGCGGCGGGGCCGACAGCACCGCACCGCCCTCCCCGCGCGTGAAGACGCCCGCCAGGTCGAACCGAAAGCCGTCCACGTGCATCTCCTCGACCCAGTATTCCAGGCACTGCACGATGAAGGAGGTCACCACCGGGTGGTTGCAGTTCACCGTGTTGCCGCAGCCGGTAAAGTCGAGATAGCGACTACGGTCCTGCGGGTGCAGCAGGTAGAAGACCTCGTTGGCGATACCCCTGAAATTGATCCAGGGGCCGTCGCTCCCGCCCTCGGCGGTATGGTTGAACACCACATCGAGGATGACGCCGATGCCGGCCGCGTGCAGCGCGCGCACCAGCTCCTTGAACTCGGCCGCCGCCCGCCCCTGCTCTGGAGCCCCGGCGTAACGGGGATGCGGACTCCAGAAGCTGTGCGTGTTGTAGCCCCAGTAGTTGCGCAGTCCGCGCGCCGCGACGGCCGACGGCACACTCTGCTCGTCGAACCCCATCACCGGCATGAGCTCTACGTGGGTGATACCGAGTCGCTGCAGGTACGGAATCTTCTGCGCCAGGGCACCGAAGGTGCCGGGCGCCGCCACCGCAGCCGATGCGTGCCGGGTAAAGCCGCCGACGTGCAGCTCGTATATCACCGCTCCTTCCAGTCCGCGCGCGATCGGCCGCTCGCCGGCCCAGTGGAAGGACAGGTCGCACACCACCGAGCGCAACCCGCAGGCGCCGGCATCGCCCGGATCGGTAGCGCGCTCGCGGCTCCACACGGCATCGGTAACCCCGCGCGCCCGCGGGTCAACCAGCTCCTTGCGCGGGTTGAAGCAGGCACCGGCGCTTCTGTCGGAGGGCCCATCCAGCCGCCAGCAGTAGTGCGTACCCGGAGCGAGTCCCTCGACAAACACGTGCCATGCCAGGTGCGTGCGGTTCCGCTCCGGATCGAGCGCGACGACCGCGAACGGACGCGGACTATCGGCCGTCTCGTACAGCAGCAGCTCGGCGCCGGTGGCGCCGGGGCTGGAGATGGAGAAGTTCACACCCTCCGGGGTGAAGGTCGCCCCTGGCGGGTAACGGCTGCCCTCCCGGGTACGCAGCGGTGGCGTCACTCAGACGGGATCCAGGGCGATCCTCACGGGTCGCGCGCCCCAGATGTGATCGCAGTACTCCCGTACCGCGCGGTCGGAGGAGAACTTGCCGCAGCGGGCCGTGTTGAGAATGGACATGCGCGTCCAGTGCTCGACGTCCTGCCACGCTTCGTTGATGCGCTCCTGGCAGGCAACGTAGTCACCGTAGTCCGCCAGCACCAGGAACGGGTCCGAGTCCCGCAGATTGTCGATGAGCGGCTTGAAAACCTCGCGATCGCCTCGCGAGAAGGCGCCGGCGGCAATCTGGCCGAAGGCCTCCTGCAGCTCCGGATGACGCTCGAGCTCGTGTGCCGGCTGATAGCCCTCGCGCCGGGCGCGCTCCGCCTGTTCCGCGGTGAGGCCGAAGAGGAAAAAGTTCTCCGCGCCGACCTCTTCGCGGATCTCCACGTTGGCGCCATCGAGCGTGCCGATGGTGAGCGCGCCGTTCAGCATGAACTTCATGTTGCCAGTGCCGGAGGCCTCCTTGCCCGCCGTGGAGATCTGCTCCGAGAGGTCCGCGGCCGGATAGATGGCCTGCGCGTACTTGACGTTGAAATTGGGAAAGAACACCACCTTCAGCCGTCCGGCGATCGCCGGGTCGTTGTTCACTACGTCCGCCACGCCGTTGATGAGGCGGATGATGAGCTTCGCCAGGAAGTAGCCGGGCGCCGCCTTGCCGCCGAAGATGCAGCAGCGTGGCGGCACGTCGAGCCGCGGCTCCTTACGCAAACGGTTGTAGAGCGTGATGATGTGCAGCGCGTTCAGGTGCTGACGCTTGTACTCATGGATGCGTTTCACCTGGATGTCGAACAATGCCGCCGGATCGACCGCCATGCCGGTGCGCAGGCGAATGAGCCGTGCCAGCACCTCCTTGTTGGTGCGCTTGACGTGACGCCAGCGCTCGCGGAACGCCCGGTCATCGGCGCGTGTCTCGAGGGCCCGCAGGCGGGTCAGGTCGGTGACCCAGCCCTCACCGACGGTCTCATCGAGCAGCTGCGCCAGCGGCGGGTTGCTGAGCACCATGAAGCGCCGTGGTGTCACGCCGTTGGTGATGTTGAAGAAGCGCTCCGGCCACAGCTGTGCAAAGTCGTGCAGGACGGTCTCACGCAGCAGCTTGGAGTGCAGCGCCGCGACGCCATTCACCGCGTGACTGCCGACCGTGGCGAGGTTCGCCATGCGCACGCGCTTCTCGCCCGCCTCATCGATCAGCGACAACCGCGCGACGCGCGCGTCATCGCCGGGGTAGCGCTGGCGCACCTCCTCGAGAAAGCGGCGATTGATCTCGTAGATGATCTCGAGCGGGCGCGGCAGGAGATCGCGGAACAGCGGCAGCCCCCAGGTCTCGAGCGCTTCGGGCAGCAGCGTATGGTTGGTATAGGCGAGCGTGCGCTGCGTGAGGTCCCAGGCGCGCTCCCAGGGCAGGTGGCGCTCATCGACCAGCAGCCGCATGAGCTCGGCCACCGCGATGGAGGGATGGGTGTCGTTCAGCTGCACCGCGTACATTTCCGGCAGCCGCGTCACCGGCTGGCGATTGAAGTCGAGAATCCGCAGCATGTCCTGCAGCGAGCAGGACACGAAGAAGTACTGCTGGGCGAGACGCAGGCGCTTGCCGATCTCCGGCTCGTCGTTCGGGTACAGCACCTTGGTGATGGTCTCCGAGACGACCTTGCCCTCTACCGCCCGGTAGTAGTCGCCGACGTTGAATTCCTGGAAATCGAACGACTCCACCGCCTCGCTCTTCCACAGGCGCAGCGTGTTACAGGTGTTGACCCGATACCCGGGCACCGGCGTATCGAACGCGACGCCCTTCACCTGGCTCCTCGGGATCCAGCGCACGCGGTAGCGTCCGAGCGTATCGGTGAAAGGCTCGGTGTGACCGCCGAAGCTCACCGACGGGGTGACGTCGGTGCGCATGATCTCCCACGGATTCCCGCGCTGCAGCCATTTGTCGGTGACCTCCACCTGCGCGCCCTCCAGGAAGCGCTGCTCGAAGATACCGAACTCGTAGCGGATGCCGTAGCCGACCGCCGGCACTTCCAGCGTCGCCAGCGAGTCGAGGTAACACGCTGCGAGCCGTCCGAGACCGCCGTTGCCGAGCCCGGGCTCGTCCTCGAGCACGAGCAGCGCCTCGAGATCCTGGTCGAGCGCCGCGAGCGCCTCGCGGGCGGTCGCGAGGATGCCGAGGTTGACCAGGCTGTTGCCGAGCTGCGGGCCGATGAGGAACTCCGCCGAGAGATAGCAGGGCACCTTCGCCTCGCAGCGCTCGAACGCGCGCCAGCTGCTCTCCCAGCGCGTCAGCAGCCGGTCACGCACGCTGTAGGCGAGCGCCATGTACCAGTCGTGCAGCGTTGCGATGCGGGGAAACCGCCCCTGCAGGCACAGGAGGTTGTCGAGTATCGCGCGTTGCAGCTCATGCGCAGACAGGCCGGTACGGACCGCCTCGGCGGGCGTTGCTGTGAGGTTCATTGCCGCCATGTGTTTTTCTATGCGGCACTCCCACGTGCGCCCGCGAGTGCCGCGCTGACGAGCGCGCGCGCCTCGGCCTGGATCCGTTGCAGGTGCTCTTTGCCGCGGAAGCTCTCCGCGTACAGCTTGTAGATGTCCTCGGTCCCGGACGGCCGGGCCGCGAACCAGCCGTTGGCGGTCATGACCTTGAGCCCGCCGATCGCAGCCCCGTTGCCGGGCGCCTTGACGAGCATCTGGGTGATGTCATCGCCGGCGAGGCGCGTGGTATGGATGTCGCTCGGCGCGAGCTTCGTGAGCGCCGCCTTCTCGTCCTTCGTCGCCGGGGTGTCGGTCCGCTCGAAAGCGGGCTCGCCGAGCTCCTGCGTGAGCTCGCGGTACAGCTGCGATGGGTCGCGTCCGCTGCGGGCGGTGATCTCCGCGGCGAGCAGGTTGAGGACGATGCCATCCTTGTCCGTGGTCCACACGCGGCCGTCGCGGCGCAGCAGCGAGGCCCCCGCGCTCTCCTCACCGCCAAAGCCGAGCGAGCCATCGAGCAGTCCCGACACGAACCATTTGAATCCCACCGGCACCTCGTACAGGCGCCGGCCGAGCTTGCCGGCGACGCGGTCGATGATCGCGCTGCTCACCACCGTCTTGCCGACCGCGGCAGCGGCGCGCCAGTTCGGCCGGTGCGCGAACAGATAGGCGATCGCCGCGGCCAGGTAATGATTGGGCGGCATCAGTCCCGCGGTGCGCGTGACGATCCCGTGGCGGTCGGCGTCGGTGTCGTTGGCGACGGCGATGTCGAAGCGCTCGCGCAGCCCGATGAGACGCGCCATCGCGTAGGGCGAGGAGCAGTCCATGCGGATCTTGCCGTCCCAGTCGAGCGGCATGAAGCGGAAGGTCGGATCGACGGTGTCGTTCACCACCTGCAGATCGAGCCCATAGCGCGCGGCGATCGGCGCCCAATACGCGACACCCGCCCCACCGAGCGGGTCGACCCCGATCTTCAGTCCCGCGCCGGCGATCGCCGGCATGTCGATGACGGCGTCGAGATCGGCGACGTAGCGATCCAGGTAGTCGTGCCGCTGCACGGTCGGCGCCCGCCGCGCCTCCTCGTACGGCATGCGCGCCACCCCGTGCAGCGCCGCCGTGAGAAGCGCATTGGCCCGCTCCTCGATCCAGCGGGTCACCGCGGTATCGGCCGGGCCACCATCGGGCGGGTTGTACTTGAAGCCGCCGTCCTCGGGTGGATTGTGCGAGGGGGTAATGACGATGCCGTCGGCGCTCGCTGCGGCGCGGTCGCGGTTGTGCGTCAGAATGGCGTGCGACACCACCGGTGTCGGCGTATAGCCATCCGCGCGATCGACCATCGTCTGCACCCCGTTGGCGCCCAGCACCTCGAGCGCCGAGTGCAGCGCCGGCTCGGAGAGCGCGTGGGTGTCGCGGCCGATATACAGCGGCCCCGCGATGGACTCCTTCCTGCGGTACTCGCAGATCGCCTGTGTGATGGCGAGGACATGGAACTCGTTGAACGAGCCGCGCAGCGCCGAGCCGCGATGACCGCTCGTGCCGAAACTGACCCGCTCGGCGGGGTCGGCCACGTCCGGGCGGCGCGCGTAATACTCCGCGCGCAGCTTCTCCGGGTCGATCAGCAGCTCGGGGGGCGCGGGCTGGCCGGCAAGGGGGTGAATACCACTCATCCGGGCCACACCCAGTTCGAGATCTCCGGACGGTCCGCGCCCTCGCGGCGGGCGTAGGCGAGACTGTCGATGATCGCGTTCTTCATCTCCTCCTTCAGATGCGCGGCGCGCTCGGCGAGGCCCGGCACGCGGTCGATCACATCGATCACCAGATCGAAGCGGTCGGTCTGGTTCACGATCGCGAGCTCCAGCGGGGTGTTGATGTTGCCCTTCTCCTTGTAGCCGCGCACATGGATGTTCTCGCTGTTCTTGAAGCGGTAGCAGAGCTTGTGGATCAGCCACGGGTAGCCGTGGAAATTGAAAATCACCGGCTTGTCGCGGGTGAACAGGCTGTCGAAATCGCGCTCGCTCGAGCCGTGCGGGTGCTCGCTCGCCGGCTGCATCTTGAAGAGGTCCACCACATTGAGGAAGCGTACCTTCAGATCGGGCAGCCGCTCGCGCAAGATGGCGGTGGCCGCCAGCGCTTCCTGCGTCGCGACATCGCCGCAGGAGGCCATCACCACATCGGGCTCCGCTCCCTCATCGTTGCTCACGGCGCGGATAATGCCGATGCCCCTGGCGCAGTGGATCACCGCCTGGTCGATGCTGGTGAATTGCAGATGCTTCTGCTTGTCCGCCACGATCACGTTGATGCAATCGGTCGAGCGCAGGCACTGGTCGGCTATCACGAGCAGCGTGTTGGCATCCGGCGGCAGGTACACACGGGTCACGGAGGGGCTCTTGTTGGTTACGAGGTCGATGAAGCCCGGATCCTGGTGCGAGAAGCCGTTGTGGTCCTGCCGCCAAACGGTCGAGGTGAGGAGAATGTTCTGGGATGCCACCGAGGCGCGCCAGCGTACATGGTTCTTGCTGATGTCCAGCCACTTGGCGTGCTGGTTGAACATCGAGTCGACGATGTGCGCGAATGCCTCGTAGGTGGCGAAGAAGCCGTGGCGGCCGGTGAGCAGATAGCCCTCGAGCCAGCCCATCAGGGTGTGCTCGGACAGCATCTCCATCACCCGGCCGTCGCGGGCGAGCTCACCGCCGTCGGCGTCCTCCGGCAGCAGCTCCGCCATCCAGGTCTTCTTGCTGACCTCGTAAATCGCCTGCAGGCGGTTGGAGGCGGTTTCGTCCGGCCCGAACACCCGAAAGCTCGTCATGTTGTTGCGCATCACGTCGCGCAGAAATTCCCCGAGCGGCCGGGTGTTTTCGTGCAGCACCGCGCCGGCCTTGCCGACCTTCACCGCGTAGTCGCGAAAGTCGGGCAGCTTCAGCTCCTTGCGCAGCAGTCCGCCGTTGGCGTGCGGATTGGCGCTCATGCGACGCGGGCCGCTCGGCGCAAGCGCGCGCAGCTCCGGTCGCAGTCGTCCATCGCCGTCGAACAGCTCCTCCGGCTGGTAGCCGTGCATCCAGCTCTCGAGCAGCTCGAGACTGGCGGGATTGCTGCGTACGTCCGCAATCGGCACCTGGTGCGCGCGCCACGAGCCCTCGACCTTGTGTCCGTTGATCTCCTTCGGACAGGTCCAGCCCTTGGGAGTACGCAGCACGATCACGGGCCAGCGCTCGCGCTGCGCCTTGCGGCCGTCGCGGGCACTCTTCTGCAGCGCGTGAATCTCGGCGATGACCGTGTCGAGCGTGGCCGCCATCGCCTGGTGCATGCTCGCCGGCTCCGATCCCTCGACGAAGTACGGCTTGTAGCCGTAGCCGGTGAGAAGCGCCTCGAGCTCCTCGTGCGGAATACGCGCCAGCACCGTCGGATTGGCGATCTTGTAGCCGTTGAGATTCTGGCTCGGCAGTACCGCCCCGTCGCGTATCGGGTTGAGGAACTTGTTGGAATGCCAGGCGGTCGCGAGCGGCCCGGTCTCCGCCTCACCGTCGCCGATGACGCAGGCCACGATGAGATCGGGATTGTCGAGCACCGCACCGTACGCGTGCGCCAGGCTGTAACCGAGCTCACCGCCTTCGTGGATCGATCCCGGAGTCTCCGGCGTGCAGTGGGACCCGATGTGTCCGGGGAAGGAGAATTGCATAAGGAATTTCTGCAGGCCCTCGAGATCCTCGCTCTTGTCCGGATAGACCTCCGAGTAGGTACCCTCGAGATACGCGGGACCGAGGACGCCCGGTGCGCCATGTCCCGGACCGGCGATGAAGATCACATCGAGATCGTCGCGCTTGATGAGGCGGTTCAGGTGCGTCCAGATGAAGGACAGCTCCGGGCTCGTCCCCCAGTGGCCGAGCAGGCGAATCTTCACGTGCTCGGGCTTCAGCGGCTCGCGCAGCAGCGGATTCGCCCGCAGGTAGATCATGCCGACGGCGAGGTAGTTACAGGCGCGCCACCAGCAATCCATGAGCCGCAGCTCCTCGTTCGAGAGCGGATTGCGCGCAGCGGCGTGGGATGATTCGCGGTTGGCCACTGTTATTCCTCCATTGCGCATGCTCAGCACCCTCATGCAGGGGCGCTGTCACACATCCGTCATGCGCTGCGGCCGCTGAGTCCCGACGATCCTATACTGATCCGCTGGCGGGCCGGCATGAGTATTAAGTCGCACGCGTGAGCGTCAGCGCGGCGGTTGTCGGCAACTCCGCCGAGGTGTTGCCGGCTAACACCGCCATGCTGCGGTTGCTAAGCTGCGTTGAGCACGCCCCTCACTCCACCCGCAGCACCACCCGGAAACGCGCCTTGCCGCTGCGCATGCGGTCATAGGCCTCCTGCGCCTGCTCGAGCCGATAGATCTCGTTCATCGATCTGATCTGGTGGCGCTGACTGAAGAACAGGGTGTCCTCCGAATCGACGCTGGTGCCCGAGTACCACCCCCTGACCGACGCGCGCTTGCGCAGCAGCTCGAGCGAGTCCACCGTGAGCGCGCCGACGGCGCCGATCACCATCAGCGTGCCGTTCGCGCCGAGACCGCCGGCGACCGCCTGCATGGCGCTGGCATCCGTCACCGTCGCGAGAATCGCGCGCGCGCCACCGAGCTTGCGCAGCTCCTCGGCCGGATCGGCGGCGTTCGTATCGATGTATTCGCTTGCCCCGAGCGAACGGGCCAGCTCCTCCTTGTCGCGGCCGCGGTTCACCGCCACCACGCGCAAGCCGAGCCGCGCGGCGAACTGGATGCCGAGATGGCCGAGACCGCCGACGCCGTGAATTGCCACGAGCTCGCCGGCGCCCGCGCCGCAGTTGCGCAACGCGTTGAAGGTGGTGATACCGGCACACAACAGCGGCGCCGACTCCACCGAGTCGAGCTCGGCGGGAACCCGCGCGAGCGCGCTGTGGTGCGCGAGCAGGTGCGTCGCGTAGCCCCCATCGCGCGTCACCCCGGTGGCGCCCTGGATGTTCTCACACGCAAAGAGATTGTGGTGACGGCACTGCGTGCAGTACCCGCACGCGCCCGGCGACCAGCCGATCCCGACCCGCGTGCCGGCCTGCCAACCGCTGACACCCTCGCCGACCGCGTCCACCACCCCGATCACCTCGTGACCGGGAATGCGCGGATAGCTGAGTCCCGGCATGCGCCCCTCAACGGTCACCGAGTCGCTGTGGCACACGCCGCACGCCTGCACCTTGACGCGAACTTCGTCGCGGCCCGGTTGTGGCACCGGGCGCTCCTCCGCCTGCAGTTTGCCGCCGCGGCCCGTGGCGCTCATCGCTCGCATGGTGGCCATCTGAGGATCCTCCGCCGGTATGTGCGGATTCTGCGGCCGCGAGGCGCAAGCCCACCAGATCTCTTTGGATAGACTCCTGAGCGTGGCCGGCACGGCAAAGTCGCGGGCCGCCGGTCACCGGGCGGCCCGCGAAGCTCTCAGTTGCGTATCAAGGCGGAACCAGGGTCGAGTCGTACCGATACCCGGTGTCCACCGGGATGTATCCCTGCCCCTGGTCGTGCGGGACATTGGCAGTCAGCGTCCCGCTGCACTGGCCGCCGCTCCCGTCCGTCGCGGTGAACGAGATGAAGTACATGCGGCCCGTCCCGGGCCCTGCACGCTCTGCGCGGACGTAGGCGGTGCTGCCGCCCACCCCTGCGCCGTCCGGTGCCGTATTGCCGCTCCCCCGTGCGTTCACCGGCTCGTCCTGAAAGATGCTGGTGATCGTGATGTTCACCGGCATCAGCGTGCCATCGGTGGTCACCCCCATGATGGTCTCGGGCACCATGCTGTGGTCGGGCGGCCAGATGACCCCTTGCGACAAGGCAGCACCGCTGCAGTCCAGGGGGCCGCCCCCGCTAATGATCGCCGTCGTTGTGTCAGCGGCCAGCAATGCGCCTGCCGCGGCGATCGCGTACGTCAGTCGTCTCATGACACCTCCTCGCCGGCTCACAAGCGAAGGGCCGGCTACAAGCGCCGCTATTTGCGGCGTTGCAGCATGAGGGCGTCAAGATCTGTGAGCACCGTCAACATGACGGCGTGACAGAGATCACATTCGAGCGGCGACCGGAGGCAACATAACCTCAGTGCGCGCAGTAGTCCGCCGCATTCCTCACGCGATCATCCGTGCAGATCGCCTGGTCGTTGAGGTTGCACTTCTGCCGGCCG
>JAFAKO010000219.1 GCA_019235245.1 Gammaproteobacteria bacterium
TTCGGCAACCTTCCACAGTTTGGCGTTCGCCGG
Source organism: Gammaproteobacteria bacterium (assembly GCA_019235245.1). Classification (GTDB taxonomy): domain Bacteria; phylum Pseudomonadota; class Gammaproteobacteria; order Steroidobacterales; family Steroidobacteraceae; genus 13-2-20CM-66-19. Next base: position 34 of record JAFAKO010000219.1, read on the forward strand.
CACGATCTGATCGATTGCCGGGTCGGATCTCTCCACTCTGACGTTGACCTCGTGCGGCGGCACTGCCACCGGTCCGGGGGTGCCGGGGTAGAAAACCAGCCGCGCCTCCCGCACAAAGATGTAATTGGTGGGCGCATCCGAGATCGGTGCATTCATGCCGAAGATGGCGAGCTGGATCTTCTGACCCGGGCGCACGTGCCGCCCGAGCAGCACACGGTTCACGGCATTCCAGCCGGCGACGACCGAGCCACCCTGCTGTCCGTAGGCGCGGTCGAGCTCGCCGTCCACCCAGACTTCAGCGTAGTCATCCAGCCGCGTCTCCAGCCACAGCGCCGCGCCCGAAGGATCGAAGCTGCCGAGACGCTCTGGCACGGTCACATTGACGCGATACCAGTTGAAAGACACGCGACCGGTTCCCCGACGTTCGCCCAACTCCGTGGCCGGGATCACGGGCCAGGCGGAGTCGTCGAAGTCCCCCGGGCCGGCGTGCGGAGTAATGTCGTGCGTGGCGACCGGCGGGCCGGTCGGCTGTCCCTGCGCATCCGGGGCCCGAAACTCGATATCCACGATCCGCGCGTCGCTGTAGCGCCAGGCGGCATGCATGAGTCGCGCGCCGGCCTCAGTCGTCAGGTCCACCGTAGCGGCGGGCTCGCGCGGAGACGGATCCGCGTGCGCCACCGTGCCACCCACGGTCAGCAGCACGGCACTGCAGAGACCTGTTATGAGCTCGCGGCGCATGTGCCTCTCCCAAACAACTTGTGATACACGGCGTGGAGCCCGATCAGCAGCAGTACCACCGCTGCCACCGCCAGCACGACGGGAATCAGAATGAGCGTACGCAGCAGCAGCCAGCCCATGAGTCGCGCTCCTTTACTACCTGACCGGGGAGCTGCTCGAGGCAGTGGCCCGCAGCGCTTCAGCGCCCGCGACCGCGATCGCCTCGTCCTGCTCGGCGCTGGCGGCCCCGCTCACACCAATGGCACCGACGACCTCCTTGCCCCGCATGATCGGGATGCCTCCCTGCAGCGGGGTGAAGGGCGTTACCGCGGCGACCGCAGCCAGTGCCGGGCGGTTCTTGTTGATCGAATCTTCCATTCCGCGTGTTGCGCGTCCGAAGTTGGCAGCGGTGCGAGCCTTGCCGATCGAGACGTCGGCGCTCGCCGGGAAGGTGCCATCGAGACGCTCCAGGCAAATGGTGTGGCCACCCGCGTCGACCACCGCAACAGCTGCGCCAGGCGCGTCGTGAGCGCGTGCGTAGGCGAGCGCGGCGGCCACGGCGCGCTTGGCGCCCTCGAGCGTCAGCGTCGGTTGAGCGGTGATATCGGCCGCATCGGCGGCCCGTGAGGCAGCGAGTGCCAGGACCAGGGAAAGCACCAGGGTTTTCATGGGATCCTTCCTAACCCACCAGAGCGAGGCGGGCATGTTGCGTAGCGAGGTTGATGTGTCCGGACGGTGACAGGCGCTGCACACCGGTTCCGCCAGTCGCGCGGGTCGGAACCTGCTCGGCGACGCGCAGCAAGGTAGCGGCGACCCGTCGGGGTGTTCCGAGGTCAGTCCAGCCGCACGCTGGCGCGGTAATCACTCGTAACCGCGAGGGAAATTGCTGGACCACCGCACGTGAGAAGTCGACCGTGGGAAGGCGATCGTAGAGTTCAGCGAGTGCTCCGGAGCCCGGTTGGTACCGCCGCCGTGCCAGCGCGGTGGCCATCTCGTCCACCGTGGTTCCCATCTGCAGCCGCAGCAACGCGAGCAGGGCAGCTCCCGCGGCCCCGAATATGAAGCTGTTCCACAGCGCCTTGCTCTCGTAAAGCTCAGCGGCCAGCGACGCCGCAGGCTTTTCGACGAATCGCGCGACCGTGCGCGAGCCATCCGCGAGCGTTCGTCCCGGCACGATGTAGCCGAACTCGGTGTCGGGTTCCTCGGGGGCAATTCCAATGAGGGTAATTCCGTCGGGGTTGTGCGCGAGAGTCGTCGTCAGCTCGCGGAGCGAGCGCTCGAGCGCGCTCTCATCCAGCACGAAGTGATCGGCAGGCAAAAAAAGGATTCGAGCGAGGGGGTCGCGCTCGAGGATGGATAGCACGCACAGCAGCACGCCATGGGCGGTTCCGCGGTTGCGCGGTTGTAAGATGAGATTCTCCACTGGCAGCGCCCGCAGGCTCTTGCGCCAGTAGTGCGCATGCTGCTCGGCGACGATGGCGCAGGTGCGATCGAGCGACACGACCTGGCGTGCTCGCTGAATCGCCTCCTCAACCAACGAATGTCCCCCGTTGAGCGAGCAGAACTGCTTGGGCACCGCATTGCCCGCGGCGTCACGTGTCAGCGAGGCGAGGCGGGTTCCCTCGCCCGCGGCGAGGACGACTGCCCAGGTACGTGCGGTCCCATTCATTGCCGGGTCTCCCGCTTCACGGCTCGCCCGGCCCGGTGCCAGGAAATGCCTCGGGCGGCACGGGTCTGCCAAAGCTGCGGATTCACGAGATTCGTGACGCGGTGCGAGGACGGCATCCAAGTGCGCGGTCGGTGTGCGACGACCGAGAGCTCCCACGCGTCGGGGTCAAAGCTCAGCAGCGGATCAGACTTGACTTTCATCGCTTGACTCCTTTCCGCTCCAACATGCCGCCTGCGTCAAGCGCACGTTGGAGCGGAGGGTTAGGCTCACTTTTTGGGGGTGGGGTCAGTGACGCGCACGACGTGACCGCCGACGATCCGCTCGCACGTTCCCTTGGGAAGATAAATCCAGGCCATGGCATTGCCTTCTTCAGTGACATGGCCATGACAGGCATTGGTCGCGGTCGCGCAATCGTTCATGCCCGCCTTGGCGATACCCGCGCACTGCTCCTTGTCGTCGTCCGCGGCTGCGAATGCGCTGGAGGCGAGGGCGGTACCGGCGAGCGCCAGCACGCCCGAGATCGCCACTCGCAGCGTCGAGTTGTGTTTGCTCATTTGCATCAGCTCCTAAAGTTGGTTTGTGAGTTGCGACGCGCTCCGGCGCGTCGACGCCGTTGAAGGAGCAATCGCTATGCCAGCATCGGGAATTCACTCCAGCGCGCGGCTAAGTCGCGGAAAAGCAGTGAAATTTACCGGCGTCCGCGCATGAGGCTGCACCAGCGGCGTGCGCCGACCGGCGATTCCGTCGCCGCAGTCTCCGCGGCGGATTGCGGGCGGCTCAGAACCGGTTGCGGTTTTCCCGACGGACGTAACCCATCAGGGCGTCCCGCCCGGCCACTCCGGTCGCGACGCAGCGATCACGGCCGCTGTCGCCAGATGAGTCGAACGCAGCGTGCCAGGACGCGGCGCCGCATTCGCGCGAGCGGAGTAAGATGTGGCGAGTTTCAAGCATTCACCGGCGCTGGTGATAAAGCGCGATGACCGCACGGGAGTCTTTATGCAGCAGAACGCTGCGGCGCCCGACGCCAAATACGGTGCGAGCAACAAAGAGATCGAGCTGCTGCGCTCGATCGTCGAGGCCACAGCATCCTCGACGGGGGACGATTTCCTGCGCAATCTCGTGCGCCGACTCGCCGAGGCGATCGGCATGCATCACAGTTTTGTCTCGGAGTTTCGTGGTGGCGTGACGCTACGGACGCTTGCGTTCTGGTCGGACGGTCAATTCGCTGCGAATGTCGAGTACGAACTGGCCGGCACCCCTTGCGAGGAAGTCGTTGGCGGCAAGGACTGTTTTATTCCGAGCGGGGTGCAGGCGAGGTACGCACGCGAGGAAGGCGTGGAGGCGTACTTCGGTGTTCCTCTCAAGGCGCAGAACGGGCGGGTGCTCGGTCACCTGTGCGCGTTCGACGCGGCACCGCGCGCACCGGACCCACGCACCCTCTACCTCTTTCAGATCTTTGCCGGCCGGGCAGCCGCTGAGCTCGAGCGCTTGCGCACCGAGCAGGAGTTGCGCGAGAGCGAGGATCGGTTGCGCGACCTGTTCGAGGAAGCGCCCATCGCTTACGTGCACGAGGGGTTGGATTCCCGCTTCATCCGCGCGAATCGCGCGGCGTTGCGGATCCTCGGGGTGAAGGCCGATGAAGTGGCCTCCATGTACGGGCGGTCACTGATCCCAAATACCTCCGACGCACAGCGGCGGCTCAAGGAGGCCTTTGAATCCGTCGGGCGCGGCACGGATACCAGCGGCGTCGTGCTCGAGCTGCGCCGCAAGGATGATGGACGTCAGATCTTCATCCAGTGGTGGTCCAAGCCGGATCCCAGCGGGACCTACACACGCACCATGTTCGTCGACATCACCGACCGGATTCTTCTCGAACGCGAACAGGAGCGCCTGCAGGCGCAGAACATCTACCTGCGCGAGGAGATCAAGGCCGTCCACAACTTTGAGGAGATCATCGGCTCCAGTGCCGGCCTGGTTAACGTACTGCGCGATGTGCGACGGGTCGCTCCAACCGATGCGACGGTGTTGATTTCCGGGGAGACCGGTACGGGCAAGGAGCTCATCGCCCGGGCGATCCATTCGGGCAGCAATCGCTCGGACAAACCCTTCATCAAGGTCAACTGTGCCGCATTGCCGGCGGGGCTGGTCGAGAGCGAGCTGTTCGGACATGAACGAGGGGCCTTCAGCGGCGCCATTCAACGGCGCGTGGGGCGGTTCGAGCTTGCCAATGGCGGCACGATATTCCTCGATGAGATCGGCGAGGTGTCCCTCGACATCCAGGTGAAGCTGCTGCGGGTTCTGCAGGAGCGGGAATTCGAGCGCATCGGCGGCAACCAGACGATCAAGTGCGATGTGCGCGTGATTGCGGCTTCGAACCGCGATCTTCCGGGCGCCATTGCGGCCGGATCGTTCCGCCCGGACCTGTTCTACCGCCTCAACGTCTTTCCGGTGAAGCTGCCGCCGCTGCGGGAGCGAGCCGAGGACATTCCGCTGTTAGTGCAGTTCTTCGTGCAGAAGTACGGGCCCAGGGTCGGGCGTCGGGTCACGAGCATCGAAGGTGCGACGGTCGAGCGGCTGGCCTGCTATGAATGGCCCGGGAATATCCGCGAGCTGGAAAACATCGTCGAGCGTGCGCTGATCCTCAGCACGACTGCGGAATTGACGATCGGTGAGGACGTACTGCCGGTCTGCTCGCAGGCCGTCGCACGGGCAGCGCCGGGTAGCGCCGCAGGCGCGAGCCCGGCCAGTTCCGCGACCGTCACCGCTGAGGCGGCTAATCTCGATAGCGTCCAGCGCGAGCACATCCTGAGCACTCTGCGTCAGACCGACTGGGTCGTGGAGGGAAAGCAAGGAGCTGCCGTGAAGCTCGGCATGAAGCCTGCAACGCTACGACATCGGATGAAAAAGCTCGGCATTTCGCGACCCACAGAGCTCCCGGCCTGATCGCACCCGATTGCGGCGCACCGCTGCCGGTGGCGGAGAGGCGCCGCTATCGCCGCGCGCCGGCCTGCTAAGCGATTGAATCTGTTGGCAGCTGCGTGCCTGACGGGGCGTGCGCGCGTTGGCACACGCGTTGCTTGTCCTAAGCCAATGCGGATCCGCGTCGATGGACGAAGGACTTGGAATCATGCTCAGGATCACCCGGCGGCCAGGGATTGACGGCGAGACTTTACTGCTGGAGGGCAAACTCCTGCACGGATGGATTCAGGAGCTCAAGCACGCGCTGGAGCAGGCGACGGCCACTGGCGCGGCTATCCGCCTGGACTTATCGGGGTTGAACTTCGTCGACGTTCAGGGGGCGGACTTTCTGCGCCGCTGTCGCACGGACGGCGTCCCGCTGGTGGGAGCCTCGCCCTTTGTGAGCGCGCTCCTCGACCCACCGCTTAAACCACGCTGAAGGCGCACGCAGTGGGTGCGCTCGGTGATCCCTGGATCCGTGTTGATGCAGCAGGATTTGCCGGCAGCTCAACGAGCTCAGAACGCCAGGGCTGTGGCACCGGACGGGCGACACCGGGCTGCCAGGCGCGCTTCCATCCAGCGATCGAGGGCGAATCGTCCCGGCCCGAACACTGCCAGGATCAGAAGCATGAACCCCCACAGCACGTGCTGCGCGAGCGCGGCCTCCGAGCCCTCTGCCAGCAGTACCTGGCGATAGGATATGACCGCCATGGCGTTGACGAAGAACGCTCCGAGGGCGCCAACGCGGCTGAACAGCCCCAGGAAGAGAAGTGCCGGGAAGAAAAGCTCACCGCCGGCTCCCGTGACCGCGGCGACTGGCGGCGAAAGCAGCGGCACGTGGTACTCCGAGCGAAAAAGCTCCAGGGTTGTGCTCCAGCTCGTGA
>JAFAKO010000240.1 GCA_019235245.1 Gammaproteobacteria bacterium
AATCATGGCGCTGACGGCGCTCGCCGGTTTCTTCCACTTCGTACGCGTCGGCCGCAACGAGGTCGACGAGCAGGACGAGGAGGCGGCCCACAGGAGCCTCGCAGCAGGCGGTAAGCCGGAGATGCGACCATGAGCAACGGTGCACGCCGGGACACTCTGCTGCGCTATGACGCGGACGTGCGCACCAACCACTGGCTGGTCGCGCTCTCTTTCGTGCTCGCGGCGCTCTCGGGGCTGGCCCTGTTCCATCCGGCGCTCTTCTGGCTCAGCAACCTCTTCGGCGGTGGCCCGTGGACGCGCATCCTGCATCCGTTCATCGGCCTGTTCATGGTGCTGGTGTTCCTCGGCCTTGCCGCGCGCGTGTGGGATGAGAACCGCTTCGCGGCTGCCGACTGGCAGTGGCTGCGGCAGTGGCGCGAGGTCATCAACAATCAGGAGGAGCGCCTGCCGGAAGTCGGCCGCTACAACGGCGGACAGAAGCTGGTGTTTTTCGTGCTGGTGGCATGCCTGCTGGTACTGTTCGCGACCGGCCTCCTCATGTGGCGCGCTTATTTCACCCTGCCGGTGGGCGCCGTGCGGATCGCCGCGCTGCTGCACGCCATTGCGGCCCTGCTGATAATCTGCACGATCCTGGTGCACATCTACGCCGGCTTCTGGGTGCGCGGCTCGATGCATGCGATGCTCCGCGGCACGGTGACACCGGGCTGGGCATGGAGGCATCATCGGGCCTGGTTCCGTCAGATCACGCATGCCTCGAATCCTCGAGCCCGGCCAGATTGAGTCCCTCGCCCAGGGGGCGATACCCCGCGTCCGACTGCCGCAGCACGCCGGTCCGTTCCGGGCGCGCGCGGAGCGGCTGCGGCAGCTCGCTGCGCCCGGCGCGATCGGCCACGCGATCGGCGACTACCTCAAGCTGATGGCCGTGGTCGTCGAAGCGCAGGCGGCAGCCGCGGCCACGGTCGACCCCCGCCTCCCGGACGCAACCGAGCTCGGCCGTGCGCGCACGCACCGCATGCCGCCCATCGAGGCGCGGGGCTGGGCACGCGAGCCGCTGTGGCGGGTGCTCGGCGCCGAGCTCGCCGAGCGCGTGGCGGGCGCTGCGGACATCCCGGACCAGGCGCGCCACGAGCTGACGCAGGTCCGGTCACTCCCCCCCGAATGGCTCGAGGGGCAGGCGGATGCGCTGCTGAGCGGCCGCCGCGAGGACATCGAAATGGCGGTCGCGCCCTTCGTCATGGCCTCGCTCCAGACCTACTGGGTGGCGCTCGCGAGCCGCCTGACCGAGGAGGTCGTGCCGCCGCTCGAGGTCCCCGGCCTCTGCCCTGCCTGTGGCTCGCTCCCGGTCGCGAGCGTGGTGCGGGTCGACAGACGCTCCCAGGGACACCGTTACCTGCACTGCGGGCTGTGCGCGACCGAGTGGCACCTGGTACGGGTGACCTGCAGTCACTGCCAGAACACCGAAGGCATTGCCTACCACTCGATCGAGGGCGGCCCGGATGCCATCCGGGCGGAGTCTTGCGAGCACTGTCACATCTACCGCAAGATTCTGTACCAGGAGCAAGATGCAGGTGTCGAGCCCGTGGCGGACGACCTGGCGAGCCTGCCGCTCGATCTGCTGATGGGCGAGGCGGGCTACCAGCGCGGCAGCGGCAATCCGCTGCTGTGGCAGTAGGTCCTGCCGGACCGCGAGCACCGCCGGCGCTGCATTTTTCTCCTGAGAAAGACATCGTCACGACGGGTGCCGCGTGCCGGCCGTTAGCTCATGTCCGTAAGCGAGAGATTCGCCGCGCCGCAGGCCGCGCAGGCCGCCGACATTCCATCGGTCGACCGTCTGCTGCGTGCCCCGGGTCTCGAGGGGCTGCTGCTGCGGCATGGGCGCACCCCGGTGGTGGCGGTAGTCCGGGCGCAACTCGCGCAGCTGCGCCGCGCAGCCCTCGCGGGCACCCTCGAGCCTGCGCAGCTCACCGACGCAGCTCTCGCGGCAGCGGTCGAGGCACGACTCACGCGCGCCGCCCGTCCGAGGCTCACGGCGGTGTTCAATCTCAGCGGCACGGTGCTGCATACCAACCTCGGGCGGGCACTCCTGCCGGATGAAGCCGTGCACGCGGTCGTGCGGGCGATGAGCTCGCCCGTCAATCTCGAGCTCGATCTCTCCGCCGGCCGCCGCGGCGAGCGCGACTCGCTCATCGAAGGGCTGTTGTGCGAGCTCACCGGCGCCGAGGCCGCGATGGTGGTGAACAACAATGCCGCCGCCGTGCTGCTGCTCCTGAGCGGGCTCGCGCAGCGTCGCGAGGTCGTGGTCTCACGCGGGGAGCTCATCGAGATCGGTGGCTCGTTCCGTCTGCCGGACATCATGCGGCGAGCCGGGGCACGGCTCATCGAGGTCGGTACCACCAACCGCACGCACCTTTGCGACTATGCGCAGGCGCTGGGTGCGCGCACCGCACTGTTGATGAAGGTGCACACCAGCAACTATGCGATCAGCGGGTTCACCGCCAGCGTGCCGCTCGCCGAGCTGGTGAGGCTCGGACGGGGGCACGACGTCCCGGTCGCCGTGGATCTCGGCAGCGGCTCGCTGGTCGACCTGCGACGCTGGCAGCTGCCCTCTGAGCCCACCGTGCAGGAGGCCATCGCCGCAGGCGCGGACCTCGTGAGCTTCAGTGGCGACAAGCTCCTCGGCGGCCCGCAGGCGGGCCTGATCGCCGGGCGTGCCGAGCTGATCGCGCGGCTGCGCCGTGATCCGCTGCGCCGCGCCCTGCGTGTCGGGAAGCTGACGCTCGCCGCACTGGAGGCGGTGCTCGCCCTGTACCGTGCGCCGGAGCATCTCGCCGAGCGCCTGACGACGTTGCGCCTGCTCACCCGCCCCCTCGGGGAGCTGCGCCTCCAGGCGCAGCGGCTGAAAGCGCCGCTGCAGCGTTCCCTGGGCGCCGGCTACGAGGTCACGGACGTCCCGCTGTCCAGTCAGATCGGCAGTGGTGCGCTGCCGGTCGAGCAGCTGCCGAGCCACGGACTCGCGGTCCGAGCCCTGCGCGGCCGGGGCGGAAGCGTGGTGCGCCTCGAGGCGGCCCTGCGCGAATTGCCGCGGCCGGTCATCGGCCGCCTCGCCGAGCGTGCGCTCTGGCTCGATGTGCGCTGCCTCGAGAGCGCGGAGGAGCCGGAGCTCCTCGCACAGCTCGCGGCGCTGCGCCCGTGATGCGTCCTGCCACGCCATGATCATCGGCACGGCCGGCCACATCGATCACGGCAAGACCACCCTGGTCCGCGCGCTGACCGGTGTCGACACCGACCGCCTGGAGGAAGAGAAGGCGCGGGGAATCTCTATCGAGCTCGGTTATGCCTACGTCCCCCTCGCCAACGGCGAGGTGCTCGGCTTCGTCGACGTACCGGGACACGAGCGCCTGGTGCACACGATGCTGGCGGGTGCCTGTGGCATCGACTTCGCACTGCTCGTCATCGCGGCCGACGATGGTGTCATGCCGCAGACCCGGGAGCACGTGGCCATCCTGGCGCTTCTCGGTATCGCCAAGGGCGCCGTCGCGCTCACCAAGGCGGACAGCGTCGGCGCCGCTCGCGTGCGCGAGGTCGAGCGGCAGGCGCGCACGCTCCTTGCCGCGAGCCAGCTGCGCGATGCGCCGGTGTTTGCGGTCGATGCCACCGCCGCGGACGACCCCGGCGTGGACACGTTGCGCGAGTACCTGCACGCCAGCGCGCTGCGTACCGCGGCCCGTCCCGCGGAGGGGCTGTTCCGCCTGGCGGTCGACCGGGTGTTCACGCTCCCCGGGCGCGGCACGGTGGCGACCGGCACGGTGTTCTCCGGGCGGGTCAGCACGGGAGACACGGTGCTCGTCATGCCCGGCGGACACCCGGTGCGCGTGCGCAGCATCCACGCACAACAGCGTGCCGCGCCGCGCGGCTGCGCGGGCGAGCGCTGCGCGCTCAACATCACCGGAGCGGACCGGCAAACCCTTGCGCGCGGCGACTGGCTGGCTGACCCGCGGGCGCTCTCGGCCTCACTGCGTCTCGACGCGCGACTCGGCCTGCTCGCCGAGAGCGGCGCAACCTTGCGCGCCTGGTCGCCCGTGCACGTGCACCTGGGAACCGCGCATCGCCTCGCCCACGCGGTGCCACTCGAGTCGACCGCGCTCGGCCCTACATCCCCGGAGCGGGTGCAACTTGTGTTCGATGTGCCCTTCTGCGCGGCTGCGGGGGATCGTTTCATCGTGCGGGATGCCCAGGGGCGACGCACCATCGGCGGCGGCCGCGTGCTCGATCCTGCCGGAGCCGAGCGGCGCCGACGCTCGCCGCAACGGCTCACCTGGCTCGGCGCGATCGAGCACTTGCTGTCGGGTGGCGGGCTCGCACCGCTGCTCGGGTGCGCGCCGTACGGCACCCGGATGTCGGATCTCGTGCGGCTCTGCGGTTGCGAGCCCGCACGGATCTCCCTGCCGAGCCCCATCCGGGTCGTGGAGGCTGCCGGTGAGCAATTTCTCGTGCTGCCCGAGCGGTGGCAGACGCTGCGCGCCGGTGTGCTGGATGCGCTGCGCCGGCTGCACGGCGAAGCCCCCGATGAGCCGGGGCTCGACGCAGGGAGACTGCGCCGCATCAGCTTCCCCGCGATGCCCCCTGCACTGTGGCGTTCACTGCTCGGCGAGCTCATCGCCGACGGCTCGGTATGCGCGAGCGGGCCGTGGCTGCACCTGCCGGGCCACCGCCCGCGGCTCTCTGCGGAGGACGAGCAGCTCCTCGCCCGCCTGCAGCCGCTCATCGCCGCGGGCGGTTTCGACCCGCCGTGGGTGCGCGAGCTGGCGGCGGCCGTCGGTGAGCCCGAGGCGCGCGTGCGCACGGTGCTGCGCAAGCAGCTCGCACAGGGAGGCGTTTACCAGGTGGTGCGCGATCTGTTCTACGATCCCTCGCGCGTGGCCGAGCTCGCGCAGATCGTCGAGAGCTGCGCCTGCGCCGAGGGCGTCAGCACCGCGCATTTTCGGGACGCCGTGGGCCTGGGTCGTAAGCGTGCCATACAGATCCTGGAGTTCTTCGATCGGGCAGGCTTCACGCGCCGCGTGCGCGATACGCGCGTGTTGCGCCCCGAGAGCGCCTGGCATGCCCCGCTTGCCTCCGACGGCCGCAGCGATCCCGCCGCCGGCAGCGCAGCGTGAGTGTGGATGAATGGAAGGCACCCGTACCCGGCGGTGCGACTGGGCTTCAAACCCAGGAGGGAGCGCCAGTCGCTCCCTGGTAGGTTCGACTCCTGCTGCCTTCCGCCAACTTCGGCGAGCCACGTAGGATGATCTCATGAGCATCGCAACGCCGGTTCCGCGGCTCACCTCGCTTTCGCACGGCGGCGGATGCGGCTGCAAGCTGGCCCCGGGTGTGCTGGAGGATCTGCTGCGCGCGAGCCCGGCTGCCTCACCCTACAGCGCGCTGCTCGTCGGTCGCGAGACCGCCGACGATGCTGCCGTGTGGCAGTTGAATGAGGATCAGGCACTGGTCGCCACGACCGACTTCTTCATGCCGATCGTGGACGATCCCTTCGACTTCGGGCGCATCGCGGCAGCCAACGCGCTGTCGGACGTCTACGCCATGGGAGGCCGCCCGATCCTCGCTCTCGCACTGCTCGCCATGCCGGTGAACGTGCTGCCGGTGACCGTCGTACGGGAGATTCTGCGCGGCGGCGAGCACGTGTGCGAGGAGGCCGGAGTGCCGATCGCCGGTGGCCACAGCATCGATTCGGTGGAGCCCATCTACGGGCTGGTCGCGCTCGGCCTCGTGCACCCCCGGCATCTGCAGCGCAATTGCGCGGCACAACCCGGCGATGCACTACTGCTCGGCAAGCCGCTCGGGGTCGGCATTCTCTCTGCCGCTCTCAAGCAGGGATCCCTTGCCGCGGAGGACTACCGGGCGCTCATCGAAACCACCACTCACCTCAACCGCGCCGGCCCCGAGCTCGCGGAGCTCGACGGCGTGCACGCCATGACGGACGTCACCGGCTTCGGCCTGCTCGGGCATCTGCTGGAAATGTGCCGCGGCTCCGGCACCCGGGCGCGCCTCAGCATGAGCCGCGTGCCGCTCCTGCCACGTGTGCTCGAAAGAGCCGCCGCGGGCTGCCGCACGGGTGCGTCCGCCCGCAACTGGAGCTCCTACGGCAATGAGGTGCACATCGATGAGCGGCTCACGGAAGCGCACCGGGACCTGCTCACCGATCCGCAGACCTCCGGCGGGTTGCTCATCGCCTGCACGGCGGGGGCAGTTCCCGAGGCACTGCGCATCTTTCAGCGCTACGGTTTTGCGCAGGCGGCCGAGATCGGAGCGATGAGCGGCGATGGCCGCCCGGTGCAGGTGGAGCCCTAGGGCCTCGCCCTGTCCGCCAATGAGGGCGGCTGCGCGACGGCAGTCGGCTGCAGCTCGGCCGGCCACACCTGCCGGATGTGGCCGTAGAGAAACGCGGTGGTCAGGCCGAAGAGCAGCATGCCATCCAGCGCTTCCAGCGCTCCCATCAGCCGCCAGTGCGGCGCCAGCAGCAGATCGGTGTGCCCGTAGCTGGTCATGGCGTTCAATGAATAGAGCAGCGCCGAGCGTCCATCGGGCAGGGCACCCAGGCTGCAGTACGCTGCGGCCCACAGTGACGCCTCCAAGCCGAGTAACAGAATCGCCAGCAGCGCCGTGACACCCATCACCAGCACGAACATCGGAAAGAACTGACGACCCGTGCGGACGCCGCCCATCATCCGCACCATGCGCGCATTGATGAGCGCGAGACCGACGACGTGCAGCAGTATCGTGAGCACGATGAGCGGCAGCGCCCACGCCCAGTTCCCGTCCCAGCTCAGCGCGTCGGACATGAGAGACCTGTCAGAGGAACGAATGCGGCGGAAGACTGGAGCGGGCTAACGGGTTCGAACCGTCGACCTGTACCTTGGCAAGGTACCGCTCTACCAACTGAGCTAAGCCCGCTTCTTTCGGGAGCGCGAAATTCTATGTACACCCCTTGGGAAGTCAAGGCGAGTGCCCGCCGTCACTTCCTCCAAGTCACAACAGATATTATTCGTAATATCCTGTTATTACAACAGTTATCTCCTCCATCAATCACGTCTTAGCTCGGGCCACGCAGCCCGCAGATAAGCGACCATCGAGACGAGGGTCGCCGCGGCGGCGATCACCGTGAGGACGACCCCGATGCGGTAGGTCGCGAGGCCGATGAGCGGCCAGCGGAAGAGCATCATCGAGAGCCCGGTGATCTGCAGAATCGTCTTGTACTTGCCGAGCTGTGACACCGCCACCTTGCGCCGGGCGCCGATCTCGGCCATCCATTCGCGCAGCGCGGAGATGGTGATCTCCCGTCCGATGATCACGATCGCCGTGAGCACGATCAGTGCGCGCGGATCCTTGCTGACGAGCAGCACCAGCGCCACGGCGACGATGAGCTTGTCGGCCACCGGGTCGAGAAACGCGCCGAGGCGCGAGATCTGCCCGAAGCGCCGCGCGAAGTAACCATCGAGCAGGTCGGTGATGCCGGCTGCCGCAAACAACAGGCCCGCGGCCGGATCGGCCCACGGATACGGCATGTAGAACAGCAGTATGATCAGCGGGATCGCCGCGATGCGCGTCCAGGTGAGCGTGTTGGGAAGATTCCACTGCATGCGGGTTGCTCTAGGCGCCGGGGTGCAGGTGATCATAAAGAGTTCGTGCCAGCGACGCGCCGATTCCGCTCACCTGGGTGAGGTCGGCGACGCCGGCACGCATCACCCCCTGCAGACCGCCGAAGTGCTTGAGCAGCGCCCGGCGCTTGGCCGGGCCGAGTCCCGGCACCAGCTCGAGCACCGACTCGTGGTAGCGCCGCGCGCGCTTCTTGCGATGCCCACTGATCGCGAAGCGATGCGCCTCATCGCGGATGCGTTGGATCAGGCGCGATGCCGGCCCGTGCGGCACCGGCGTGAGCGGTGACGGTGCTCCGTAGACGAACAGCCGCTCCTGTCCCGGGCGGCGGTCCGGGCCCTTCGCGACGCCGACCAGCGCCAGCTCGGCAAAAGCCAGCGCGGCGAGCACCTCGTGGACCTGAGTGATCTGTCCCAGTCCGCCATCGATCAGCAACACATCCGGCGCCGGCACCTCCCCCTCGGCTACGCGCCGGTAGCGACGCTCCAGTGCCTGACGCAGTGCGGCGTAGTCATCGCCGGGAGTGACGCCGCGGATGTTGAAGCGGCGATATTCCTTCTTGAGGGGCCCCTCCGGACCGAACACGACACAGGCGGCCACCGTGCCCTCGCCACCGGTATGGCTGATGTCGAAACACTCGATGCGCTGCGGCGGCTCCGGCAGATCGAGCTCGTGCGCGAGATCGCTCAGCATCTCGTCCATGCCGGCGCGCCGTGCCAGGCGCATGCGCAGCGCCTGCGTGGCGTTCTCACGCGCGAGCTCGACCCAGCGCGCGCCGATGCCGCGCGCCGGCGCGCGCACCTCGATGCTGCGACCGAGCCGCGCGCGCAGCGCTTCCGCGAGCGGCGTCACTTCCTCGGCGCCGCTGCCGAGCAGGACTTCCGCCGGCGCATCGGCGCTGGCGTAGTACTGCATGACGAAGGAGCTGAGTGCCTCGTCCGGCTCGGCCAGCACCGCACGCGGGAAGTAGCTGCTCGTGCCGAGGTTGCGTCCGCCGCGCACCAGCATCACGCTCACCGCGTACTCCCCGGCGACGCCCGCGATGGCGAACACATCGGCGTCGCGCGCACCCTCCGCCATCACCACCTGCTGGGCCTGGATGCGCTTGAGCGCCGCGAGCTGGTCGCGGATCGCCGCGGCGCGCTCGAATTCGAGCCGTGCGCCGGCCTCCTCCATGCGCGCCTGCAGCTCCGCACTCACCTCATCGCTGTGCCCCTCGAGCACCTTGACCGCGGCGGCGATGTCCTGCGCATAGGCCTCGCGCGTGATCAACCCGACACACGGCGCGGAGCAGCGCCCGATCTGATGCTGCAGACACGGGCGGCTGCGGTTGGCAAAGAAGGAGTCGCGACAGTTGCGGATGCCGAACAGCTTCTGCAGCTGATTGAGGGTATCGCGCACCGCACCGGCACTGGGGAACGGACCGAAATAGCGCCCCGGCGCGGCGCGGGAGCCGCGGTAGAACTCCAGGCGCGGATAGTCGTGCTCGATATAGAGGTGGATGTAGGGAAAGCTCTTGTCGTCGCGCAGCACGACGTTGAAGCGCGGCTTGTGCGCCTTGATGAGGTTGTATTCGAGCAGCAGCGCCTCGGTCTCGGAGTTGGTGACGGTCACCTCGATGGCCGCGATCTGCGCAACCAGCGCCTGCACCTTCGGGTCGACGTTGCGGGGCGCGAAATAGCTGCCGACGCGGTCCCGCAGGCTGCGCGCCTTGCCGACGTACAGCAGCTCCTGGGCGGCACCGTACATGCGGTACACCCCGGGACGCCGCGGCAGCGATGCGATGTACTCCTTGTGCTCGAACATGGCCTCGGCCCGACCCATTCTCAGCGCGCGGCGGCGCCCGCCCGGCGCGGGCGGCGCGGCAGCGCGGCGCGCTCGCAGGCGCGCGCCACGACCGCGCGGAACATCGCCGCCGTCAGCCGCCGCGTGGCGGTGTTGTAGCGGCTGCAATGATACGAATCGATCAGCCAGTGTGTCGCATCGAGTGCGTGCTCCCGCCCATGACCGAACGGATGGGCCGAGCGGCGCACACCGAGCGCCAGCAGCAGGCCCTCGTGCGCCACGCGCCCGAGGGCCAGATAGACGCGCACCGTGCGCAGCTGCTGCAGCTCGGCGGCGAGGTAGCCGTTACAGGTGCGCACTTCGGCCGGCAGCGGCTTGTTCTGCGGCGGCACGCATTTGACGGTGTTGACGATGCGGGCATCGATGAGCCGCAGCGGATCGTCCGCTGCCTGGGAGTGCGGCCGCGTTGCGAGCCCGGCCTGATAGAGCGTGTCGTAAAGCAGGAGCCCCGCATGATCTCCGGTGAAGGGACGGCCGGTACGGTTCGCGCCGTGCAGGCCGGGCGCGAGCCCCACGATGAGGATGCGTGGCCGCGCGGCACCGAAGGACGGCACCGGGCGCGCCCAGTAGTCTGGGTGACGCCGGCGGACGACTTCGAGAAACCCGGCGAGCCGCGGGCAGCGCGTGCAGTCCGGGTCGTAGGTCGCGGCGCGGGCTGGGGTGCGGCGCAGCTCAGTCACCCATGTGGCGAATGATGGCGCTCGCGAAGCCCGAGGTACTCATGAGCTTCGCTCCGGGGATGAGCCGCTGCAGGTCTTCCTCCACGTTGCGGCGCGCGGCGAGCTCGCGCTTCGGCGTCTTGATCGCCTCACGCAGCCGCGCGAGATCATAGGTGAGCTCCCGCGCAGCGATGGTGCCGGCGACGCCCTTGATGACCAGCTCCGCAGCCTCGGTCCAGCGCAGATGCCGCAACATCATCTCCGCCGAGAGGATCAGCGAGCCGGGGTTGACGCGGTCCTTGCCGGCGAATCCGGGCGCGGTGCCGTGCGTCGCTTCGAACACCGCGCGCCCATCGCCGATATTCCCGCCGGGGGAGATACCGATGCCGCCCACCTGCGCCGCGAGCGCATCGGAGACGTAGTCGCCGTTCAGGTTGAGCGTCGCGATGACATCGTACTCCTCGGGCCGCAGCAGCACCTGCTGCAGAAAGTTGTCCGCGATGACGTCCTTCACCACGATGTCGCGATCGTTGCGCGGATTTTTGAACGACAGCCAGGGCCCCGAGCCGATCGGCCGCGCGCCGAACTCCTCGCGCGCCACCTCGTAGCCCCAGTTGCGGAACGCTCCCTCGGTGAACTTCATGATGTTGCCCTTGTGCACGAGCGTCACCGAGACACGATCGTTGTCGATGGTGTACTGCAGCGCCTTACGCACCAGGCGCTGGCTGCCCGGCTTCGAGACCGGCTTGATGCCGATGCCCGAGCTCTCGGGAAAGCGGATCGCCGTGACGCCGAGCTCGCCCTGCAGGAAGGCGATGAGCTTGTGCACTTCCGCGGAGCCCGCCGGCCACTCGATGCCCGCGTAGATATCCTCGGTGTTCTCGCGGAACACCACCATGTCGGTGAGACTGGCATCCAGCATCGGGCTCGAGATCCCGGGGAAATAGCGGATCGGTCGCACGTTGGCGTACAGGTCGAGCTCCTGGCGGATGGCGACGTTCAGTGAGCGCATCCCGCCGCCGACCGGCGTGCCGAGCGGCCCCTTGATCGATACCACGAACTCGCGCAGCGCCCGCAGCGTCTCGGCCGGGAACCATTGCCCGTAGAGCGCGTTCGCCTTCTCTCCGGCGTACACCTCCATCCACACGATGCGCCGCGCCCCGCCATAGGCGCGCGCCACCGCCGCATCGGTGACGCGGCGCATGGCGGGCGTCACGTCCACACCGATGCCATCGCCCTCGATGAAGGGGATGATCGGCTGCGCGGGAACCTCGAGCGAGAAGTCGGAGTTGAGCAGCACGCGGCGGCCCGCTTCCGGCACCCGTATGTGCTCGAACTCCATGCTGGCGCGACTCAGCTCACGAGCCAGGGGCCCCGCTGCGCCGCTCGTTGCGGCGGCTCTGGCTGCGCTCCGCGATCAGCATCGCGAGCTCCAGCGCCTGCTCATGATTGAGCCGCGGGTCGACGCTCGAGCGATAGGCGCGGGCGAGATCCGCGTCGGTGAGCCCGCGGGCGCCGCCGGTGCACTCGGTGACATCGTCACCGGTGAGCTCGATGTGCACGCCGCCGAGGTACGAGCCCATGTCGGCGTGAATGCGGAACGCGGTGTCGAGCTCGCGCAGGATGTTCTCGAAGCGCCGGGTCTTGATTCCGCCGGTCGTGGTCTCGGTGTTGCCGTGCATCGGATCGCAGACCCACAGCACTGTCTGCCCGGTCTGACGCACCGCCTCGATCGCTTTCGGCAATGCCGCGGACACTTCCTTGGCCCCGAAGCGATGGATGAAGGTCAGTCGTCCGGGCTGGTTGTGCGGGTTGAGCTGGTGGACCAGGCCCTGCAGCCACGCCGCATCCATGGCCGAGCCGATCTTCACACCGATCGGGTTGGAGATCCCGCGGAAGTACTCCACGTGTGCGCCATCGAGCGCGGCGGTGCGCATGCCGATCCACGGCATGTGCGTCGAGAGGTTGTACCAGCGGTTCTGCCGCGGGATGAAGCGCGTCTGGGCCTGCTCATACAGCAGGTGCAGTCCCTCGTGGCTCGCATAGAAGTCGACCAGGGTCGCCTCGTGGACCGGATTTCCACTGATGCCCTCGAAGAAATCCAGCGCATCACCGATCGAGCGCACGATGCGCTCGTAGGCGTCCTTGAGCGGTGCCTGGTGCACGAAGCCGAGATCCCAGTACTCGGGATGGTGGAGGTCGGCAAAGCCACCCTCGACGAGCGCACGCACGAAATTCAAAGTCAGCGCCGCGCGCTCGTAGCCTCGCAGCAGCAGCTCCGGGTCTGCCGCGCGCGCCTCCGCCGTGAACTCGGGCCGGTTCACGAGATCGCCCCGATAGCTCGGCAACGTCACTCCGGCGCGCGTCTCGCTGTCGGCCGAGCGCGGCTTGGCGTACTGCCCCGCCATGCGGCCGATGCGGACGATGGGCTTTTTCAGGCCGTGCAGCAGCACGAGACTCATCTGCAGGAGGATCTTGAGCTTCTTGGCGATGATGTCCGATTCGCAGTCGGCGAAGGTCTCGGCGCAATCGCCTCCCTGCAGCAGGAACGCCTCGCCGCGCTGCGCCGCGGCCAGCCGGGCGCGCAACGCCTCGACCTCCCACGAGACCACGATGGGGGGCAGACGGGCCAGGTGCGCGACGATCCGCTCGAGCGCTTTCGCATCGCCGTAGACCGGCTGTTGCTGGGCGGGGCGGGTCTGCCAGCTGGCGCTGTGCCAGGAGGTGGTTTCGGGCGCTCGCATGTCATTGATCCTACCAGTCTTTCGGACCGCTGGCGCCGCCGCCGCTTCGAAGGCAGAATGCGCCCCTTTTCGTGAGGGCCCCTATGCACCGTGTCCTGATTCTCGGCGCCGGCAAGATCGGCGCACTCATCTCCGGATTGCTAGCCGAATCCGCTGCTTACCGGGTCCAGCTCGCCGACGTCGACGGCGCGGCCGCCGAGAGCGTGGTGCGCGCGCATGGCAGCGCACAGCTCACTGCCGTGACGCTCGACGCGAGTAACGGCGCAGCGCTCGCCCAGCAGCTCAACGCTCACCCGGTGGACGCCGTCGTCTCGAGCCTTCCTTACCACTGCAACGTACGGGTGGCCGAGGCGGCTCGCAAAGCGCGCGTGCATTACTTCGATCTCACCGAGGATGTCGAGGTGACCCGCGCGGTGCGCGCCATCGCGGCCGGCGCGCCGCAGGCCTTCGTTCCCCAGTGCGGGCTGGCTCCGGGATTCATCAGCATCGCGGCGGCGGAGCTCATCACGCACTTCGATGAGCTGCGTGCCGTCAAGCTGCGTGTGGGCGCCCTGCCGCAGCACCCCAACAACGTGCTGAAGTACTCCCTCACCTGGTCCACCGAAGGCCTCATCAACGAGTACGGCAACCCCTGCCAGGCGGTGAGCGATGGACGGCTGCTCGAGGTTGCGCCGCTCGAGGGGCTCGAGGAAATCGAGATCGATGGCATGCGCTACGAGGCCTTCAATACCTCGGGCGGCCTCGGCTCACTCGCCGAGACTCACGGCGCGCGCGTCGAGACGATGAACTACAAGACCATCCGCTATCCCGGCCACTGCGAGCAGATGCGCCTGCTCATGAACGATCTGAAGCTCAACCACGACCGGGCGACGCTCAAGCACATCCTCGAGAACGCCGTGCCGCAGACCCTGCAGGACGTGGTGATCGTCTACGTCGCGGTCACCGGCACGCAGGACGGCCAGCTGCGCGAGGAGAACTACGTGAACAAGATCTACCCGCAGGTGATCGCCGGGCGGCTGTGGTCCGCGATCCAGGTGACGACCGCCGCCGGCATCACCGCGGTGGTCGACCTCGTGCTCGAGGGCCGCGGGCGCTACAGCGGCTTCGTGGCGCAGGAGCAGTTCCGCCTCACGGATATCCTCGCCAACCGCTTCGGTCGCTACTATGCACCCGGTGGCACCAAGCACCTCTCGGGCGAGCTGGTCGTGGCGGGCAAGGTCGGACATCAGCGGCGCGCAAAGGCGGTGAACGCATGAACACGAATACCGACGCGCTGCTGCGGCGCCTGGGTCTCGGGCCCGTGAATCCCGGCGCCTGGTCGGGCTCGCACGGCTGGTCGAGCACCACGGATGCCGCCCTCCTCAACGTCCGCAACCCGGCCAATGGCACGCTCATAGCGCAGGTACGCCCGGCGAGCGTCGAGGACTACGAGCACGTGGTGAGCTCTGCGGTCGAGGCCGCGGCGCGCTGGCGCGAGATCCCCGCTCCCAAGCGCGGTGAGGCCGTGCGGCTGCTCGGCGAGGAGCTGCGCCGCCATCGGGAGGATCTCGGCACGCTGGTCTCGCTCGAGAACGGCAAGATCCTCGCCGAGGGGCTCGGGGAAGTGCAGGAGATGATCGACATCGCCGACTTCGCGGTCGGTCAGTCGCGCATGCTGTACGGACTCAGCATGCACTCGGAGCGTCCGCAGCACCGCATGTTCGAGCAATGGCACCCGCTCGGGGTCGTCGGCATCATTTCCGCCTTCAACTTTCCGGTCGCGGTCTGGTCGTGGAACGCCTTTCTCGGCGCGGTGTGCGGGAACGCCTGCGTGTGGAAGCCCTCCCACAAGACGCCCCTCACGGCGCTCGCGGTGCAGCACCTGTGCAACCGCGTACTCGAGTCCGCGCACCTGCCGCCGGTGTTCCAGATGTTCGTCGACCACGGCACGGGTCTCGCCACGCGCCTGGTGGAGGACCGGCGCATCGCGCTCGTTTCCTTCACCGGTTCGACCGAGGTCGGCCGCAAGGTCGGCGAGCGCGTCGCTACACGGCTCGGCAAGAGCCTGCTCGAGCTCGGTGGCAACAACGCGGTCATCGTGGACGATACGGCCAACCTCGATCTCGCCGTGCCCGCCATCGTGTTCGGTGCCATTGGCACCGCCGGGCAGCGTTGCACTTCGACCCGCCGCGTGTTCGCCCACAAGGCGATCCTTGCTGCGCTCGAGCGGCGCCTGGTGCACGCTTACCGGCAGGTGAGCATCGGCGATCCGCTCGAGAGCGGCACGCTGATGGGTCCGCTCATCGACCCGCAGGCGGTCGAGAGCTACCAGTCGGCCGTGAGCGCCGCACGCAGCGCCGGCGGGGAGATTCTTTACGGTGGCAACGTGCTGAAGCGTCCCGGTAACTACGTCGAGCCGACGATCGTGCGCGCGCGCAACGAATGGCCGATCGTCCAGACCGAGACCTTCGCGCCGATTCTGTACCTGATCCCGGTGGACTCGCTGCAAGCGGCCATCGAGCAGCAGAACGCCTCGGCCCATGGTTTGTCCTCGGCGCTCTTCACCGATCGCCTGCAGAACGCGGAAGCCTTCCTGTCGGCCGCCGGCAGCGATTGCGGCATTGCCAACATCAATCTCGGCACTTCCGGTGCGGAGATCGGTGGCGCCTTCGGCGGTGAGAAGGATACCGGCGGTGGCCGCGAATCGGGCTCGGACGCCTGGAAAGCCTATATGCGCAGGCAGACCAACACGGTCAACTGGAGCCGCGACCTGCCGCTCGCACAGGGCATCGAGTTCAAGGTGGAGTGACGCGGAGGGTCGGGCGGCTGCGCGACAGCAGAAGGTCGCGATAGAAGGTCCTTTGTCGAATAGTTAGTCAGAAGACTAACTGTCACGCGAGCGTCTGTGCTGCGGACACCCCTGCCCCTAACGACCCGGCAGCCGCACGGTGAAGCGTGCGCCCCCGAGTGGTGAGCCATCGATAGCGAGTGAGCCGCCGTAGAGGTCCACCGTGTCGTGCACCATGGCGAGCCCGAGCCCATGGCCCGGCACTTTCTCATCGGCGCGGACCCCGCGCTGCAGGACCCGCGCCCGGTCGTCGGCCGAGATTCCCGGACCATCGTCCTCCACGACGAGGCTCAGTTTCTCGCGCGGCTGCGCGCCATCATCGCTGCTCGCGCTGAAGCGCACCCGCGTGCGGCACCACTTGCAGGCGTTGTCGAGCAGGTTGCCGAGCAGCTCGGTGAGATCACCGCGATCGCCGATGAACTGCGCACCGGGAATCCCGGCCAGCTCGATCGCCAGGTCCTTCCCCGCATAGACACGCAGCAGCGTGGCGCGCAGCTCCGCGGCCACCTGTGACACCTCCACCGGTGCCTGGCCGAGGAGCGCGCCGCCCGAGGCGGCGGCACGCTTGAGCTGGTGCTCGATGATCCCGCTCATGCGGTCGATCTCGCTGCTCACCGTCGCATTTGCGCCTTCGGCCCGCATAACCGCGAGCGGTGTCTTGAGGCTGTGCGCCAGATTGCCGAGCGTGTCGCGGTAGCGCGCGACGCGCTTGCGCTCACCGATCAGCAGCGCATTGAGGTTGCGCGCGACACCGGCGAGCTCGCGCGGATAGCTGCCGCCGAGTCGCTCGCGCTGTCCTTCCTCGACCTCGTGGATCTCACGCTCCATGCGCCGCACCGGGCCGAGCACCCAGTGCAGGAGAGCCGCGAGCGTCACGAGCAACAGCATCATCAGCGCCAGGAACCAGCTTCCGAGCTCGCGCCGGAAGCGCCACAGCTCCTGCTGGTAAGGACCGAGGCTCGTCGCGACGCTGAAGGTGAGCGAGCGGGCCTCCGCCGGCTCGCCCTCGAACTGGATGGAGCGGCTCTCGATGGCCACGCGGTCGTCGCCGAAGGTCGCGTAGGAAAGGCTGCGCTCTCCGCCCGAGAGCAGAGGGCCGAAGTCGCTGCTCAGTCCGGCGGTGGAAGGCGAGCGCCACTGGTGGCCCGCGGAGCGGATCTGCGCGTACACGCCCGATCCTGGCGTCTCGAGGCTCGGCTGGAGACTCTGCGGCGCGGGCGCATAACCGCCATCGGGTTGCGGCTCGACGGCCGCGATGAGTGCCACCATCTGCCGGTCGAGCTCTTCCTGCAGGCTGCGCTGCGCCACGGCCCGAAAGCCGGTATCGAGCACGAGCATGACCACGCCGCAGAAGAGCGCGATTGGCACCGAAACGGAGATGAGCAGTCGCCGGCTGAGCGAGTGCACGCGTTGGTCGGCCTCCGCCGCGCGTCAGGTCGCCGCATCGCGCGGCAGCGACAGGCGATAACCTCGCCCGCGCAACGTCTCGATCGGACGCAGCTGGTCGGAGGGGTCGAGCTTGCGCCGCAAGCGTCCCACCAGGACCTCGATGACGTTGCTGTCGCGCTCGAAGTCCTGGTCGTAGAGCCGCTCGGTGAGCTCGCTCTTGGAGATTACCTCTCCGGCTCGCAGCATCAGGTGCTCGAGGATGCGGTACTCGAAGGTGGTGAGCTCCACCGGGGTGCCATCCACGGTCACGGTCTGCGCGCGTGTGTCGAGCACGACCGGCCCGCACTTGAGCTGCGGGCTCGCCCAGCCGCCGGCGCGCCGCAGCAGCGCCTGCAGCCGCGCCAGCACCTCCTCGAAGTGGAACGGCTTGACGACGTAGTCGTCCGCGCCCGCCTGCAGGCCCTCTACCTTGTCCTGCCAGTTGTCACGTGCCGTGAGGATGAGTATCGGGTAGGTCTTGCGCGCGGCACGCAGGCGGCGGATGAGCTCCAGACCCGAGAGTCCCGGGAGGCCGAGATCGATGACGGCCACGTCGAGCGGGTATTCGCGTCCGGCGAACAGGCCCTCGTCGCCGTCGCGGGCGATGTCCACGGTGAACCCCGCTTCGGTGAGACGCGCCTGCAGGCTCTCGCGCAGCGAAGCCTCGTCTTCGACTACCAGTACACGCATGCCGCTCCCCGATGCTGCGGCGGTTACTGCACGCTGCCGCTCATCGCGTCCACGCGCACCGTCCACACCTTGCCTGCATCATTCAGCAGCCGCAGCACGTACAGCGTGCGCCCGTCATCGCGCTCAGTCTGCGCCTTCACCACGCGGGCGTGGTAGCGCTCTTCCACCATCCTGACAGCCTGGTCCATGGACAGGCTGTCACGGGGCATCACGAAGGCCGTCGCGGCGGGCTGTCGCGGAGCCGCCGAGGCAGTCAGGAAGACGGCGCCGGTGCCGGCGCTGGCCGCACACACGAGCAGGAGGGCAATGAATCGAACACTGCGCACGGTCTACAAGCCTAACGCATTCGCGTGTTGGTCGGCGACCTCGGCGCGGGCGCGGTTTTTTTCAGCTGGCGTTCAGTTTCGCCTCGCTCCAGAGCTCCTCCCACTGCGCCGCCGAGAGCTGCGCCGGCTCCAGTCCGCGGGTCCGCGCCAACGATTCCATGCGTGCGAAGCGGCGCTCGAACTTGTCGTTCGCACCGCGCAGGGCCGACTCGGCATCGACCTGCAGATGCCGGCTCAAGTTGACGATGGTGAACAGCAGGTCTCCCAACTCGCCCTCGAGCGCGCGCAGCCGCGCGGCAGCGGCTGCGTCGCCGGTCGCACCCGCGAGCACCGCATCGACCTCGTGCAGCTCCTCGTCCACCTTGGCGCGCACCCCGGCCGCATCCGACCAGTCGAAGCCGACGCGCGCGGCGCGCCGGCCGAGCTTCGCCGCGCGCGTCAGCGCCGGGAGCGCCCGCGGCACGCCTGCCAACACGGCGCTCGACCCGGCGGCCGCTGCGGCCGCGCTCGTTGCCGCACGCTCCTGCGCTTTCTGCTCCTCCCAGACACGCACCAGGTCCTCGGCGGCGAGCGTCGCCCCGGCGAACAGGTGCGGATGCCGGCGTACCAGCTTCTCGCGGATTCCCTCCGCCACGGCGGCGAAGTCGAACCAGCCGCGCTCCTCCGCCATGCGCGCATGGAACACCACCTGGAACAGCAGATCACCGAGCTCCTCGCGCAGGTGCTGGCGGTCGCCGTGCTCGATCGCGTCGGCCACCTCGTACGCCTCTTCGATGGTGTACGGGGCGATGGTGGCAAAGGATTGCGAGCGATCCCATGGGCAGCCGCGCTCGGGATCGCGCAAGCGCGCCATGAGCGCGAGCAGCTCCGCCATGGCCCGTTCGGCCTGGCTCATGCGCTCTGGCGCTCCGTGCACACCCGATAGAGTGTGTGCAGCATGCCGGCGGTCGCACCCCAGATGTTGCGGTCGCCGAAAGGAATCTCGCGGAATTCCACCTGGCCGCCCGCCAGCTCCGCGCGCCGCCCGATCCGATGGTTGGCCGGGTCGAAGAGATAGCCGAGCGGCACCTCGAAGGTATCCTCGACTTCCTGACTCGCGAGCTCGAGCTCGAAGCCGGGCTGCACGAACGCGACCACCGGTGTGATGCGAAAGCCAGTGATCACCACATGGTCCGGCAGATAGCCGACGACCGATACGAAGCGCTCATCCAGCCCGATCTCCTCGTGCGCCTCGCGCAACGCGGCCGCGGCCGGGCCCGCATCGCCCGGCTCGATACGTCCGCCGGGGAAGCTGATCTGCCCCGCATGGTTGCGCAGCTGCGTCGCGCGCTGCGTGAACAGCACCGTCGGGTCCTGGCGCGTGACGATCGGAATGAGCACCGCAGAAGGTGCCGGATCCTGCGGCACGAGCCGCCGGCCCTCGCTCGACTGGAAGAGGCCCGGGATAAGCCAGTCATCGGGGTCGTGGCGCGGAGTCGTACCCGCGAGGCGCGTGCGGATGATGGCCGCCCAGTCGCGACGGCCGGGACTTACGGACTCGCGATCAGCCTCCGCCACCGCCTCCTCCCTTGATACCGCCGGTGGTCAGCTCCTGCGGGTCGAGCAGTTTCTCCAGCTCGCTCGCCGGCACGTCGGTCATCTGCGCCGCAACCTCCCGTATCGGCCGACCTTCGGCGTAGGCCTTCTTGGCGATAGCTGCACCCTTCTCGTAGCCGATCACGGGGTTGAGCGCAGTGACGAGAATCGGATTGCGATCGAGCGCCTCCGCGACCCGTACGGTGTTGACACGGAAGCCGGCGATCGCGCGATCGGCGAGTGCCCGCACGACATTGGCGAGCAGCCGGATGCTCTCGAGCAGGTTGCGGGCGATGACCGGCAGCATCACGTTCAGCTGGAAATTCCCCGACTGCCCGGCGACCGTGACCGCGGTGTCGTTGCCGATCACCTGCGCCGCCACCATGGTGACCGCCTCCGGGATCACCGGGTTCACCTTGCCCGGCATGATGCTGCTGCCGGGTTGCAGAGCCGGCAGCGCGATCTCGCCGAGGCCGGCGAGCGGCCCGCTGTTCATCCAGCGCAGATCGTTGGCAATCTTCATGAGGCTCACCGCGAGCACCTTCAGCTGACCGGAGAGCTCGACGGCGGTGTCCTGGGCCGAGAGCGCCTCGAAATAATTCCGCGCCGGCACGAACGGAACTCCGGTGAGCGCCGCGAGCGCCTTGCAGAACCGGACGCCGAACTCGGGATGCGCGTTGATGCCGGTGCCGACCGCCGTGCCGCCCTGCGCCAAAGACAGCAGCCGCGGCTCGACCGACTGCAGCCGTGCCGCATCGTTCTCGATCTGGGTGCGCCAGCCCGAGAGCTCCTGGGCGAGCGTCACGGGCATGGCGTCCATGAGATGCGTGCGGCCGGTCTTGACGATGCCCGCTACCTCGCGCTCCTTCTTCGCCAGCACCTCGCCGAGGTGCTGGAGGGCGGGCAGCAGCTCGCGCCTCACGGCGAGCGCGGCGCTCACGTGGATGGCGGTGGGAATCACGTCGTTGCTGCTCTGTCCCATGTTGACGTGATCGTTGGCGTGCACCGCGCTGCCGAGGCGCCGGCCCGCGAGCGCCGCGATCACCTCGTTGGCATTCATGTTCGAGCTGGTACCCGAGCCGGTCTGGAAGACGTCGATGGGAAAATGCCGGTCGTGCTGCCCGGCGGCCACTTCACCCGCCGCGACGTCGACCGCTTCCGCGGTGCGGGGCTCGAGGAGCTTCAGCTCACGATTGGCGCGCGCGGCGGCCTGCTTGATGAGGCCGAGCGCCGCGATGAACTCGCGCGGCATCGCCAGCCCGCTGATGGGAAAATTCTCTACCGCGCGCTGCGTCTGCGCGCCCCACAGCGCCTCGGCCGGTACTTTGAGCTCGCCCATGCTGTCGCGCTCGGTACGGAAGGAACTCGTCATGCGTGGACTCCGGAGCAGAAAACGACGGCCGAACGACCATGCGTTATGATAGTAGCGCATGTCCGGAAGCCCCAGCGATTGTCTGCCGGCGCTCGAGGCGCTCTCGCCGGTCGATGGACGCTACCGCGAGGCCACCGGGCCACTGCGCGGGCTCATGTCCGAAGCCGGGCTCATCCGCGAGCGCATCCGTATCGAGGCGCTGTGGCTGCTGCACCTCGCGGCGAGCGTGCCGCAGCTCGCCGGCTCGAAGCTCAGCCCCGCGGTCGCCGCGCGTGCCCGGCAACTCGGGCGTGCACCGGAGGACGCCGCGCCGCTGGCGGTGAAAGGCATCGAAGCGCGCATCAATCACGACGTCAAGGCGGTCGAGTACTACATCCGCGAGCAACTCGCGGCCGCAGGCGCCTCAGCCGCGACCCTCGAGCTGGTGCATTTCGGCTGCACCTCCGAGGACATCAACAACCTCAGCTACGCCTGCCTGCTGCGCAGCGCGCGCACCGCACTGCTCCCGGTCCTCGCCGGCCGTGCGGCTGAGCTCACACAGCTCGCGCATCGCTACGCCGATACGGCCATGCCGGCGCGTACGCACGGGCAACCGGCGAGCCCGACCACGCTGGGGAAGGAGCTCGCGAACTTCGCGGCGCGCCTCGGGCGAGCGCAGCAGCGCTGGGCGGCGGTCGGCATCCTCGGCAAGTGGAACGGGGCGGTGGGCAACTTCAACGCGCACGTGGCGGCGCTGCCGGCCGTCGACTGGCCGGCCATCGCGCGGGCGTTCGTGGGCTCGCTCGGACTCGAGTACAACGCCTGGACCACCCAGATCGAGCCGCACGACTGGATCGGCGAATACTGCGACGCGGCCGCTGCCGCCAACGTGATCTGCATCGACCTGTGCCGCGACCTGTGGGGCTACGTCTCGCTCGGCTACCTGCGCCAGCGGGCCGTGAGCGGCGAGGTCGGCTCATCGACCATGCCCCACAAGGTGAATCCCATCGATTTCGAGAATGCCGAGGGCAACTGCGGGGTGGCCAACGCGTTGCTGCGGCACTTCGCCGAAAAGCTTCCGGTGTCGCGCTGGCAGCGGGATCTCACCGACTCGACCGTGCTGCGGAATCTCGGGGTCGCGCTCGGGCACTCTCTCATCGCCTGGCAGGCGCTCGGTCGGGGTCTGCAGAAGATCGAGGCGGACCCCGCCCACATGCGGGCGGATCTCGAGGGTTCCTGGGAATTGCTCGCGGAAGCGGTGCAGACGGTGTTGCGGGCGGCAGGCATACCGGATGGCTATGAGCGGTTGAAGGAGTTCAGCCGCGGTCGCGCGATCGACGCTGCGGCGCTCGCCACCTTCATCGAAGGCCTGCCGCTGCCGCAGGCGGAAAAAGACCGCCTGCGGAGCCTGCGGCCCGAGGCGTACACGGGCCTCGCGGCGCAGCTCGCGCGTCAGGTGTGAGGTGGCCAGTGGGCCCGCCCGCAGCCGGGAAAGTGCGAACCACGCCTCGCTTTTGACTTACTGTGACCGGCCCCCGGGCCCAAACCGTGACCGGTTCGGCAAGGCAATCGGGGGGTCGGTCACTAAGATCGCGTGCAGCCTGCCTTTCGTGCAGGTGACGCGGGGCGTGAGAGTGGCCATTAGCGGGGAAATCGACTCCAATAGCGCGTTGGCGCAACTCGCAAACGCGCGCTATGCGTCCGAGTCCCCCAACGGGACGGCCGGGCCAACCAGCTCACGCCAGGGCGCCGAAACACTCACGGTCCTTACCTCGCTCGCCGAGGTGCGCGCCGCGGTCAACGAGATCGCAGCGACCGCGCAACGGCTGATCTCCATCTATACGCCGGATCTCGAGCCGGATCTGTACGACCAGACGGCGTTTCTCGATGTCATCAAGCATTTCGTGCTGACGCGCAGCTTCTCGAAGGTACGGGTGCTGCTCGCCGAGCCGACGCGCGTCATGCGCGACAGCAACCGCTTCGTCGCCATGGGGCGGCGATTGTCGAGCTGCATCGATATCCGCTACGTCGCCGCCCAGAATCCACAGCGCGCCTCCAGCTATCTCATCGCCGATGACCGCGCGATCGTCTACCGCATGCGTGCCGACACCTGGGATGGGGTGGCGGACATCAACAATCCGGCAGTCGCCCGCGTCTACCTGCAGGAATTCGATCAGGTCTGGAACGCCAGCGCGGCCGAGCACGGGCTGCGGGCGGCGCGCCGCGGCTGAGCCGACCATTCGTCGCGACCTGACGACGATTCCGACACCCGCCCCCGACCGCTACAATCCTCCTCATGGGCAGGAGGCCTGATATCACCGTCGCTGCGATAGCCGAGACCGCCGGTCGTTTCCTGGTGGTCGAGGAGCGCATCAACCGTCGCCTGCTGTTCAACCAGCCCGCCGGCCACGTCGAGCCCGGGGAAACCCTGTTCGCCGCCGTAGTACGCGAAGCGCGCGAGGAGACCGCCTGGCGCTTCGAGCCGCAGACGCTGCTCGGGATCTACCTCTGGCGCCATCCGCGTACGGATCGCGAGGTCCTGCGCTTCGCCTTCTGCGGACGGGTCACCGATCACGATGCCGTGCAGCCGCTCGACCGCGGCATCATCGCGACGCACTGGCTGACCCGCAGTCAGCTCGAGTCGCGACAGCATCGTCTGAGAAGTCCTCTGGTCCTGCGCTGCATAGACGACTACCTGGCGGGCAGGCGGCAGGCGCTCGATGGCATCGCCGGGCTCGATCTGGAGTCTGCCGCCGACCTCGGTCGCGGCGCGACAGTGACGGCGTAGCCGCCGCGGCGCATTACAATGTCCGCATGTCTCTCGCGACCGAACCAGTCCCCGGCTCAGGCGCCCGCGTCATCGTCGGCCTCTCCGGCGGCGTCGACTCCGCGGTTGCCGCCCTCCTCCTGAGGGATGCCGGCTGGGACGTCCAGGGGCTGTTCCTCAGCAACTGGACCGAGGAGGACGATGATGCTTACTGCACCACCGCCGAGGACTTCCAGGATGCCCGTGCCGTAGCAGCGGAGCTCGGTATCGTGTTGCACCGGGTGAGCTTTGCGGCCGAATACCGCGAACGGGTCTTCGCTCACTTCCTGAGCGAGCATCGGGCCGGGCGCACTCCCAATCCGGACGTGCTGTGTAACCGTGAGATCAAGTTCGGGGTGGCACTCGCATGGGCCCGCCGGCTCGGTGCCACGCACTTCGCCACCGGCCACTATGCCCGCCTCGGGCCCTCGCCCGACGGGCCGGCACTGTGCAAGGCGCGCGACGCCGGCAAGGACCAGAGCTACTTTCTGCATGCGGTCGGGACCCATGAGCTCGCCCTGACACTGATGCCGCTTGGTGAGCTGCACAAGAGCGTGGTGCGTGAGCGCGCGCGCCGTGCCGGGCTGCCGGTATTCGACAAGCCAGACAGCACCGGCATCTGCTTCATCGGCGAGCGCCCCTTTCGTGAGTTCCTCGGCCGCTACCTCGCCCGCTCGCCCGGGCCGATCGAATCGGCCGACGGCGAGCGCCTCGGCACGCACGATGGACTCGCCTTCTACACGCTCGGGCAGCGCGCGGGGCTGCACATCGGCGGGCGCAGCGGCCATGATCAGGCTCCGTGGTACGTGGCGGCCAAAAATGCCGCGCGCAACGTGCTGGTCGTCGTGCAGGGACACGACCATCCGCTCCTCGAGAGCCGCTCGCTGACCACCGGTCTGTGGCACTGGCTGGCGCCGCCGCGCCGCGAGCCGTTCCGCGGCGCGGTTAAGGTGCGCTATCGCCAGGACGACCAGGCGGCGCGCCTCGAGCCGTGCGCGGATGGCACGATGCACATCGTGTTCGACACGCCGCAGCGCGCCGTGACGCCCGGCCAGTACGCGGTCGCATACGACGGCGAGCGCTGTCTGGGCGGCGCCGTCATCGAGCGCCTCGACCGCGGCGCACAGCTCTCGGCCGCCGCGTGAGGCCTGCGCCCGATATAATTGCAGGGACGACGCGGAGACCGCCATGAATAACAGCTTCCGGGCACGCTCGACGCTCAAGGTCGGCGATCAGAGCTACGAGATCTGGAGCCTTGCCGCATTGCCGCAGGAAAAGCTCGCGCGCCTGCCCTACTCGCTGAAGGTGCTCCTCGAGAACCTGCTGCGCTACGAGGACGGTGTCAACGTGACCCGTGCCGACATCGAGGCGCTCCTCGAATGGGACCCCGCTGCCTCGCCCGCGCACGAGATCGCCTTCACTCCCGCCCGCGTCATCCTCCAGGATTTCACCGGTGTGCCGTGCGTCGTGGACCTCGCCGCGATGCGCGATGCGATCGTGCGCCTCGGCGGCAGCGCCGAGCGCGTCAACCCGCTGAACCCCGCGGAGCTCGTCATCGACCATTCGGTGCAGGTCGATGAATACGGTTTCCCGGGCGCGCTCGCCGCCAATACCGCGATCGAGTTCGCGCGCAATCGCGAGCGCTATGCGTTCCTGCGCTGGGGACAGACGGCGTTTCGCAATCTGGCGGTGGTGCCACCGAGCACCGGCATCGTGCACCAGGTGAACCTCGAGTATCTGGCGCGGGTCATTTTCGATGCCTCGACCGATGGCAGCCGCCGCGCTTACCCCGACACGCTGGTCGGCACCGACTCGCACACCACCATGGTGAACGGCCTCGGTGTCCTCGGCTGGGGCGTCGGTGGCATCGAGGCCGAGGCAGCCATGCTCGGCCAGCCCGTCACCATGCTCATCCCGCAGGTGATCGGTTTCCGGCTCGAGGGGCGGCTGCAACCGGGCGCCACCGCCACCGACCTGGTGCTCACCGTGACGGAGATGCTGCGCAAGCGCGGCGTGGTGGACAAGTTCGTCGAGTTCTTCGGCGACGGTCTCGCGAATCTGCCGCTCGCCGACCGCGCGACCATCGCCAACATGGCGCCCGAGTACGGCAGCACCTGCGGCATCTTCCCGATCGATGCCGAGACGGTGCGTTATCTCGAGCTCTCCGGCCGCCCGCGCGAGCGTCTCGAGCTCGTGAGCGCCTACGCGCGCGCTCAGGGGATGTGGCGCAACGAAGGCGCGCTGCCCGCGAGCTACACCGACGTGCTCGAGCTGAATCTCGGCACGGTCGAGCCGAGTCTCGCCGGACCACGCCGTCCGCAGGACCGCGTGCCGCTGAAGAGCGCGAAGCAGGTCTACGAGCTCAACGCGAAGAAGGCGGCCGAGGAGCGCACCGCGCGCGGCAGCGGCGCCCGCGGCGTGGCCACGGCGAAGCTCAACGGCGGCAGCTACGAGCTGAAGGACGGCTCGGTGCTGATCGCCGCGATCACGAGCTGCACCAACACCTCCAACCCATCGGTGATGCTTGGCGCAGGACTGCTCGCGCGCAAGGCACGAGCCCGCGGGCTGAAGTCGAAGCCGTGGGTGAAAACGAGCCTCGCTCCGGGCTCACGCGTGGTGACGGACTATTTCACGAAGGCCGGGGTGCTCGAGGATCTCGAGGCGCTCGGCTTCGATCTCGTCGGCTACGGTTGTACGACGTGCATCGCCGCAGGCACGCCGGTGCTGCTCGCCAATGGCACCGCGCGCCGGATCGAGAGCCTGCCCGCGGCCGGCGGTGTGCGACTCTTCGGTCCGACCGCTGACGGTCGCCTCGCGATGGCCACGCAGACGGAAATGATGGTGCAGGGTGAGCGCGAATGTGTCTCGGTCGTTCTGCAGGATGGGCGTCGCCTGGTCTGCACCGACGATCACAAGATCCTGTGCGCCGATGGCCGCTGGGTGGAGGCGGGAAAACTCGTGCGTGGCCGGGATCGTGTGGTGGTTGGGCTCGAGGCGCCGCTGGATCAACCCGCGCCGGACGAGCACGGCTACGAGCTCATCGCAGGCGCGATGCGGTTTGGCTTTGGCGATGAGCACGCCCGTGCCCGCACGCTCGCCTTCGCGCGGCTGGTGGGTCATCTGGTGAGCGACGGCTCGATAAGCGTCCTCGGCCAGGGTCGCATGCACCTCGGGCAGGCCCTCGACCGTGAAGCGGCGCTCGACGACATCGAGCTGGTCACTGGAAAACGACCCGTCGGGACCCGCTACGACTCGCGCAAGTGGACGATCGTCCTGCCCATGGAATTGACTGCGGCGATTGCCTCGCTCCCGGGAGTGAGCCGGGGCCGGCGCATTCACCAGATACTTGCCCTGCCGCAATTCATACTCGAGGAAAATTGTCCGGTCGCCGTGGTGCGCGAATTCCTCGCCGCACTCTTCGGTGGGGACGGACATGCACCGAATCTGCAGCGACAGGGGCCCAAGGAGGCGAGCGCCGTGCTGAATCCTCCGGCCTTTGCGCACAGCGCGC
Organism: Gammaproteobacteria bacterium; assembly: GCA_019235245.1. Lineage (GTDB taxonomy): Bacteria > Pseudomonadota > Gammaproteobacteria > Steroidobacterales > Steroidobacteraceae > 13-2-20CM-66-19. The sequence goes on from JAFAKO010000240.1 coordinate 27,416, forward strand.
CGCCGGAGCATGTGCCTGCGCTCGAGGAGGTCATGCGGCAGATCGTGCGTCTGCTGGTGCGCTGTGGAGTAAAGGCCCGCGGAGCGCAGATCTACACCTATCCCACGCGGCGCTCCTCATCGACCTATCCGCAAGCCCGCGATGGCCTGGAACGCGTAGAGGTCCGGCTGGTACTTCCCGAGGGGCTCAGTTTCGTAGAGCGCGTCGGCTTTCGCTATTGCGTCGACAAGGCGTTGCGCGCGAGTGCCGCGGCGGTGTACTGGCGCACGATCGACACGATCAACCGCCAGCGATTGTGGATGGCCGATCGCATCGAAGCCCTGAATGAGAACTATGCATTCAGTTTCCAGCAGACACGCCGCATCGCGGCTTCTGAACTGATGTTGCTGGAGACGGTTCCTTTCCCTCACTACGCGCTGCTCGAAGGTCACGACCGCTTCGACCGCTTGCCCGGCTCGGGGAACCAACGCACCTTCCGGCCGCTGCACCGAGGCCGGTGTGACTTTCCTTCGCCGGCGCAACTCATGCGCGAAATCGGTGCGCGCGACTGGTTTGCACCGCTTAGTGCGCGGGACAGCAACGCTCCGCAAACACGTCGCTATTGCGTGCCCAAGGAGGCACTGGCTCTTCCGACGCTCTCTCTGCAAGTTGCCGACATACGTCCCGCCGGCACTCATAAAGTATTCGATCTCGCCGTTGATGAATTGCATGCGTTCGTCGCCGGCACGGTAGTTGCACATAATTGTATCGGCAACTCCGGCCCCCTCAAGCCCGAAATCTCCGCCGCAGTCAAAGAGGGCGATCTGACAGCGGCCTCCGTGCTCTCCGGCAACCGCAACTTCGAAGGGCGCGTGCACCCCGAGACGCGCATGAATTTCCTCGCCTCCCCCCCGCTGGTGGTCGCCTACGCGCTCGCTGGCACGCTCGACATCGACCTCACGCGCGAGCCACTCGGGACCGACAAGGATGGCAAGTCGGTCTACCTCGCGGAGATCTGGCCGAGCGATACGGAGATCCAGGAGCTGGCGACGCGCTCCATCGACTCGCAGATGTTCCGGCAGAGCTACGCCAGCGTTTTCAAGGGCGACGAGAACTGGGCCAACATCAGCGTCCCCACGGGGCAGCTGTATACCTGGGATGACAAGTCGACCTACGTGAAGAACCCGCCCTACTTCGAGGGCATGAGCATGCAGCTGCCGCCGCTCGCCGGTGTGCGCGGCGCGCGGGTGCTCGCGGTGCTCGGCGACTCGGTCACCACCGATCACATTTCCCCGGCCGGCAATATCTCGCGCAGCAGCCCGGCGGCGCGCTACCTCATCGAGCAGGGAGTCGACCCGAAGGACTTCAACTCCTACGGGGCGCGCCGTGGCAACCACGAAGTGATGATGCGCGGCACCTTCGCCAACATCCGCCTGCGCAATCTCATGGTGCCGGGCGTCGAGGGCGGAGTAACGCTGCATCTTCCGGACGGCGAGCGCGGCTCGATCTACGACGTCGCCATGCGCTACCAGCGCGAGGGCACGCCACTCGTGGTGCTCGCCGGCCGCGAGTACGGCACCGGCTCCTCGCGCGACTGGGCGGCCAAGGGCACGATGCTCCTCGGAGTGAAGGCGGTGATCGCGGAGAGCTTCGAGCGTATTCACCGCTCCAACCTGATCGGCATGGGCGTCGCCCCGTTGCAGTTCCTGCCGGGACAGGGCGCCGCCTCCCTCGGTCTCACCGGCCGCGAGCTCATCGACATCACCGGCCTCGGCCGCGGCGATGCCCAGGAGGTCACGGTCAGTGCGGCGCCGCCGGATGGCGCGCCGCGCACCTTCAAAGTGCGCGTGCGTATCGACACTCCGAAGGAGCGCGAGTATTACCGGCATGGCGGCATCCTGCAGTACGTGCTGCGGCAGCTCGCGGCGCCCGGCGGCCGAGCCTGAGGGATTCGCCAGCGAGTCCGGGCGCCCCGGCCGCGAGCGGCGCCGCAGGCGGCACGCTCGCGATTTTCGACCTCGACGGCACACTGACGCGCCACGACACGCTGCTACCCTACCTGAGCGGTTTCCTGCGCCGGCACCCGCAGCGGCTCGTGCGGCTGCCGCAGGTCATCCCGGCGCTCGCCGCCTTCGCCCTCGGACGCGCCGATCGTGGGGCGCTGAAATCCTCCGCCATCCGCGCGGTCATGGCAGGCTACGGCCGCAGCGAGATCGAGCAGTGGACGGGCGAATTCGTCACACGGCTGCTGCAGCGTGGCACGCATGCGGATGGGCTGGCGGCGCTCGAGGCGCACCGCAGCGCCGGGGATTTCCTGGTGCTGCTGTCGGCGAGTCCCGATCTCTACGTGCCCGCGATCGGCCGTGCGCTCGGCTTCGCGCAGACGCTGTGCACCGGAATCCAATGGAACGGTGACCGCCTCGATGGTCATCTCACGACGCCCAACCGGCGCGACGTCGAGAAGACACGCTGTGTGGCGCAGCTGCGCCGCGAGCACCCCTCGCTCCGCATGGTGGCCTACGGCAACGCCGCCAGCGATCTCGAGCACTTCGCACTCGTGGATCACGCCACCCTGGTGAACGGCAGCGCACGGGCGCGCCGGGCCGCGGCAGGGCTCGATATCGATTGCGTCACGTGGCATTGAAGCCTCAGGCGCCCCCCGATGGTTCGCAATGTGACCTTTTCGGCGTTGCGCCGGTCTACTCTTCCGGAGGCCCAATCATGAGATTTCGTGTCCCGCGCATCGCCCCTTCCGAGATCACCCCGCAGGAGGTGTACCTCAGCCGCCGCGCATTGCTCGCGGGTGCGCTCGCCACGGGCGCCAGCGCCGTGCTGCCCGCCGCAGAGCCGTCGCCGCAGGGGGCGCCGCTCAATTTCACCGTCAACTCGCAGTACTCCGTCAAGGAAACCCCGAACAAGTTCGAGGAGATCACCACCTACAACAATTTCTACGAGTTCGGCACCGACAAGGATTCACCGAGCCACGAAGCGCACACGCTTCGCACCCGTCCCTGGAGTGTGAACGTGTACGGTGAGGCCGAGGTCCACGGTACCTTCGATCTCGAGGACCTGTTGAAGGGGCAGGCTCTCGAGGAGCGGATCTATCGCTTCCGCTGCGTGGAAGCCTGGTCGATGGTCGTACCGTGGGTGGGCATTCCGTTGAGCAACCTGCTGCAGCGATTCAAGCCCACCTCACGAGCCAAGTACGTCGAGTTCACGACACTCTACGATCCGCGGCAGATGCCGGGTCAACGCGTGCCGGTGCTCACCTGGCCTTACGTCGAGGGGCTGCGGATCGATGAGGCCATGCATCCGCTCACCCTGATGGTCGTCGGGCTGTATGGGCGCGTGCTTCCGAACCAGGACGGCGCGCCGCTGCGCCTGATCGTGCCGTGGAAGTACGGCTTCAAGGGCATCAAGTCGATCGTCAAGATCGGCTTCACCGCGGTGCAGCCGCGCACCGCCTGGAACGTGGCGGCGCCCGATGAGTACGGCTTCTACGCCAACGTCAATCCGCAGGTCGATCACCCGCGCTGGAGCCAGGCGAGCGAGCGGCGCATCGGCGCGCCGTTTCTCGCGGCGCGCCGCCCGACCCTGCCCTTCAACGGCTACGCGGACCAGGTCGCGAGTCTCTACCAGGGAATGGATCTGCGGCGCTACTTCTGAATGACGCTCACACAACGCTACCGCTTCATCTACAAGCCACTGGTATTCACCGCCTGCCTGCTGCCGCTCGCATGGCTCGCCTGCGGCGCGTTCGGCTGGCTCGGCGTCTCCCTCGGCGCGGATCCGGTGAAGGAGCTGGAGCACGAGGCCGGCAAGACGGCGCTCAATCTACTGCTGCTGACGCTCGCCGTCACGCCGGTGCGCGAGCTCACGGGGCTGTCACAGCTCGTGCGCCTGCGGCGCATGCTGGGGTTGTTCGCGTTCTTCTATGTCGTGCTGCACTTTGCCATCTACCTGGTGCTCGACCTGGAGCTGAATTTCGCGACCCTCGGGGGCGACATCGCCAAGCGACCCTACATCACGATCGGCTTCACCGCGCTGTTGCTGCTGATACCGCTCGCCATCACCTCCACCAACGGCATGATGCGCAGGCTCGGACGCCGCTGGCAGCAGCTGCACCGCCTCGTGTACCTCATCGCCATTCTCGGTGTGTGGCACTTCTACTGGCAGGTGAAGCGCGACATACGCGAGCCGCTCATCTACGTGGGAATACTCGCCTTGCTGCTCGGCTACCGGGTCGTGCGCGCCTGGCGGCGGCGGCGCGCAGCCGCGGCGCTCCAGCGGGGCGCGGCGGCGCCGACGGCCGCAATCACATCGAGGTCCGGATCTGCCACAGCTCCGGAAAGAACTTGAGCTCGAGTGCCTTGGCGAGATAGGAGACGCCGGCGGTGCCGCCGGTTCCCGGCTTGTAGCCGATGATGCGCTCGACCGTTTTGAGATGGTGGTAGCGCCAGAGCTGGAAGTTGTAATCGAGATCGACGAGCCGCTCGGCGAGCTCGTACAGGTCCCATGCCTGGTCGGCGTTGTGGTACACGCCGAGCCAGGCGCCGGCCACCTGCTTGTTCGCCTGGTACGGCTCGCTGAAATCCCGCGATAGATAGCTCTCCGGAATGCCGTAGCCGCGCCGGCTGAGCAGCCGCAGCACCTCATCGTAGAGCGAGGGCTCGGCGAGTGCCCGGGACAGCAGCTCGTAGGCGCGCGCATCGCGCTTATGGACCTCGATCATGGCGGCATTCTTGTTGCCGAACAGGAACTCGAGCAGGCGGTACTGCACCGACTGGAAGCCCGAGGATCGTCCCAGCTCGTTGCGGAACGCCGAGTACTCGAACGGCGTAAGTGTCGAGAGCACATCCCACACCGTGAGCAGCTGCGTCTGCGTGCGCGAGATACGCGCCAGCATCTTCAGCGCGGGATCCAGGTCGTCACGCCGCACGCACTCGAGCGCCGCGGTGAGCTCGTGCAGCATGAGACGCATCCACAGCTCCGACACCTGGTGCACCAGGATGAACACCATCTCGTTGTGCTGACTCGAGGCCGGCCGCTGCGCGGCCAACAGCTTCTCGAGCTGCAGGTACTCGCCGTAGGATAGCGAGGAGCCGAGATCCCAGTGCACCGCCTCGTCGGCGAGCTCGACCCGCGGGGGTTTGTCGTGCGGTTCACTCATGCGTCCGATGGTACACGTCGGCGTCTCTGGGGCAACCCGCTTACAACTTCGAGCGCAATTTCCCCGGGTGGTTTAGGATCGCGCGCCTGTATCCCCCGCCGCAGCGTGTAACGCAGCCAACGTGAGCATGGCCATCCTCGAGGTCCGCGACCTGGTGAAGGTCTACCCCACCGCCACGGCAGTCGGCGGCGTCTCTTTCAGCGTGCCCGAAGGCATCTGCTTCGGTCTGCTCGGGCCGAACGGCGCCGGCAAGACCACCACCATCGAGATCATGGAAGGGATCCTCCCGCCGACTTCCGGCGAGGTCCGTTATCGGGGCGAATCCCTCGGCCGCCGCTTCCGCCAGGAGGCCGGCATCCTGTTCCAGAAGACCGCTCTGCAGGATTTCCTCACCGTGCGCCAGTGCATCAACCTGTTCCGCGGGCTGTACGACCACGGCCTCGAGGTCGATGAGATCCTGCGCCTGTGCGCGCTCGAGAAGCTCGCCGCGCGCGACAACCGCAAGCTCTCCGGCGGTCAGCAGCAGCGCCTGCTGCTCGCGATAGCACTCGTCAACGACCCGGCGGTGCTGTTCCTCGATGAGCCCACGACGGGACTCGATCCGCAGGCGCGGCGCAACTTCTGGGAGCTGGTGCAATCGATCAAGGCACAGCGCAAGACCATCATCCTCACGACGCACTACATGGAGGAGGCGGAGCTGCTCTGCGACGACATCGTGATCCTCGACCATGGCCGCATCGCCGCGCAGGGTCCGCCGCAGCGGCTGCTGCACGAGCACTTCGCGCAGGTGCTGCTCGAGCTGCCGCGCCAGGACTTCCCCGCCGCGGCCCGCGCCCTGCCGCTCAACATCCTCGAAGGGCCCGACCGCATCGAGATCACCACCGACAACGTCGAAGGAACGCTGCGGACACTGCTCGCCGCGCAGGTACCGCTCACGCACTTGCGGATTCGCCCGGCCAATCTCGAGGACCTGTTCCTCGAGCTGACCGGGACGGAGCTGCGGTCGTGATGCAACGGCTGCTCGCGGTACTGCATGCGCGCAACCTGGAGTTCCTGCGCGATCGCAGCACGCTGATCTTCACGCTGCTGCTGCCGGTGCTGCTGGTGATCGGCATGGGGTTCGTGTTCGCCGGCCCGCCGCGGCCGCTCTTCAAGGTGGGCGTGCTCGCCCCGAGCATCGACCCGGCCGCGCACCCGTTTCTGAAGGAGCGCTACACCGAATTCGTCCCGTTGCCGCAGCGGGACCAGGCGCTGCGCAAGCTCACCCATCAGCAGATCGACCTGCTGCTCGACCTGCAGCAGCCGGTGCGCTACTGGGTGAACACCGAGTCCCCCAAGGGTTACATCGTGGAGAAGCTGCTGCTGGCCGCCGACCCCGCTGCCAGCCGTCAACCGGTGACCGGGGCCGCGCTGCGCTATGTCGACTGGCTGTTCCCGGGCATCCTCGGCATGAACATGATGTTCAGCTGCCTGTTCGGCGTCGGCTACGTGGTGCTGCGCTACCGCAAGAGCGGCTTTCTCAAGCGTCTGTACGCCTCACCGCTCACCGCCTTCGAGTTCCTCAGCGCCCAGGTGCTGTCACGGCTCGGGCTGATCCTCTTCGTCACCGTGGTGCTGTACGCCGGGATCGGCACGGTCATCGGCTTCCACAGCGCCGGCAGCTCGCTCCTGCTGCTGCTGCTCGCGGTGGTCGGCGCGCTGTCGATGATCGCGCTCGGCCTCACCATCGCGGCACGCTTCGCCAGCGAAGAGCTGGTCGGCGGCCTGCTCAACCTCCTCACCTGGCCCATGATGCTGCTCTCGGGCATCTGGTTCTCGCTCGAAGGCTCGCCCCGCTGGGTGCAGTGGGTGGCACACATCTTCCCGCTCACGCACGTGCTGGACGCCGCGCGCGCCGTCATGCTCGATGGCGCCGGGCTCGTGCAGATCGCGCCGCATCTGCTGTTCCTCGCGGCGACCGCGCTCGCCTTCCTCGCCTTCGGCGCGTGGTCGTTCCGCTGGCGCATCGACTGATTCTCAAGGAGTCCCACTCATGCGTTTCCTGAGCGACAACACCGCCAGCGCCTGCCCGGAGATGCTCGCCGCCATGGCTGCAGCCAACTCCGGCAGGGTGCCGGCCTACGGCGCCGACGAATGGACCAGCCGCCTCGATCGCTGCTTCAGCGAATTCTTCGGCACCGAGGTGCGGGCGTTCGTCGTCACCACCGGCACGGCGGCCAATGCGTTGAGCCTCGCCACTCTCAGCCCCCCGTATGGTGCGATCTTCGCGCACGAGGAGGCGCACATCGTCACCGACGAGTGCGGCGCGCCCGGCTTTTACACCGGTGGAGCGCAGCTGGTGATGCTGCCGGGCGAGCACGGCCGCATCTCGCCGGAGCGCCTGCGCGCTGCGCTCGCCGCTCACCCGGTTAGCCTGCACACGGTCCAGGCCGCGGTGCTTTCCCTCACCCAGGCCACCGAAGCCGGCACCGCCTATCGCCGCGGCGACCTCACCGAGCTGGCCGAGGCAGCCCACGCGCGCGGCATGAAGGTCCACATGGACGGGACCCGTCTTGCCAACGTGATCGCATTTCTCGACTGCCATCCGGGCGATATCACCTGGCGGTCCGGGGTCGATGTGCTGTCCTTCGGCGCGACCAAGAACGGCGCGCTCGCGGCGGAGGCGGTGGTGTTCTTCGACCGCTCCCTGGTCAAGGACTTCGAGCTGCAGCGCAAGCGCGCCGGCCACCTGCTCTCCAAGTCGCGTTACGCCGCGATACAGCTGCTCGCTTACATCGAGGGGGGCCTGTGGCTGCGGAACGCGCAGCGCACCAACCGGCTCGCACAGCGTATCGCGGCTGCGGCGCGCGGCGCGCTGCTGCACCCGGTCGAGGCCAACGAGCTGTTCCTGCATCTGGGGAGCGACGGCCGCCAGCGGCTCCGCGCCCAGGGCTTCGAGTTCGAGGATTGGGGCGCCGAGGCGCGCGGCGATGCCCGCTTCGTGGTGTCCTGGGACCAGCCGGAAGAGGACGTGCAGGCGCTGTGCGCGGCGCTCGAGCGGCTCTGAGGGCTAGTGCTCGCGGGGCCAGTTGCTCGCGGGGCTACTGCTCGCGCAGGCTCGTGGTCACCGGCAGCCGTGCGGCCCGCAGTGCCGGCATGAAGCCGCCGATCATGCCGATGATCACCGCGATGATCAGCCCGCGCACCACCAGCTGCGGGGTCACCTTGAAGTTGAACACCACCTGCGTGAAGTTCTGCCCGAGGGTGGCGACCGAGAAATTATTGAACAGCAGGTAGGCGAGCAGCGCGCCGAGCGCGCCGCCGACGAGCGCCAGCAGCAGCGCCTCGCTCATCACCGAGGTTACGACCGGAAACCCGCCGAACCCCAGGGCCCGCAGCGTCGCGATCTCCTTGCCTCGCGCGGCGACCGCGGCATACATGCTGTTGAGCGCCGCGAATACCGCGCCGAGCGCCATGATGATGGTGACCACCCCGGCGAGCAGCCCGATGGTCTTGCGAAACTGCCTGGTCTGGCCGCTGAAGTAGTCCTGCTCGCGCAGCACATCGAGCGACAGGCGCGGCTCGGCGGCGATCGCGCTCTTCAGCCGCGCCAACCCTTCGGGTCCATCGAGCCGTGCCAGCACCGAGCTCGAGCCGAGCCGCCCGAAGGTGCTGCGCGCCACGTTGATGTCCGCCCACATCTCGCTGTCGTGCGCGTCGCCGCTGGCGAAAGTCCCGACGACCTTCCATTCCGAGCCACGCATGCGCACGATGTCGCCGACGGCCGCGCCCTGGAACTGCTGCAGCACACCGCGTCCGACGATGAGCTCGCGCAGGCCGGGGGTGAAGTTGCGCCCGGCGATGATCTTCAGCTCCGGACGCAGGTCGAATGCTGCCGGCTCGACGCCGCGCAGCGTGATGTTGGCGCCGTGGCTGATGTCGTCCTTGCGTACCAGCTCGGCGATCACCATCAGCTCGGCGGAGGCGAGTGGCTTGCCATCGGCGCCGCTGGCTATGCCGGGCTCTTCCTTGATCAGGTCGGTCGAGGCGCGATCGAAGGCCGAATTGAGCTCAGCATCGGAGCCCCCCCGCAGGATGAGCACGTTATCACTGCGGCCGGTCGCCTTGAGCGTGCTCTCGAAGCCGGTCGCCATCGCGAGCAGCGCCGTGAACACGCCGACGACGCCGGCGAGGCCGACCACGATGACGAGCGAGGGCGCCCAGCGCGCGGGCACGCTGCGGATGCTGATGCCGGTGATGGCGAGGGCCTGTCTGAGCATGAAAGTTTCCCGAGCGAAGTCCTCGCGCCTAGCGTCCGGCGAGCGCATCCACGATTTTCAGCCGCCGGGCACGCAATCCCGGCAGGAGCCCGACGGCGAGGCTCATGAGCAGGATGACACCGATCCCGACCAGCCAGACGCGGTAATCCACCGTGAGCTGAAACTGCCCGCCGCTCCCCTTCGCCACCATCGCCCCCGCGAGCGAGGCGAGCAGCAGGCCGATCAGGCCACCGACGAGACACAGGGCGAACGCTTCGGCCAGCACGAAGCCGAGCACGCTGCCGTCGGAGAACCCCAGCGTCTTCAGCACGGCGAGCTCCGGAATGCGCTCGCGCACGCTCTGCGCCATGGTGTTGCCGACCACCAGCAGCAGCGTGAAGAACACGGCGAACAGAATCCAGCGCACTATCAGGCCGATGTCGCCGATCTGCTTGACGAAGCTGATGTTGAAATCCTTCTCGGTCTGCGTCTTGGTCTCATCGGGCGAGTTCTCGAACATCGCGTCGACGCTGTGCGCCACCCGCGCCGCCTGGTTGCTGTCGGTTAGCTTGAGAATGAAGAAATTCTCGCGGCCCTTGACGCCGAACTGGTTGGCCTCGTCAAAGTAATCCTGCTGGATGAACGCCAGGTTGGTGCGCTTCTTCCAGTCCTCGTCCTTGCCGTCGAACACCCCCACCAGGTCGAAAATCCAGGCCTTGCTGCCGTTCTTCTGCGGGTAGATGTTGGAGTTGATCGGGATCTTCTGCCCGACCTTCCAGCCGTACTGATCCGCAAGCTGCTTGCCGGCGATCATGCCGGTACGCGTGTGGATGAAGTCCTGCCATTGCTGTTCCGGCATGACCCATTCCGGGTAGACATCGCGATACCGCTGCGGATCGAGAGAGAACATGATGAGGGGGGTGTTCTCCTGCCACACGCCGCCGAACCAGGTCTGGTAGGCGACGCGCGCCACCCCGGGGATGGCTTCGAGCTTCGGCAGCATGCTGATCGGCAGCGGCGAGGTGAACGACACGCGCGCCTGCACGAACAGGCGCGTCGCGCCGACGAAGTCCGCGCCGGCGTTG
>JAFAKO010000258.1 GCA_019235245.1 Gammaproteobacteria bacterium
GACTGCTGGGTCGATGACTGGTTCTTCGCCGGGAAGACGAAGACTCCGAGGCTCGAGGACAGAGAGCTCGCGGTCGTCGCCGGTGCGCTGCTGGCCGGCGCCTCGGCTGGCGCAGCCGCCGGCGCCTGCTGTGCATACAGTGCCGGAGAGATCAGCGCGCTGATCAGCAGCGCAACGGGCGAAACCCGCCTGTGTAATGAGAATGCCATGAGGGCTCCTCCGCGATAGCGTCGGCTGGATCGTTACTTGTAACCACTCACTGCGGGCCCGTACATCGGACTCTGGTCCCATGCCGCGGGCCGGCCCGGGCATACTGGACGGGTGTTACAGCCACAGCTGTTCGCGGATCGATCAGCCGGGCCTGACGGCTTCGTCTACGCCGGAGAGTTCATCAGCGAGGCGCAGGAAGCACAGCTCCTCGAGCTCATTCGCGCGCTGCCATTCGAGCAGGCGCAGTACCGCGAATGGCGCGCCCGCCGGCGCATCGTCAGCTTCGGCGGCCGTTATGACTACAGTCAGAACACACTCGGCGCGGCGCCCCCCATTCCCCCGCTCCTGTACCCGCTGCGTGCACAGCTCGCCCGCTGGGCAGGTTTGAGCGAGGAGGGAATGCAGCACGCCACGGTTGCGGAATACGGCCCGGGGACGCCCCTCGGCTGGCATCGTGACGTACCGGAGTTCGAGGACGTGCTGGGTGTGTCGCTCCTCGGCCACGCGCGCATGCGTTTCCGCCCATGGCCGCCGGTGCCCGGACAGCGTGCCACCTGGAAAATCGACCTGGAGCCGCGCTCGGCCTACCAGATACGCGGCACCGCGCGCTGGAGATGGCAGCATGCGGTGTCGCCCACCCGGGAGTTGCGCTACTCCATTACCTTCCGGACCCGCCGGCAGAGACGGGAGCCGAAGGATCGTTGAATGCCAGTGCCCTCTGCTGCCGCTGTGGACCTGCAAAGCGAGCTGCGGCGGCGGCTGTGGTTGCACCTGTATGACGAGTCGGGTGAGTTAGCGGAGGGCATCGCGATCTACTCCCTCGCGGATCCGCGCGCCGTGCGCGCGAGCCGCTACGTCGGTCGCACCGCTCAGCCGCGCAGCCGGCTGATGCAGCACGTACGCACGGCGCGGCTATGGCTGCCGGATGAAACACCCTGGTGGGTGAAGCGGCCGCAGCTGCGGCCGCTGTACGGCTGGATCCGGGAGCTCTACGTGCAGGAGGGGCGTCTGCCGGTGATGCTGGTGCACCTGTGGGTGGAGCCGGGACAGGCGCAACGCGCCGAGCAGGAGCAGATCCGCGCGGCGCTCGAACTGCAGCTGCCGCTGCTGAATGTCGCCCTATAATGCCGCTCCTCCCGAGCTTGCCCCGCAGGAGCCGCCATGCACCGTCTCACCGCCGCGATCCTCGCGTGCGCACTGCCGCTGCTCGCCCGCAGCGCGCCGGCCCCGCAAACAGCGCAGGCGGCTAAAGCCTGGGTCGACCGCAGCAACATGTATACCAACATGCTGCTCGACATCGAGTTCGCGCATGCGCCCGAGCGCGGCTCACGCCAGGGCGTGGCGCGCTACGACGAGCGCATCGCGCAGCCGACGCTCGCCGATGAGCAGGCACGCCGACGCGAGCTCGAGGCGACGCTCGCCAGGATCGACGCTGCGGCCCCGCAGGAGACCGACCGGAAGGTGCAGCAGGATCTCGCCATCCTCCACCAGGCGTTCGATCTGGAGTTCCGCGAGGAGGATTACCGCCTGCAGCACGAGGTCCCGTTCCGCAATGCGAGCCTGGAGGTTTTCGATGGGCTGCACGTGCTGCTCGATGAGCAGGTCGCGCCTGGGCGGCGGCAGGCGGCCCTGATGCGGCTGCGCCGCTACGCCGGCATGGAGCAGGGCTACGAGCCCTATGCCAGCATTCTCCGCCAGCGCGAGCAGGAGCAGATCGCAAAGCCCGGCGTCATCTACCCGGCGAAAATCGAGGTGGAGACCGAGCTCGGGCGCAACTCCAACTACATCGAGGGCATCGGCGCGCTCTTCGGCAAGTATGGGCTGAAGGACTGGGAGCCCGCTTACGCGCGCCTCAAGAGTCAGCTCGCGGATTACGATGCCTGGGTCCGGGCCAACATACTGCCGAAGGCACGCAGCGACTATCGCATGCCCGCCGAGCGCTATGCACTCGCCTTCGAGGAGTACGGCATCGATCTGCCCCCGGCGAAGATCGCCGCGATGGCGCACGCCGCCTTCAGCGACTATCAGGCGCAGATGGCGCCGCTCGCCGCGCAGGTCGCGCGTGCCCACGACTACCCCTCCACCGATTATCGGGCGGTGATCGCCGAGCTGAAGAAAACGCAGATCACCGGTGATGCCATCCTGCCTTTCTACACCGCGAGACTGCACGCGATCGAGCGGATAATCCGCGCACAGAGTCTCGTCACGCTCCCGAGCCGGCCGGCCATCATCCGCCTCGCCACTGCCGCGGAGACCGCGCAGCAGCCTGCGCCGCACATGGTTCCGCCGCCGCTCCTGCACAACACCGGGCAGCGCGGCGAGTTCGTGCTGCCGCTCAATCTTCCCTCCGCGAGCGGCGGTGCCGAAGACCACTACGATGACTTCACCTTCGATGCCGTCGCCTGGACGCTGACGGCACACGAGGCTCGCCCGGGACACGAGCTGCAGTTCGATTCGATGGTGGAGCAGGGCGTCAGCCTCGCCCGTGGGCTCTATGCGTTCAACTCCACCAATGCCGAGGGTTGGGGGCTGTACTCCGAGTACATCATGCAGCCGTATGAGCCCCCCGAGGGGCAGCTGCTGACGCTGCAGCTGCGGCTGCTGCGCGCCGCGCGCGCCTTCCTCGATCCGGAGCTGCAGCAGGGCACGGTGAGCCCGGAGCGGGCCTACGAGGTGCTCGAGAAGGACGTGGTGGTGAGCCACGCGTTCGCCACCGAGGAGGTCGAGCGCTTCACCTATCGTGCGCCGGGACAGGCGAACAGCTACTTCTACGGCTACACGCGGCTGCTCTCGCTGCGCCAGGAGGTCGAGGCAGCCCTCGGTACGAAATTCAGGCAGAAGAGCTTTCATGACTTCGTCCTGAGCCAGGGGCTGCTCCCGCCCGACCTCATGCGCAAGGCGGTGCTCGAGGAGTTCGTGCCTGCGCAGAAATAGCCTGCTGATCTCACTCATCGCGCTCGTCGCTGCGCCGGGCGCCATCCCGCCGACGACGCTGGCTGGCGGTGGAGTCACCGCGCTCGAGCAGGCGTACGCAGACTTCAACGACGCCTATGGGGCCGTGTCACTCATCGACTCGGACCCGGCCCGTTATCGCGAGGGCTACGGTGGCCGCAGCCGCGAAGCGTGGCAGGAGATCTACGTGGCGCGCCGGGCGCAGCTGCTCGCCGGAGTGAGCGCCGCGGCGGACGGTCGTGCCGCCGGCGACAAGCGTGCCGTGCAGGTGATGCGTGCGGCGGTGGAGGATTCCCCGCCGACCCCCGAGACGCTCGCACCGGCGGGCCGCTGTCAGGATGCCCAGCAACCGGCACTGCCGTTGCCGGCGCTGCAGCAGGCGCTCTACGCGTGCTTCGCGGAGCTCGCCAACCACCTGCAGTTCGAGAACACCACGGTGCCGCGTGTGGCGGCATTCGAGCTGCTGACGCGCATCGAGGAGCCGCGACGCCGCGAGGCGCTGTTCAGGGCCTTCGTGCCGCTGTGGCAGGCGCTGAACGGCGATGACGGACCCACCAGTCCGTACCGCCGCATGATCCGTATGGCGGCCGCGCAGGCCGGCACCGGTGGGTCGCCGATCGATGCCGCCGCGCATACCGTGGGCGCATCGGTCGCCGAGATCGAGCAGTGGCTCGAGCAGATACTCGATGCCTGGAGCCGGGTGAGCAGCGGACCGCTCGAGCCCTGGGACTATCGCTTCGCGAGCGGTAGCGCCGAGCGCGCGCTTGGGGCGGCCATTCCGCGCGCCGCGCTGCTGCCGCTCAACGACCGCTACTACCGCGACCTCGGCTTCGATGTGACGGCAGGGCATGTGCTCTATGACATCGAGCCACGCGCGGGCAAGGCGCCGCTCGCCTATACCGACTACATACGCCGCGGCCGCCTGCAGCGCGGGGTGTGGGTGCCGACCCTCGTGCGCGTCTCGGCGACCTATCCCGAGGGTGGGCTCGGTCCGCTCAACGAGCTGGTCCACGAGAGCGGCCACGCCGCCCACATGATGGCGCTGCGCACGCGCCCGGCCTTCATGGACCTGGGAGAGCCGATCTTCTACGAGGCTTTCGCCGACGTCCCCGCCTGGAGTGTCTACGAGCCGGACTGGCAGCAGAAGTACCTGGGAGTGAGCGCCGCCACTGCGGCAGCGCTGCGGGCACTGTATTCCGGCGTGATGCTCGATGTGGCCTGGGCGCTGTTCGATCTGCGCATGCTGCGTGACCCGCAGGCCGACCCGAACGCGGTGTGGACCGACATCACCGCTCGCTTCCTCCATGTGCGGCCGCACCCGGAGCTCGCCTGGTGGGCGGTGCGGGTGCAGCTGGTGCACAAGCCCGGCTACATGGTGAACTACGGTCTCGGTGCCGTGATCACGGCAGACATCCGCCAGCGCATCGCCCGCCAGCTCGGCCCGTTTGCGAGCGGTGATCCCCGCTGGTACGGCTGGCTTTCCCGCGAGCTGCTCGGGAGCGGGGAGGAGCAGGAGACCGCGCAGCTGCTGCGGCGATTCCTCGGGCGGCCGGTCTCTCCACAGGCGCTGCTCGAGCAGCTCCACAGGATCGGCGCGCCCGAGACTGCTGCCGGCGGGGCGCCTGCTGCCAGCGGAGGCTGATCCGACCTGACATCACTCCGGCGGCTGAGCGACCGACAGGCCCTCTCCCTGCTGAGGCGTGCGGTGCTGGCTGATGGCGCTGCCGTCGGTGGGTTTGAGGCCGGCGAACACGACGGTCGAGGCGATGGTGCCGAGGCCGAGCACCAGGAACGCCTGGTCGACGCCGCGAATCATCTGCGCCGCATCGGTGTGGAAGCGATCCGGCACGAACAGTGCCGTGACCAGCGAGGCGGTCGCGACGCCGAAGCTCATGGACAGCTGCTGCGCCGTGCTCGCGATGGTGCTGGCGCTGCCCGCGGCCGCGCCGCTGATGTCGGCGTACACGAGGGTGTTCATGCTGGTGAACTGCAGGGACTGGAAGAAACCATAGGCGAACGACAGTGCCACGATGAGCCACACGGGCGTCGCGAGCCCGATGGTCGCGAACAGCATGATGAGCGCCCCCAGCACGATGGTGTTGGAGATCAGCACGGCGCGATAGCCAAAGCGCGCCAGGATTCCCGGCACCGTCATCTTCAGGCTCATGGCGGCGAAAGCCTGCGGCATCATGAGAAGTCCGGACTGAATCGCGCTGTACCCGACCCCCACCTGGTAGAGCAGCGGAAAGAGAAACGGTATGCCGCCGATGCTGATGCGGGTGAAGAAACTCCCCGACACCGCGGCGCGGAACGTGCGGATGCGGAACAGCCCGAGCCGCAGCAGCGGATGCAGCCTGCCGGTGGCGTGCACACCGTAACCCGCGAGCAGCACGACCGACAGCGCGAGCAGTGCGAGGATGGCAGCGCCGCCGAGGCGGTGCTCGCCGAACACCTCCAGCACGTAGGAGAGCAGCGCGATACCCGCGCTGAACAGCACCAGGCCGGCCACATCGAGCGCCGGTGTGTCCGGTTCCCGGTAGTCCGGCAGGTAGCGGTACACCAGGTACAGTCCCGCGCAGCCGATCGGAACGTTGAGGAAGAAAATCACGCTCCAGTGGAGGTAGTCGGTGATCAGCCCGCCGGCGATCGGCCCCAGCATCGGCCCGATGAGCGCCGGCACCGCGACGAAGCTCATCGCGCGCACCAGCTGGGATTTGGGCAGCGCGCGCACCAGCGTGAGTCGCCCGACCGGCACCATCATCGCCCCGCCGCAGCCCTGCAGCACCCGGAATGCCACCAGCAGATGGATGTTGCGGCTCAGGCCACACAGGAGCGAGCCGAGCGCGAACAGGCCGATGGCGCCGGCGAACACCCGCCGGGTGCCGAAGCGATTCGCCATCCAGCCGCTCACCGGGATGAACACTGCGAGACTCAGCGTGTAGCTGGCGAGCACCGCCTTCATGGAAAGCGGGGCGATCTGCAGCGCGCGTGCGATGCCCGGCACCGCCGTGTTGAGGATCGTGGTGTCGAGAGACTGCATGAAGAACGCCACCGCCACCAGCCACGGCAGCAGCGGGCTGGCAGCCCGCGGGGCGGTCGGCTCGGGCGCCACGGGCATCAGCGGAGCTGGCTGAGCTCCGCCAGCGCGAGCAGGCGTGCGTCGCTCCAGGCCGGCCCGGTGAGCGAGCTGCCGAACGGCAGCCCATCGCTGCGAAAGCCGGCGGGTACCGCCACGCTCGCGAGGTCGAGCAGGTTGGTCGCGCGCGTGTACAGGCTGAGGTTGCTGTTGAGTACGATCGGATCGGCCTCCAGCGCCGCGATCGTGTAGATCGTCCCCGCGGTCGGGGTGAGCAGCACGTCCACGCGCTGCCACAGGGCATCGATGGCGCGCTGCAGTCCGCGCAGCCGGTACTGGTCACGGAACGCGGCGGTCGCGGGTATCAGCCGGCCCGGCGCAATGATCGCGCGCAGCACCGGCAGCACCGCCTCGGGCCGCTCGTCGATGAAGCCGCCGACGGCGCAGTAGCGCTCCGCCAGCCAGGCGCCCTCGTACAGCAGCTCGCCCGCGGCGAAAAACGGCGCGAGGTCGACGCGCACCGCCGTGCCGCCGAGCGCGCCGAGTCTCGCCACGGCAGCGGCGAACAGGCGCCGGTATTCCTCATCGCCGAAGAACTGCAGCTGCGCATCCTCCGGTACGCCGAAGCGGAACGCGGGTTGCGGGGGCGACGCGGGCTGGCTCGGCGGCGCGGCGCGTGAGTAGGGGTCCTCGGCGTCGAACGCCCGCACGACCGCGAGCACGCGCGCAGCGTCCGACGCGTCGAGGGCAAGGACGCCGACGCAGTCGAGCGAGCGGCATGCCGGCACCACCCCGCGCGTGCTGACACTGCCGCAGGTGGGCTTGAGCCCGATGAGGTTGTTGAAGGCGGCCGGAACGCGTACCGAGCCTGCGGTATCGGTCCCGAGCGCGAAGCTCACCTGCCCGGTCGCGACCGCAACGGCAGAGCCGGAGCTCGACCCTCCGGAAATGAAGCGCGCGTCGAAGCTGTTGCGGCAGGCGCCCGCGGGTGAGCGGGTGCCGCTGAGACCGGTGGCGAACTGGTCGAGCGCGGTCTTGCCGAGGAGAACGGCCCCGGCGGCGATGAGGCGCTCGACCACCGGCGCGGAGCGTGAGGCGGTGTAGGCGTACGCCGGGCAGCCGGCGGTCGTCGCCATGTCCTGCACGTCGATGTTGTCCTTCACCGCGAAGGGAATGCCGTAGAGCGGCAGCGCAGCGGGCGAGAGCTGCGCGAGGGCGCGGGCCCGGGCACGCACGCTGTCCTCCGGCACGAGCGCCAGCCAC
Source organism: Gammaproteobacteria bacterium (assembly GCA_019235245.1). Taxonomy (GTDB): domain Bacteria; phylum Pseudomonadota; class Gammaproteobacteria; order Steroidobacterales; family Steroidobacteraceae; genus 13-2-20CM-66-19. The sequence continues at coordinate 7,502 of JAFAKO010000258.1, forward strand.
TCGCGGCGATCCTGCCGTGTGGCACGTGCGCTCAGCAGCTGCGTGATGATCTCCTCGGGCGAGAAGGCGCGTGCGCGATAGCCGGCAAGCAGCCGGGAGATTCCCAGCGTCGCCGTGCCCGGACCCTGCGGCATGCGCGGCTCAGCCGCGGCGCGCGCGCGCCGCGCGCGTCGCGGCGCCCAGCGGCTGCGCTACCGGCACGCTGTCGGGACGCGGAGACTCCGCGGCCACCTCGCGCAGCCAGTTGAGCAGCTGCTGCACCTTCGGCAGCTCGAGATAACTCTCCGGGCAGACGAAGTAATATGCACGCGGGCAGGGCAGCACCTGGGCGCTGGCGCGCACCAGGCGGCCGTTCGCAATGTCCTGCGCGGCGAGCGACCAGCGGGTGAGCGCCAGGCCCTGGCCCTGCTCCGCGGCGGCGAGCACGGTAAGGGAGTCGTCGAAGGCGGTGCCGCGCTCGCGCCAGTCGCTCTCCGCGGCCGGATGGCGCCACATGCTCCAGGACTCGTCCGAGGAGCGCAGCAGCGGATAGCGCTTGAGGTCGGCGGGCGTGCGCACCGGTCCGTGCCGGGCGAGCAGCTCCGCGCTGCACACCGGCAGGAACCATTCATCGAGCAGCTTCTCATTGTAGAGGCCCGGGGTGGGCGCGGTCGTCATGCGCAGCGCGGCGTGGAAATTGGTCTGGCTGAAATCCACCGCGGCCGGGGAGGTATGGATCGCCAGCTCGATGTCCGGGTGGCGACTGTAGAAGCGCGGCAGGCGCGGCATCAGCCACTTCTGCAGGAACGAGGCGAGCGTGCTGATGTTGAGTACGCCGCTGCTGCGGTGCTGGCGTAACTGCTGCATCGCCTGCTGCAGCTCCGCGAGTCCGCGGCGCACGCCGGGCAGCAGCAGCGCCCCCTCGGCGCTGAGCGCGATGCCGCGCGCGCTGCGGCGGAACAGCGGGATGCGCAGATACTGCTCGAGCGTGCGGATCTGCATGCTCACCGCGGCCGGCGTGACATGCAGCGTCTCGGCCGCCTCGGCGAAACTCAGCTGCGTCGCCACCGCCTCGAACACCCGCAGCGCATTGAGCGGCAGCCGCTCGAAGCTGCGCGCGGGTTCAGTTTTTCTTATGCGTCGTTCAGACATCGCGTTTGCTGCAACGGTGCGGAAAGCCAAGACTGCTCACCATTGGATCACACGAGGAGTAGTCACATGAGCACCAAAGTTGTCGCATTGTTTGCCGCCCTGCTGCTGACCACCGTCGAGTATCTGGTCTTCGAGTACGACGCCCAGCAGCGGGTCGTGCAGTACCGGGCGGAGGCCACTGGGGCGGTTGCGGAACGTGGCTAGTCTGCCACGGCGCCGGCCGGCGCGTCAGGAGCTCAAGATCCCGCTTGCGGGAGGGTTCCGGCGCGACCGGCCGGCGTTGCCTGCGACGGCTCGACACGGGCGCCGTGGTGTTGGTGCTGTTGCGAGCCTGTAAGGACCGCCAGCGGCGCGATGGCAGTCCACAAGCCACACGCGACCAACAGGGCACCGAGAAGCCGCGCCGCGAGGCCATCGCTACGCGGCAGCCAGTGGCCGGCGTACGTCAGCATGCTCATCGAGGGCAGCGTGCCGAGGCCGAAGCCGAGCATGATGAGTGCACCCTGCACGGCGCCGCCTGCCAGCGCGGCGGCAAGCAATACCGAGTACACCAGCCCGCATGGCAGCCAGCCCCACAGCACTCCCAGCAGCAGCGCCCGGAGAGCGGGCGCTGCGGACAGTTGCATGCGCCGCGCCGGCGCGAGGTGCCGCCACAGCCGTGCGCCCCAGCGCTCCGGCGCGCGCAGCCAGCGCCACCGGGCACGCGCGCCGAGGCTGATGTCGAGCCCGATCAGGATCACCACGAGCGCCGTTCCGAGGCGCAGCGTCGCGCTCCAGCTGGAGACGGCAAAGCCGAAGCCGGCGGCAGCCCCGAGCGCGCCGGCCACGCCACCCGCCACGGCGTAACCGGCGAGGCGGCCGCAGTGGTAGAGCAGGGGTCGTGCGGTTCCTCCCGCGGGACCGGCGCTGCCCAGTGCCGCGGCAATGCCGCCGCACATCGCCAGGCAGTGCGTACTGCCGAAGAGCCCGGCAAGCAAGGCGGTCAGGAAGGTCAGCTCACGCATCGCGCTCTGCGTCCGCCGTCGGCGGAGGAGCCCGGTCGTCATCGAGCAGGATCTGGAGCGCGGGGGAGTCGAGGTCATCGAACTGACTTCGGCGCACTGCCCAGAAGAACGCCCAGATCGACAGGGCCAGCAGCAGCAGCGCCAGCGGGATGAGGAGATAAAGGCTGCTCATCGGGCTGCCTCGGGCTGCGCGGCGCCGGGTGCGAGGAGGGGAGCGGCGGGTTGGGCCGGACGACGCGTGAGGAGCCGCATGGCGTTCAACACCACCAGCAGCGAGCTCGCCGACATACCGAGCGCCGCCATCCAGGGCTGGAGATGGCCACTGGCGGCGAGCGGCACTGCCGTGAGGTTGTACAGCACTGCCCAGCAGAGATTCTGCCGGATGATGCGCAGCGTGCGCCGTGCGGTCTCCACCGCATCGGCGAGCCCGCCGAGGTGCTCGCCCAGAAGCACGAGATCGGCATTCACCTTGGCAAGATCGGCACCGCCGGCGATCGCGACCGACACATCGGCGGCCGCGAGCACCGGCGCGTCGTTCACTCCATCGCCCACCATCACCACGCGATGACCGCCGCGCTGCAGGCCCTGCACCAGGCTCAGCTTGTCCTCCGCGCGCAGTGCGGCGTGTGCGCCGACGCCGCCGAGGCGCTGCGCGGCGAGCGCGACCGCGCCGAGCTGGTCGCCGCTCGCAATGAGCGGGGTCAGTCCGAGCCGTGCGAGCCGCGTGAGGGTCGCGCGCGCATCGGCGCGCAGTGCATCGCTCACCCGGAACGCGGCGAGCGGTCCTGCTGCGTCGCCGAGCACGATCCGTCCGAGCTCCGGGTCCGCGCGGATCGGCAGCGGTGTGTCCGTGCCCGCGGAGGCTGCCAGCACGTAGTCCAGGCGTCCGAGCCGGTAGCGCGCTCCATCGATCCAGCCTTCGATGCCGCGGCCTGCGTCGCTCCGTACCGCCGTGACGCCGGGCGCAGCGGCAAGGTGTGCGAAGGCCCGGGCGAGCGGGTGCGCGCTGTGGCTCTCGAGCGCTGCGGCGATCGCGAGGCAGCGCTCGCCCGAGGCTCGCGCGTCGAGCGGCACCAGCTCATCGAGCCGCGGCACACCGAGGGTGAGAGTGCCGGTCTTGTCGAAGACGATGCGGTCCGCGCGCGCCAGCCCTTCGAGCGAGCGACTGCGCGCGACCAGCAGGCCGGCGCGCGCCAGGCGGGTGGTCGCGGCGGCGAGCGCTGCCGGAGTCGCGAGCGAGAGTGCGCAGGGACAGGTGACCACCAGCACCGCGAGTACGGTCGGAAACGCACGCGTGATGTCGACCTTCAGCCAGTAGAGGCCGACGAGCGCGGCGAGCAGCAGCACCGCCACGACGAAGCCGCTGGCGACGCGGTCCGCGAGCTCAGCGATGGGCGGTCGTGCGGCGTGCGCGCGCTCGAGCAGGCGCGCCACCGCAGCCAGAGTAGAATCCGGCCCGACCCGCAGCACGCGCATCTCCACCACGCCGCTCACGTTCAGAGTGCCGGCGAGCAGAGCATCGCCCGCTCCGCGCACCCGCGCCGCAGATTCACCCGTCAGCAGCGATTCATCGACCTCGGTGCTGCCGGCCTCGATCACGCCGTCTGCCGGCACCCGCTCGCCGGGAAGAATGCGCACGCACTGACCCGACTCGAGCTCATCGGGCGTCACGCGCTCGGTCTTGCCAGCGGCAACGCGCAACACGCTCTCGGGCAGCAGCCGCACCAGGGCATCGTGCTGCATGCCGGAACGATGGCGCAGCGACATCTCGACATAACGGCCGAGCAGCAGGAAGAACGTGAACATCACGACGGAGTCGTAGTAGACGGTTCCACGGCCGCGCACGGTCGCCCAGGCGCTCCACAACCAGGCTGCTGCGATCGAGAGCGCCACGGGCACGTCCATTCCGGGCGCGCCCGCGCGCAGGCTGCTCCAGGCGGAGGTGAAGAACGGCTGTGCCGAGTAGAGCACCACCGGGGTTGCGACCGCGAGGCTCACGAAGCGCAGGAACTGCTGCAGATCAGGCGCCATCCCCTGGATCACCCCGGCATACAGCGACACGGCGAAGGTCATGAGCTGCATCATCCCGAAGCCTGCGACCGCGAGGCGCTGCAGCGCCGCGCGCCGCTCGGCCATGTCCGGCGCGGCACCGCCCGCGAAGGAAAGTGGCACTGGCACGAAGCCGAGTGCCTGGATTCGCTCGAGCAGGCGGCTCAGGCAGATACGCGCCGGATCGAAGCGCAGCTCGGCGCGCGCGCTGGTCGCGTTGACGTGGATGTCGCTCATTCCGGGCTCACGCCGCAGACTGCTCTCGATGAGCCAGGCGCAGGCCGCGCAGTGCAGGCCTTCGATCTGCAGGCTGAGCTCGCGCTCGCCACCTGCGAGCTCGTGCGTGTAACGGCGCAGCGCCGCGGCGCGGTCGAAGATCGACCAGTTGCGCTGCGCCGCGGCCCGCGGCGTCGCTGGCGGCTGACGGAACTCGTAAAAGCGCTCCAGACCCTGGGAGAGGATGAGGTTGGCCGCCGCCTCGCAGCCGGCACAGCACACCGGACGCGGCAGGCCAGCGACCTGCACCGCGAAGCCCGCGCCGCGCGGCACCAGGCTGCCGCAATGGAAGCAGACCGTGCTCTCAGCCACCGCGTCCATGGCAGTGCTCACTGTGAGGCGTCGGCATGCTCGACGACCACGTCGGTGGTATGCAGCGCGAAGTACAGGCTGACGAAGCTCGCCGTCACGGCGCTGGAAAGCATCACGATCACGAACCAGGGCCAGAAGTGGCGGTACCAGGGAAGGGGCGCGGTGGTCATGGGCTCGGTCCTATGAAGCGGGTGTTCTCGTGTACGGCGATGCCCGAGCCATCGACGGTGGCGAGCGTCAGGACGATGTGGTGCACGCCGCCGGCCGCTTCGGCCGCTGCCGCGAGGCGCGCCGGGATACTGTTGACGCTCCCCGGTGGCAGCAGGATGTCGCCGGCGGGAACGACGATCCCGAGCCCCGGCATGCCGCTCACCGTGAGCCGATAGCGGTGGGGCCGGTCGTCGAGATTGATCATCTTCAGCGTGTACGCGTTCTCGATGAGCCCGCCATGCACCTCGCGGTAGAGCGCGTTGCGATCGCGGAGCACATCGAGGATGAGCGGCGTGCGGGTCAGCAGTGAGAAAGTCAGAACGCCGACCGCGCCGCCGATGAGCAGCGCGTACACCAGCAGGCGCGGCCGCAGCAGACGCGTGCGCGCACCCTGCAGCGCATGTCCGGTCGTGTAGCGGATGAGGCCGCGCGCGCTCCCCATCTTGTCCATGACCTCATCGCACGCGTCGATACAGGCGCCGCAGGCGATGCACTCGTACTGCAAGCCCGCGCGGATGTCGATGCCGGTGGGGCAGGCCTGCACGCACATGGTGCAGTCGATGCAGTCGCCGAGCCCGAGGCTGCGCGGCTCGGTGCCGCGGCGGCGCGCCCCGCGCGGCTCACCGCGTTTGCCATCGTAGGAGATGACGAGCGTGTCCTCATCGAACATTGCGCTCTGGAAGCGGGCATAAGGGCACATGTACTTGCACACCTGCTCGCGCAGGAAGCCCGCGTTGCCGTAGGTCGCGAGCGAGTAGAGCAGGACCCAGAAGCTCTGCCAGGGACCGAGGGAGAGGCTCAGCAGCTGCGACCCGAGCGAGCGGATCGGGGTGAAGTAGCCGACGAAGGTGAAGCCGGTGAAGAGCGCCAGTGCCACCCACAGCAGCTGCTTGGTGCCCTTGCGCAGCAGCTTGGCGGCGCTCCAGGGGGCGCGATCGAGCTTCATGCGCTGCGAGCGTGAGCCCTCGGTCCACTGCTCGATCCAGACGAACAGCTCCGTCCACACCGTCTGCGGACAGGCATAGCCGCACCACAGCCGGCCGGCGAGCGCGGTGAAGAAGAACAGCGACAGCGCCGCGACGATCAGCAGCAGCGTGAGATAAAGGAAATCCTGCGGCCACAGGGTGAGCCCGAAAATGTGGAACTTGCGGGCCGGCAGGTCGAACAGCAGCCCCTGGTGACCGTTCCAGTCGAGCCAGGCGAGCCCGTAGAAGAGGCCGAGGAGCAGCACCACCGCGAGCTTGCGCAGACGCGAGAAGCGACCGTCGATCTCGCGCGGGTAGACCTTCGCCGCTGCCGCATAGAAGGGAGCCGGCGACGCAGGTGGCGGCAGTGGAGTGACGCTCGCCATGCCGGTCAGCGCTCGTCGGATGCGGCGTGCGTGGCGGCGGGCGGGGTGCGCGCGGTGCGGATCAGGTAGACGCTGAGCGCGCTGGCGACCGCAGCCACCGCCCAGAAGAACAGGAATCCGAGCGCATAGCCCGCTTCGCGCTCGAGCCCGGCGAAGACCCGCGGTCCCGCGTCACGCAGCAGCGCCGGGTCTACCGCCGCGAAGAACAACAGGCTCGCCCCGCAGGCCGCCAGGAACGAGGGCCAGAGGACGAGCGCCAGGTCGAGGCCTCTCACGAACGGCAAACGCGCTGCCCCTCACTGCGGGTGCGACAGGCTGTAGACATAGGCGGCGAGCAGGCGGATGCGGTCATCCCCCAGCCATTGATGCGCGGGCATCTTTCCATGGCGCCCCTCCATCAGGGTCTTGCGCAGCGTGGCCGGTGAGCCACCGTACAGCCAGATGTCTGCGGTGAGGTCCGGCGCACCGATCGCGTGGTTGCCCTTGGCGTCCGCCCCGTGGCAGCCGGCGCACACCACGAAACGGGCCTTGCCGGCCGCGACCTTGTCGGCGGGCTCGGCGTGACCGCTCAAGCTCAGCACGTAGTCGATGACTTCATCCACTCCCTGCGCGCCGAGCGCCGCTCCGATCGGCGGCATGGTGCCTTCACGCCCGTGGCCGATCGACTGGATGATGTCGGCAGGGGTGCCGCCATAGAGCCAGTCATTGTCGGTGAGGTCGGGGAAGCCCGGCGCGCCGCGCGCGTCCGAGCCGTGGCAGTTGATGCAGTTGGTCGCGAACAGGCTGTGACCGAGCGCGAGCGCCCGGGAGTCGTGGGCCAGGTCCTCGATGCTGCGACCGGCGAAGGCGGCGTACACCGGCGCGTAGTGGCGTTGCGCGCTCTGCATCTCCTCGTTGTACTCACGCGTCTCGGACCAGCCGAGCACGCCGCTGCCGACCGCCGGGTAGAGCAGGAAGTACACCAGCGCGAATACGATGGTGATGTAGAACAGGATCAGCCACCAGCGCGGCATCGGGTTGTTGCGCTCACGCAGGTCGCCATCCCACACGTGCTCCTTCACCGCGCCCTCGGCGACCTCGTCCGGTTGCTTGAGGGCGGTCCACCAGATGAGCCAGGCACAGCCGAGCACGTTCAGGCAGGTGAACACCAGCACGATCGTTCTCATGAGAGTCGACATCAGGCACTCCCCTCGTGCCCGGCACTGCCGGCATCGGCGGTCTCATCGAGCGGCAGGCGCGCTGCGGCCGCGTAGTCGCGCTCGCGTCGCCCGCTCCACGCCCACAGCCACAGGCCGACGAAGGCGAGGAACCAGAGGAGCGTCACCAGGCCACTCAGGAATTCGAAGTCCAGATGCAGCGACACGACGCCTCCTGTCAGCCACGGGGCCGTGCGAGTCCGAGCGATTGCAGGTAGGCGACCAGCGCGTCGAGCTCGGTCTTGTCCTGCACGGCCGCCGGGACGGCGGCGATATCGGCATCGGTGTACGGCGTGCCGAGCAGGCGCAGCACGCGCAGCTTGCGCTGCAACAGCGCGGCATCGAGCTGGTCCTGCTCCAGCCAGGGGAATCCCGGCATGTTGGATTCGGGTACGACATCGCGCGGGTTACGCAGGTGCAGGCGGTGCCAGTCATCGCTGTAACGCCCACCGACACGCGCCAGATCCGGTCCGGTGCGCTTGGAGCCCCACTGGAACGGGTGGTCGTACTGCGACTCCGCGGCGACCGAGTAGGGTCCGTAGCGCTCGGTCTCGCTGCGGAAGGGACGGATCTGCTGCGAGTGGCACAGGTAGCAACCCTCGCGCTCGTACACATCGAACCCGGCCTGCTCGAGCGCAGTCCGCGGAGCGATCTGCACAGCTCCCTGCTTCGCGGCAGCGCTCATGGCGAGCGGCACCACCTCGATGAAGCCACCGACGCTGATCACCAGCACGATCAGCACGATCAGCAGGCCCAGCTTGCGCTCGACGACATCATGGCTCATGGGAGCGCTCCGCTCGCGGCGGCACCCGCCGGCACGGGCGCGGGGCCGCTCAGTGGCGGGGTGCCCTCACGCTCCGGTGCTGGCGCCGGCACCGGCACCGATCGCGGCTTCTCGTGGCGCACGGTCATCCAGACGTTCCACGCCATGAGCAGCATGCCGGCGAAGAACAGCACGCCACCCGCGAGCCGCACGAGGTAGAAGGGGTAGGTCGCCTTGACGCTTTCGATGAAGCTGTAGGTGAGGCTGCCGTCATCGTTGAAGGCGCGCCACATGAGGCCCTGCATGACCCCGGCGATCCACATGGCCGTGATGTACAGCACCACGCCGATGGTCGACATCCAGAAGTGCACCTCGATCAGCTGCACGCTGTACATCTGCTGACGATTGAAGAGGCGTGGGATGAGGAAATACATCGTGCCGATGGTCATCATCGCCACCCAGCCGAGCGCGCCCGAGTGCACGTGGCCGATCACCCAGTCCGTGTAGTGCGCCAGGGCATTCACCGTCTTCAGCGACATCATCGGGCCTTCGAAGGTGGACATGCCGTAGAAGGCGAGCGACACGATCATGAACTTCAGGATCGGGTCGGTGCGCAGTTTGTGCCACGCGCCCGAGAGCGTCATGATGCCGTTGATCATTCCGCCCCAGGAGGGGGCGAGCAGCAGCACGGAGAAGGCCGCGCCGAGTGACTGCACCCAGTCCGGCAGCGAGGTGTAATGCAGGTGGTGGGGGCCCGCCCACATGTACACCGAGATCAGCGCCCAGAAGTGCACTACCGACAG
>JAFAKO010000349.1 GCA_019235245.1 Gammaproteobacteria bacterium
GCCCGAAGCGGGACAGTCGCCCGATCTGGATGCGCGCCCGGTCCATTTTCACCGCATCGCGCAGGCGATCCTCGACGTCGCGCTGGTTCTTGCTCGACTCCATGTCGATGAAATCGATGACGATCAGTCCGCCGATGTCGCGGATACGCAGCTGGCGCGCGATCTCATCCGCCGCCTCGAGATTCGTATTGGTGGCGGTGGTCTCGATATCGCTGCCGCGGGTTGCGCGTGCCGAATTGATGTCGATCGAGACCAGCGCTTCGGTGTAATCGATGACGATGCTGCCGCCGGAGGGCAGCTGCACCTTGTGGGCGTACGCCGACTCGATCTGGCTCTCGATCTGGAAACGCGTGAACAGGGGAATATCGTCGGTGTACAGCTTCAGCCGCCGCTGCGCGTCTGCGGGCATGAAGCGCTCCATGTATTCCTGCGCCTTCTGGAACGCGGCCTGCCCGTCGACCAGCACTTCGCCGATGTCGTCCGAAAGGTAGTCCCGCATGGCCCGGGTGACGGCGTCGCTCTCGCGAAACACCAGGAAGGGCGCCGCGCGGTCACGCGAGGCGGCCTCGATCTGCTCCCACTGCACGCGCAGGTTATCGAGGTCCCACTGCAGCTCCTCGACCGAGCGGCCCACGCCGGCGGTGCGGACTATCGCACCCATGCCGTCGGGAATCTTCAGCTGGCTCATCACCTCGCGCATCTGATCGCGGTCCTCGCCCTCGATGCGGCGCGACACGCCGCCGGCGCGCGGATTGTTCGGCATGAGCACGAGAAAACGGCCCGCGAGGCTGATGAAGGTCGTGAGAGCGGCGCCCTTGTTGCCGCGCTCCTCCTTCTCCACCTGCACCGTGACTTCCTGCCCCTCGGAGAGCAGCTCGCGGATGTTCATGCGGCCGCCCGGCGGGCTCTGACGGAAATACTCCTTGGAGACTTCCTTCAGAGGGAGGAATCCGTGCCGCTGGGCGCCGTAGTCGACGAAGCACGCCTCGAGGGAGGGTTCGATGCGCGAGATCCGCGCCTTGTAGATGTTGGCTTTCTTCTGCTCGCGGGAAGGTAACTCGATACTCAGGTCAAATAGCTTCTGTCCATCAACCAGAGCGACGCGCAACTCCTCTTCCTGAGTTGCATTCACTAGCATTCTCTTCATGTGCCCCTACTGTGCGGTAAAGGGCCGGCAAGCACACCTCGGGAGGCCACGGGCTGTGATGCCCGCGGCAGCGAAGATTTCCTAAACCCGGCGAATGAGCGAAAGTCTCGTTATTCACGTTGTTGACCGCGGTCCAACAGGGCGGTCGTAAAGGTAAACCTTCGGTGAACTCAACCGACGGCGCCCACTGCGGAAGGCCGAAATTGCGGTATTCGACGCAGCTGACGCGGTCCTGGCGGCCCAAGCGATGGCCTCGGTTCAGAGACCAACTAAAGGGTGGCAGCCACTGCTGCCACCGATTGGTGCGTCCGCTTGGCGGACGACTCTGAGAGTATACTTGAGAGATCATTGTAAAAACAATGCCTTACACCAAAAGCCCCGCAGCGGCGCTGATACCCGGCGAAAAACGCCCAGCCGTGCAGCACCTCGAGGTCGGTGAGAACGAGGTCGGCCAGCGCCTGGACAACTACCTGCAGAAGCGGCTCGGCGGGCTGCCCCGGAGCCGGTTGTACCGCCTGATCCGCAAGGGCGAGGTGCGCGTGAACGGGCACCGCGCAGGCCCGGAGCAGCGCCTGCAGCTCCAGGATCGCGTACGCGTGCCGCCGGTGCGAGTCGCAGCGGCCGACGAGCCCCGGGCCCCTCCGCGGGGTCTGGTCGAGCGCATCGGGCAAGCGATCGTCCACGAGGATGCCAACGTCATCGTGCTGGACAAGCCGACGGGCGTCGCCGCACATGGGGGCAGTGGCGTCAGCTTCGGCGTCATCGAGGCACTGCGCGCGGCGCGACCCGGCGAACCGCTGGAGCTGGTGCATCGCCTCGATCGGGATACGAGCGGTTGTCTGCTGATCGCGCGCCGCCGGCCCGCGCTGCGCGAGCTCCACGCGCTCATGCGCGAAGGCGCCTTCGAGAAGCGCTACCTGGTGCTGGTGCGCGGCAAGTGGGAGCTGGGAGCCAAACGCATCGATGTGCCGCTGCGTACCGACACGCGGGTCGGCGGCGAGCGCACGGTGCGCCCCGGTCCCTCCGGCAAACCATCGGTGAGCGATTTCCGCCCGGTGCAGTTCTTCGGCAGGACCGCGACGCTCATGGAGGTGACGCTGCGCACCGGGCGTACGCACCAGATCCGCGTGCATGCGGCGTATGCCGGACACCCGGTGGCCGGCGATGCGAAGTACGGCGACGCCGCCTTCAACGAGACGCTCCGCGGGCTGGGCCTCGAGCGCATGTTCCTGCACGCGCACAGCCTTGGTTTCTCGTGGCCCCGTGGTGGGGAATTCAGCATCAATACCCCGCTGCCGACCGAGCTTGCCGCGCTCATCGACGTGCTCGCCAGCGGGGGTGGCGATGCGCGCCGGCGCAGTGTCAGGGCAGCTGGAAGCCCGCCGCGCGCAGCGCGGAGGAGAGCCAGACGAGCGGCAGACCGATGAGCGCAGTCGGATCGCGGCTCTCGATGCAGTCGAACAGCGAAATGCCGAGAGACTCGGCACGGAAGGACCCTGCGCAATCTAACGGGCGGTCGCGGTCGACGTAGCGTTCGATCTCGGCAGTGCTCAACTCGCGAAACAGCACGGTGGTGGTGTCCACGTGCGCAAGCTGCACGTTACGGCTCCCGCCAAGCACCGCACAGGCGGTGTAGAAGAGTGCAGCCCTGCCACTGAGGCGTTGCAGCTGCTCGCGGGCGCGCAGGCTGTCCCCCGGCTTCTCGAGCAGCAGCTCGCCGCAGGCCGCCACCTGATCGGCTCCCACGACTACCGCCTGCGGATGGCGGCGGGCCACCGCGCGCGCCTTCTCCAGGGCAAGCCGCAACGCGCGATCGGCCGCGGACTCGTGGTCGATGGGTGCCTCGTCCACCCCGGGGGCGAGTGTCTCGAAGGCGAGCCCAAGCCGCCCGAGCAGCTCACGCCGGTAGACCGAGGTGGAAGCAAGGATCAGCGCGGCCACGAAGCCCTCGAGGCATGCGAATCGCCTTCAGGAAACAAGGATTTAGCCCCAGATCCGGGTTTTGACTTGGACAGGGTCGATACCTATTATACGCGCCCCATGCGAGGCCCCCGGGAATGGCGCATCTGGCGAACAGGTGCGCGAGTGCCCGGGGCGGGCACAGGTTCCCGGAGTTAGTGGGTGACCCCCTGGTCGGAGCCTCTCGAGATCGACCGGCTGGCCGATGGCGAAGCCGAAGTCGATTTCTCCGTTCCGCTCGCCGAGCTTTCCGGCTTGCGCTCGCTGCGCGCCGGCCTGGGGGGCAGTGTGCAGGGGCGTGCACGCTTCGGACGGGAGGAGGGCGTGCCCGTTGCCGACATCGGCTTCCGCGGCACGGTGAGCCTGCAGTGCCAACGGTGTCTGCAGCCGATGGAGCGGTCCCTGGAGGCAGAGAGCCACATTGCCCTGGTTGGCTCGGAGGCGGCAGCCGGCGGCGCTCCACTCGAGCGCGAGCCGGTGCTCGCTCCGGGCGGACGCATCAGCATCGGGGAGTTGCTCACGGAGGAACTGCTGCTGCTGTTGCCGATCGTGCCGGTGCACGAGGATCGTGAGCGCTGTGCGACTGAGCCGGCGGCCGGCGAGGGCGCGCCGCACGGCGAGACGCACCGGCCGTTCGCGAATCTCGCAGACTTGTTGAAGCGCTAGAGTTGCAGAATTCGATTTCAGGAGCTGACCCATGGCCGTTCAAAAAAGCCGCAAGACCCCGTCCCGCCGCGGCATGCACCGCTCGCACGATGGACTTGCAAAACCTGCGCTGTCGAGCGACTCGCAGTCCGGCGAGACGCACCTGCGTCATCGCATCACCCCCGATGGGTTCTACCGCGGGCGTCGGGTGATCGAGAAGCCCGCCGAGAGCGAAGACAAGGACTGAGCGCGCGGCACCGGCCACACTCCAGGGCTCGCGTGCAGCCGATCGCCATCGACGTGATGAGCGGCGACCATGCGCCCCGCGAGTACCTCGCCGGCGCGCTGCGCGCGCTTGTGGACGATCCACAGTTGCAGGCGGTCCTGGTCGGGGAGCCGGCGCTGATCGGTGCAGCCCTGGACGGCTTGCCGGCAGCGGTACGCGAGCGCGCCGCGGTGGTGACCGCCACGCAGGTGGTCGGCATGGACGAGAAACCCCGCGAGGCCATCCGTCGCAAAAAGGATTCCTCCATGCGCCTGGCGATCGACCAGGTGCATACGGGGCGCGCCAGTGCCTGTGTGAGCGCAGGCAACACCGGAGCGCTCACCGCAATGGCGCATTTCGTCCTCAAGACACTTCCCGGGGTCGAGCGCGCGGCCATCATCTCCGCCATACCCGCCGCGCATGGACATACCTACATGCTCGACCTCGGCGCCAATACCAAGGCGACTCCCGAGCAGCTGCGGCAGTTCGCGGCGATGGGTGCGATCGTCGCCCGCGACATCTACGGCGTGTCGGCGCCGCGCATCGGCCTGCTGAACATCGGCGAAGAGGACATCAAAGGCCACGAGGTGGTCCAGGCGGCGCACGGACTGCTCGGCGCGAGCGGCCTCAACTATGTGGGGTTCGTCGAGGGCGACGATATCTTCTCCGGCGATGTCGATGTGGTGGTGACCGACGGCTTCACCGGCAACGTCGCACTGAAGACCATGGAAGGGGTCGCCGGACTCATCGCGGACCGCCTGCGCCGGGAGTTCCGCATGTCGGCGCTCGATCGCCTCGCCGGTCTCATCGCGCGCCCGGTGTTGCGCCGTGCTGCGGCCGGGCTCGACCCGCGCCGCTACAACGGTGCCTGCATGGTCGGGCTGTCGGGCATCGTGGTAAAAAGCCACGGTCGCGCCGACGGCGTGGCCTTCGCGCGCGCGATCGGCACCGCGGCACTGGCGGCGCGGCGCGGCCTGACATCACACATTGCACAGGCGCTGCAGGCGGAAGGGGCGGTGAATTGATTTATTCGCGCATTGCCGGCACAGGCTCGTATCTGCCGGCGAAGATCATCACCAATCAGGACCTGGAGAAACTGGTCGATACGACCGATGAGTGGATCCGCACCCGCACCGGGATCGAGCGCCGGCACGTTGCGGCAGAGGGCGAGACGACGGTCGACCTGGCGGAGCACGCCGCGCGGCGCGCGATCGAGGCGGCCGGAATCGCGCCGGCGGAAATCGATTTCATCGCCTTCGGCACCACCACCCCGGATCTGGTGTTCCCCAACTGCGGCACGCTGCTGCAGCAGCGCCTCGGTTGCCGCGGCGTCCCGGCGTTCAGCCTGGAAACCGCGTGCGCGGGCTTCATGTATGCGCTGTCGATCGCGGACAAGTACGTGCGCTGCGGGGAGGCACGGCGGGCGCTCGTGATCGGCGCGGAAACGCTCTCGCGCATCACCGACTGGAGCGACCGCGCCACCGCGGTGCTGTTTGCGGATGGCGCCGGCGCGGTGGTGCTCGAGGCGGCAGCGAGCCCGGGGGTGCTGTCGACGCACCTGCACTCCGATGGCGAGTACAAGGATCTGCTGTACTGCGGCAGCGGCGTCTCCAAGGGATTCGACGCCAAGCTGGCCATCAGCATGACCGGAAGCGAGGTCTTCAAGATTGCCGTCACCAAGCTCGGCCAGGTGGTGGACGAGACCCTCAGCGCCAACGGCCTCGAGCGCAGCTCACTCGACTGGCTGGTGCCCCACCAGGCCAACATCCGCATCATCCAGGCGACCGCCCGCAAGCTGGAGATCCCGATGGAACGGGTGATCGTTACCGTCCAGGATCACGGCAACACTTCCGCCGCCTCCGTGCCCATGGCCCTCGATGTGGCCGTGCGCGAGGGCCGCATCCGCCGCGGCGAGCTGCTGCTGCTGGAAGCCTTCGGTGGCGGCTTCACCTGGGGGTCGGCGCTGGTGCGCTACTGAGCGCTGGCGGGGGCCGGGAAAAAAACGCCGCGCATACGCGCGGCGTTTGCATATCTGCCGGGATCGGTGTTACTTCGACACTGACCGCTTGAACATGCGGTCGATCTTCTCGTTCGTCGCGTCACAGCACGACTGACTGGCATGTGCCGCCGCCAACGCCTGGTTGGCCGTGCTCTGCGCACCACTCGCCGCCTGGCTGGCCGACTGCGCGGCGCTGTTGGCCGAGTCGGCCGAGCTCTTCGCGCCCGCCAGATCGCTGGCGTTCTTGGCTACCTGGGCCTTCAGATCGTCAATCTGTGCCTGCAGGGGCTTCAGATCGGTACAACCTACAATTCCAGCTACCGCTGCAACGGCAGCCGCGACCTTCACAACGCTCGCGCACTTCATAAACGTCCCCTTTGGGTTGTTGATTCGAAGTTCCTGAATAACGGATGCGACTCCGGTGAAGCAAGTCCGTATTCGCCGAAATGTAACTGCATCAAATTTGACTGGGGAATGCAACTCCAAACACCGATCTGTCTTTTCCACGCGACAGTTCGTGCGGGCCATGCGCGCGTGAGGTGTGTGGCAGGGAGGAGCGAGTTGAGTGCGGATCGCGCTGGGTTTTTTTGACGCGCAGCGGCAGCGCGGGCGCGACGCTGGGCAAGGTCGCACACACATGTTGGTGTAGCCGGCACAGGCTTCTCGGGTATTTTTGACGGGATTGCGGCGCACGGCGGCGAGGCTCGAGGCGCAGCTGACGTTCCTTCCGTGTAGGGTCGGGCGGCGATGTGGGGAGCCCGTGGGCCGACCGCGTTGCCGGGCGGCCCGCGACTGTTCTGCAGCTTCCGCGGCGGCCGGCTGGGGGGCAGCGGCGAGCACCTCTTGCTGCAGCCTCCGATCTGGATATAATCACAGTAGCTGTATATTTAAACAGGCCGCTTCAAAATGTCCGATCTCACCCCCCGGCAGACACAAATACTGCGCCTGATCCAGCGATTCATCGCCGATACCGGCATGCCACCCACCCGGGCGGAGATTGCCCAGGAGCTCGGTTTTCGTTCCGCCAACGCTGCCGAGGAGCATCTGCGGGCTCTCGCCCGCAAGGGCGTCATTGCCCTCGTCCCCGGTACCTCGCGGGGGATACAGCTGAAGGACACCATCCGTGAGCAGATCGGACTGCCGCTCATCGGGCGGGTAGCGGCCGGCAAGCCCATTTTCTCGGAAGAGAATTTCGAGGCTCGCCTGCAGATCGATCCCGGAGTATTCCAGCCCCGGCCCCATTACCTGCTGAAGGTGATCGGTATGAGCATGAAGGATGCAGGCATCCTCGATGGGGACCTGGTGGCTGTGCATCGCACATCCGAAGTGCGCAGCCGGCAGATCGTGGTCGCGCGACTCGAGAACGAGGTCACGGTGAAGCGCTACCGTCAGGAAGGCTCCGTCGTATGGCTGCTGCCCGAGAACAGCGATTTCGAGCCGATCAAGGTGGATCTGAAGGAGGAACCGCTGCTCATCGAGGGGATCGTGGTGGGGGTGGTGCGCCGCGGCCGTTCGAGCGGCCTCATTTGAGCCGGTGCCGCTGCGCTCCGGCGGTGCCTTTTCCTCCCGAGGTTCGAGCAAACTTGCTGTGTGAGCTGACATGGGCGTCGGCAATCCGAAAATCGCTCGCCTGCTCGAGCATCCGGCCATCTGGCGTGGCCGCAGCGCCGCACGGCGCGCCGGCTTGCGCACCGGGTTTGCGGCCCTCGATGCGCATCTTCCCGATGAGGGCTGGCCCCGCACCGGTCTGATCGAGATCCTGGTTGTACGTTTCGGCAGCGGTGAGCTGACACTGCTCATGCCGGCACTGGCGGCGCTGACGCGTGCCGCCGCGGCACGCTGGTGTGTATGGGTGGCACCGCCGCTGGTGCCGTTTGCTCCGGCACTCGCCGCCTGCGGAGTGATGCTCGACCGCGTGGCCGTCGTCGCTCGTGGGGGCCCTGCGTTGTGGGCTTTCGAGCAGACACTCGGCTCGGGCGCCTGCGATGCAGTACTCGGCTGGGTTCGGTCGGCGAAAGCGCGTGAGATCCGTCGGCTGCAGCTCGCCGCCGAGCGCGGCCGTACGCTCGGTGTGCTGTTTCGTCCACGCCGCGCGGCGCGTGAAGCCTCTGCCGCCGTGTTGCGCCTGGGCGTGGAGCCGCTGGCTGGCGGAGCGCGGATCACTCTTATCAAAGGACGCAGCCCCCGGCGCGGTGTGCTCGATCTTCGTTGGGCAGGCGATTGAGTCATGCGCCCCCAGCTCCTGCCAGCCGCCAGCACGGCAGACCTGCCGTCCCCCGCAGCGCCGCAGGCGCCGTTGCGCAGCGTGCGGCAGGGGGTGCATGCCGCCGCCGCCCACGAGCTTTGGGCTGGACTGCATCTGAGCGGATTCGATCCGGTGCAAGGACTCGGGCCGCTCGCGACCCGGGCGCAACGCTTCACTCCGCGGGTGAGTCTCGCACCGCCCGATGGCCTGCTGCTGGAAGTTTCCGGAAGCCTGCACCTGTTCGGAGGAGTGGCAAGCCTCGGGCGTGAGCTCCTCGAGGAATGCCGGCATTTCCAGGGTCACCCCGTGCTCGCCTTCGCCCCTACACCGCTCGCGGCGCTCACCGCGGCGCGTGCCGGACGGGCGTTGCTCATTACCGATCCGGCGCAGCTCATCGGCGCGCTCGCACCTCTGCCGATCAGCGCTCTGCGCTGGCCCGAGGAAACACGTGCGCGCCTGGCACGTGCCGGTGTACGCACGCTCGGTGCCGTGCTGCGCCTGCCACGCGCGGCCTTCGCGCGCCGCTTCGGTGTGGCGCAGCTCGCCGTGCTCGATGGGCTCACCGGACGCACCCGCGAGGTACGCGCTGCCCATCGTGCGCCGGTGCGTTTTCGCCGCCGCGAGGAGCTCGACTGCGAGCTGAGCGATCATCAACGGCTGCTGGCAGCACTCACGCCGCTGTTCGGTGCACTCGGTAGTTTTCTCACCGCGCGCCAGTGCGGCGTAGCGGAGCTCGAATGCCGCTTCGTGCACCGCCATGCCCCGCCCACGAGCTGCGTGCTCACCCTCGCCGCGCCGTGCGCCGATGGGCGGCAGCTGTGCGCGCTCCTCGCCGAGCGGCTCAACGTGGTGCAGCTGCCGGAACCGGTGCGGGCACTCGAGCTGCGGGCGGAGCAGCTGCTGCCGCAACGTTCGCCCAACCGCGGGCTGTGGCAGGCCGGCGAGCAGGGCGGTGAGGCCTGTGAGGAGAGCGATGGTCTCATCGATCACCTGCGCGCCCGTTTGGGCCCGGAGGCCGTGCAGGGCCTCACGCTGCGCGCGGAACATCGGCCGGAATGCGCCTGGCGGCTGACCGAACCGCCATCCATCGCGCCACGCCGCGCGGTACCGGAAGCACCGGAGGAGCTGCCGGCGCGCCCGTTGTGGCTGCTGCCGCAACCCCAGCCGCTCGCCGTGCAGGCCGGTCTGCCGCGACATCGTGGACTTCTGCGGCTGATCAGCGAGCCCGAACGCATCGAGACCGGATGGTGGGATGGCGGAGAGATCGCACGCGATTACTACCGTGCCGTAGGCCGCGATGGGGTGCGGCTGTGGGTGTTCCGGGAGCGGGAGGCGCCACACCGCTGGTTCCTGCATGGGATATTCGGGTGATCCGCCAACCAGACGCTTCAAGCACGTTTAGCCATCAGTTAGCTGACTACCTAACTATCCGCCAGGCGACATTTGTTCAACGCACCGCACTGCGCTGCACTGCATGGCACGAGCGATTACGACAGACGAGCCACCCTCCTACGCGGAGCTGCACTGTCTCACGAACTTCACCTTCCTGCGCGGCGCTTCTCATCCGCACGAACTGGTCGAGCAGGCGGACGCACTCGGCTATAGCGCACTCGCCATCACCGATGAGTGCTCGGTGGCTGGCGTGGTGCGCGCGCACATGGCGGCGAAACGCCGCCAGCTGAAACTCATCGTCGGCGCGGAGTTCCGTCTGGACTGCGGACTGAAATTCGTGGCGCTGGCCATCGACCGGCACGGCTACGGACAGCTGTGCCGTCTCATCACCCGCGGCCGCCGCGCCGCCGTCAAAGGACGCTACACCCTTACCCGCGGGGACCTGCGGGAACTCGGTCCCGAGCAGTGCTTCATCCTCTGGATACCGGCGGACCGGCCGCGGCCCGAGGAGCTGCACTGGCTCGTCGCGCGCTTTCCGGGTCGGGTGCGCGTCGCGGTGCAGCAGCTGCGCGAGGGGGGACATGGCAGCCGCCTCGCCGCGCTGTCGCGCATCGGAGCCGGGTGTGGCGCCGGACTCCTCGCCTGTGGCGATGTGCACATGCACGTGCGCGAGCGCCGACGCCTGCAGGATGCACTGAGCGCTATTCGCCTCAACGAGCCGATCGCGCAGCTTGGCACGCGGCTGTACGCCAATGGCGAGCGCTATCTGCGCGAGCGCGCGCGCCTGAGGAGGCTGTACCCGCCGGAGCTCCTCGCAGCCACCGTCGAGCTCGCGCAGTGCTGCCACTTCTCACTCGATGAGCTGCGCTACGAGTACCCGCACGAGCTGGTGCCCGCGGGAGAAACCCCGACGAGCTACCTGCGGCGCCTCACGGAGGAGGGCGCTCGCTGGCGCTGGCCCGACGGGGTCCCGGCCAGTGAGCGCGCCGCTATCGAGCACGAGCTGGCGCTCATCGAAGAGCTGCACTATGAGCCGTATTTTCTCACGGTTCAGGACGTCGTCGCGTATGCACGCCGGCAGGGAATCCTGTGCCAGGGACGCGGCTCGGCGGCCAACTCGCGTGTCTGCTACTGCCTCGGTGTCACGTCCGTCGATCCGCAGCGCGGGGCGGCGCTGCTGTTCGAGCGCTTCATCTCGCGCGAGCGCAACGAGCCACCCGACATCGACATCGACTTCGAGCATGAGCGGCGTGAGCAGGTGCTGCAGTACGTCTATGAGAAATATGGACGCCACCGCGCCGCGCTCGCCGCCACGGTCATCATGTACCGCCCGCGCAGCGCGCTGCGCGATCTCGGCAAGGTGTTCGGGCTCACGCCCGCGGAAAGCGGGCGTCTCGCGAAGGTGATGCAATGGTGGGACGGCAGCGCGACCATTCCCGAGCGGGTGCGCGAAGCCGGCTTCGATGCCGGGAGTCCCTGGCTGCGGCGGCTGCTGCCGCTCGCCTGTGAGCTGACGGCGTTCCCGGGTTTCCCGCGGCATCTCTCGCAGCACGTCGGTGGATTCGTGATCGCGCAGGGGCTGCTGGAGGAGCTCGTGCCCATCGAGAATGCCGCGATGCCGGCGCGCACCGTCGTGCAGTGGGACAAGGACGACCTCAACGATCTGGGTCTGCTGAAGGTGGACCTGCTGGGGCTGGGGATGCTGACGGCGCTGAAGCGCGCCTTTGCGCTGGCCAACGACTATCGCGGCACGCGCTACGGCCTCGGCGAACTGCCCGCGGAAGACCCCGAGGTCTATGACATGGTATGCCGCGCCGACACCATCGGCGTGTTCCAGATCGAGTCGCGGGCGCAGATGGCCATGCTGCCGCGCCTCAAGCCGCGCTGTTACTACGATCTCGTCATCGAGGTCGCGATCGTGCGCCCGGGCCCTATCCAGGGCGATATGGTGCATCCGTACCTGCGCCGCCGCTGCGGCGGGGAAGCGGTGGAGTATCCCGGGGAGGAAGTACGTGCGGTGCTGCACCGTACCCTCGGCGTACCCATCTTCCAGGAGCAGGTGATGCAGATCGCGATCGTCGCCGCGGGCTTCTCACCGGGAGAGGCGGACGCCCTGCGTCGCGCCATGGGCGCCTGGAAGCGCAGCGGCGGACTCGATCCCTTTCGCGAGCGACTGCTCGGAGGCATGCACGCCCGGGGCTATACGCCGGAGTTCGCACAGCGCATCTATCAGCAGATGCTCGGGTTCGGCGAGTTCGGCTTCCCCGAATCCCACGCCCTCAGCTTCGCGCTGCTCGTCTATGACTCCGCCTGGCTCAAGTGTCACGAGCCCGCCGCCTTCACCTGCGCACTGCTCAACAGTCAGCCGATGGGCTTCTATGCTCCCGCGCAGCTGGTGCGCGATGCCCGCGCGCACGGTGTCGAGGTACGGGTGGTGGATGCCTGCACGAGTCACTGGGACGCGACGCTCGAGCGGCGTGACGACGGCGAGCCGGCGCTGCGTCTCGGCCTGCGCCTCGTGAAGTCGCTCTCGGAAGCGGGTGCCGCGCGGCTCGTGGCGGCCCGGGCGGTACGGCCGTTCGCCAGCATCGAGGATCTCGCCGCCCGCGCGGCGCTCGACCGCGGTGATCTCGAGGCACTCGCCGCGGCGGGGGCTCTCGCTGCCCTGAGCGGCAACCGGCACCTCGCCTTCTGGGAAGTCGCCGGCACCGAACGGCCGCTGCCGCTCGCGCCGGCAGCCACGCTGCCCGCGAGCGAGCTGGAAGGGCGCCCGCTGCTCACGGCACCGACCGAGGGGCAGTCGATTGCCGCGGACTATGCCTCCCTCGGGCTCACTCTCGGCAGGCATCCGCTCGCGCTGCTGCGCGGCAAGCTGCGGGCCGCCGCGCTGATACCCGCAGCCGAGCTGCAGGCGGCGGGCCATGGCGCGCGCGTGCGCACGGCCGGCATCGTGCTCATGCGCCAGCGTCCCGCCACGGCGAGCGGCGTCACCTTTCTCACCCTCGAGGACGAGAGTGGCCAGGTGAACGTCATCGTCTGGGAGAGGGTCGGCCGCGAGCAACGTCGGCCGCTCATCGAGGCACGGCTGCTGGAGGTGCACGGCGAGCTGCAGCACCAGGAAGGGGTGACACACCTGATCGCTCACCGTCTCATCGACCGTTCGCGACTGCTCGGGGAGCTCACGACAAGGTCACGGGACTTTCACTGAGCTAGCGCGGCTTACGACCCTTGCGCGGGCCCTCGCCCTCGTCGCCGATCTCGTAATCCTCGAAATCGCTGGTCAGCTCCGCGGTGTGCTTTTCCTCGAGCAGCCGCTCGAGTCGCCGCCAGGCGGGATCGCCCGCCTTCTGCCCGCGGCGCTTGGCAAGATCGAGGTCCTTGATGACCTGATCGAGATCGACATCCCCGTCCTCGATGACGGGCTCATCGGCCTCTTCGTCCTCGAACTCGTCTGATTCCGGCTTCTCGCTCATGCGGACCGCAGTCTGCGGGAATTGGACGGCGCGAACTTAAATCAGCCCGGCGCGGACTGCAATGTCGCGGCTGGGGTTTGTGAAGTGCTGCCCTTTTTGCCCATGCGTCCGGCAGAGCGCCCTCAGTGGATCAGCTGGTTGATCTCGAAGATCGGCAGCAGCATGGCAAACACGATGCCCATGACGAACAGTCCCATGCACACGATCAGCACCGGGCCGAGCAGTCCCACCAGCGCCGCCAGCAAACCGTCGAGCTCGCGTTCCTGGCTGAGCGCCGCGCGCTCGAGCATGCTCTCGAGCTGCCCGCTCGACTCGCCGCTCGAGATCAGGTGGATGGTCATCGGCGGAAAGAGCCGGCTCGCGGCGAGCGAGCGGCCGATCGGCGCACCCTCGCGCACCCGCGCCGCCGCATCGCTCACCGCATCGCGCATCGGCAGGTTGGTGACGACCTCACCGGCGATGCGCATCGCCTCGAGCACCGGCACCGCGCTCGCCGAGAGGATGCTGAAGGTGCGGGTGAAGCGCGCGGTGTTGAAGCCGCGCGCGAGCTTGCCGATGAGCGGCAGGCGCAGCTGCCAGCGATGAAAGCGGCGGCGGGCGTCGGGGTTGCGCAGCCAGCGGCGGAACAGGACGACCGCGAGCACCAGGCCGATCAGCAGGTAGACGCCGTAAGCGCGCAGAAAGCTGCTGGTCGCGATCAGCACCTGCGTCGCGAGCGGCAGTTTCGCCTTGCTCGACTCGAATACCGACACCACCTGCGGCACCACGTACACGAGCAGCGCCGAGACGATGCCGAAGCACAGCAGCGTGAGCACGATCGGGTAGAGCATGGCGGCCACCACCTTCTGGCGCAGCTCATCGCGCCCCTCGGTGTAGTCCGCGAGGCGCTCGAGCACGCCGTCGAGGTGGCCGGCCTGCTCGCCGGCGGCGACCGTGGCCCGGTAGATCTCGGGGAACACGCGCGGAAACTCGGCGAAGCCGTCGGCGAGCGTGTGGCCCTCCATGACGCGGGCGCGCACCCCGAGCACGATGCTCTGCACACGCGGCTTCTCGGTCTGCTGCGAGACCGCGAGCAGCGACTCCTCGAGCGGCAGACCGGCGCGCACCAGCGTCGCGAGCTGCCGGGTGAACAGTGCCAGGTCCGCCGCCGAGACGCGCCGTGTGAAGCTGAAGGAGCGTTGCCGCTTCGCCTCTTTCTGCGCGACCTCGGCGACCGTGACCGGCAGGAGCTGCTGCTCGCGCAGCAGCTGGCGAATGTGCCGCGGGGTATCCCCTTCGAGTATCCCCTTGCGCTCCTTGCCGGTGGGATCGAGCGCTACGTATTCGAACGCGCCCATGAGTTCAGGTCCGCTGGCGCACGGCAGTCAACGCTTCAGTCCTCGCGCGTGACGCGCAGCACTTCCTCGATGGTGGTCTCGCCGCGCAGCACCCGCGCGCGGCCATCGTCGCGGATCGAAGGAGTGCTGAGGCGCGCGTGGCGCTCGATCTCCTGCTCCGACACCCCATCGTGGATCATGGTGCGCATCGCGTCATCGACGATGATGAGCTCGTAGATACCGGAGCGCCCGCGGTAGCCGCCGGCGTTGTCGCGGCCCGGGCGGTAGAGCGTCGGGGAAGGCTCGTCCGAGCGCAGGTTCAGCAGCCGCCGCTCGTATTCGCCGGCCTGAAAGGGTTGCTTGCTCTCGGGGCTCAGCACCCGCACGAGCCGCTGCGCGAGCACGCCGATGAGGCTCGAGGAGAGCAGGAAGGGCTCGATGCCCATGTCGCGCAGGCGGGTGATGGCGCCGGCCGCGGTGTTGGTATGCAGCGTCGAGAGCACCAGGTGTCCGGTGAGGCTCGCCTGGACCGCGATCTGTGCGGTCTCCAGGTCACGGATCTCGCCGATGAGCACCACATCGGGGTCCTGGCGCAGGATGGCCCGCAGTCCGCGGGCGAAAGTCATCTCCACCTTGGTGTTCACCTGCGTCTGGCCGATCCCGTCGATGTAGTACTCGATCGGATCCTCCACCGTCATGATGTTCTGGGTGTTGTCGTTCAGCCGCTCGAGTGCGGCGTAGAGCGTCGTGGTCTTGCCGGAGCCGGTGGGACCGGTGACGAGGATGATACCGTGGGGCTTGTGGATCAGCTCGTCCATGGCCGCCTGGGTATGCGGGTCCATGCCGAGGGAGTTCAGATCGAGCCGGCCCGCCTGCTTGTCGAGGATACGCAGCACCACGCGCTCGCCGTGCCCCGAGGGGATGGTCGAGACGCGTACATCGACCGCACGACCGGCGATCTTCAGGCTGATACGCCCGTCCTGCGGCAGGCGTTTCTCGGCGATGTCGAGCCGCGACATCACCTTGACGCGCGACACCACGAGCGGCGCTACCGCGCGCCGCGACTGCAGCACCTCGCGCAGCACTCCGTCGACACGGAAGCGGATCACCAGGCGATTCTCGAACGGCTCGATATGGATGTCGGAGGCGTTCTCCTTGACCGCCTGGGTGAGCACTGCATTGATGAGGCGGATGATCGGCGCATCGTCCTCGCTGTCGAGGAGGTCAGCCTGCTCGGGCAGGTCCTGCGCCAGGTGCGCGAGGTCGGTGTTCTCATCGAGCCCCTCGACCGCCTGCATGGCATCGGAGCCGGCCTCGTAGGCCTGGCGCAGCAGCGCATCGAACTCGGCCTCCGGCACGCGCTCGAGCCGCAGCGAGCGCCGCAGGTAGCGCCGCACCTCGGCGAGCGCCTGCGGTGAGGCCGTGTCGCGATAGATGCACTCGGCGATCCCGTCCACGACGCGGCTCACCAGCACCCCATGGCGCTTGGCGAAGGCGAAGGACAGGCGTCTGCCGGAGTCGGCGTCCGCCGGGGCGGCGTGGGCGGTGTCGTTCATGGCTTGCCCTGCGGCGACGGCGCGTTGGCTGGAGCGGCAGTGGCGTCGGGGACCGGCGTGCCGGGCGCGACGCCCGGCGCCGGCGGAGCGTTGGTCGCCGGGGCCACATTGGTCGCCGGAGCCGCGCTGGTCGCCGGAGCCGCGCTGCTCGCCGGCGCAGTCGCACCGGGCGCGTTGGTCGATGGGGCGCCGGTGGCGCTGTCCTTACCCGGCGGCGGCGGCGGCGGCAGTGGGGGCAGCTTGCCGGGCGGCACGCCTGGCAGCAGCGGCGGCAGGTCGCTCGGGGAGGTGTGGAACATCGGCTGCTGCTGATCCTGCATGTAGTTGTACTTGAGCTCGGTCTCGTACGCCGCCTGGTTCGCGTCGCGCATGATCTTCGGACGGATGAAGATCATCAGGTTGGTCTTGGAGGAGGTCTGGTTGCGCGTCTTGAAGAGGAGTCCCAGGATCGGAATGTTGCCGAGGTAGGGCACGCGGCTCTCGCCCTTGGAGGTGTCATCCTCGATCAGTCCGCCGAGCACCACGATGCCGCCGTCCTCGATGAGCACGGTGGTGCTGACGGTGCGCTTGTTGGTCACGAGATCGACCGCGCCGGCGGGCTTGGTGCCGAGGCTCGAGCTCTCGATGGAGATCTTGAGCATCACCTGGCTGCCCTCGGCGGAGATGGTGGGCGTGATCTTGAGGATCGTGCCGACCTCCTCGCGCTGGATCGTCTGGAAGGGGTTGACGGCGCCACCGACCACCGCGGTGTTGTTCGCCGTGTACTGGCCGGTGATGAACGGCACCTCCTGTGCCACCTTGAGCTCCGCCTCCTGGTTGTCCATGGTCATCGCCGAGGGCGTGGCGATGATGTTGTCGCGCGTGTCGGAGCGGATGGCGCGCACGATGGCGGCGAAGTTCAGTCCCGAGACCGCGATGCGCCCGATGCCGATGGTGGTGCCCTGCAGCAGCGAGGTGCTGACATTGGCGGGGTTCTGCACGGCACTGGCGAGGTCGACGATGCTGGTGCCGCCGACCGGGCTGACGAAGGCGCCGGCGGGGACGCTGCTGTTGCTGCTCTTGTCGTAGGCGGCCCAGTTGACTCCGAGCTCGGCGTCCTTGTTGTAGTCGATGTCGGCGATGATCGCCTCGACCAGCACCTGGGGCCGGCGGATGTCGAGCTTGTCGATGATCGCCATGATGGCGCGCATGGTCTTGGCCGGCGCGGTGATGATGAGCGCGTTGTTGGTGGGATCCGCCCACACCATGGCGCTTTTCTCGGCGGATTGCGCGGCGCCCGCGGGCTGCGCCCCCGGACCGGCCGCGGCCGCGGCGATGCCGGTCATCTGCTCCTTGAGCTTCGGTGCGAGCTTCTCGGCGTTGGCGTAGTGCAGGTAGCGCACGCGGGTGTCGCCGCCCGCCTCGAGCGGGGTATCGAGATGCGCGATGAGCGCGCGCAGCCGCAGCCGCTGCGCCTGGTCGCCACCGATCAGCACGCTGTTGGAGCGGTCGTCCGCCACCACCTTCACGGCGGTGCCTTCGGCGGCGGCTGCCCCCTGGTAGAGGGAGTTGACGACCCGCACCACCTCCGCCGCGCTGGCGTTCTGCAGCGGCACGATCTCCACGTCCTGGTTACCCACCTGGTCGATGCGCCGGATGATGCGCATCATGCGGTTCACGTTGCTCGCGCGGTCGGTGATGATGAGGATGTTGGAAGCGGGATAGGCGACCAGGTGCCCGTACTGCGGAATCATCGGCCGCAGGATCGGTACCAGCGCCGGCGCGTTGACGTTACGCACGTCGATGACCTGCGTGACGATCTCATCGGAGGTGGCGCTCACCCGGTCGGGAAGATCGATGGCGGGCAGCGTGCGGGCGTTGGTGTCGGGCAGGATCTTGATGATGTTGCCGGACGGCACGGCGATGAAGCCGTACACCTGCAGGATGGAGAGGAACGCCTCGTAGAACGCCTCGGGTGACATCGCCGTCGAGGAGAGCATCGTCACCTGCGCGCGCACCCGCGGATCGATGATGAAGTTCTTGCCGGTAGCGGCGCTCACCGCCTCGGCGATCTGCGTGATGTCGGCATCCTTGAAGT
Source organism: Gammaproteobacteria bacterium (assembly GCA_019235245.1). Lineage (GTDB taxonomy): Bacteria > Pseudomonadota > Gammaproteobacteria > Steroidobacterales > Steroidobacteraceae > 13-2-20CM-66-19. Next base: position 18,075 of record JAFAKO010000349.1, read on the forward strand.
TCGGGGTGATGCGCTGCGCCTGCTGCGCCGAAACGAGCGAGGCGCTCAGCGCGATCGCGAGCGCGCACACTGCAAAGGAGCGAAAACCTCTCACTGAGCCATTCCCCCCGCGTCAGGCCGTTACTGGCCGCGGCCCTCACCGGGCGGCTCGGGGCCGGGCGGCGAAGGCGGCGCCCGCTCAGCCGGGAGCGTTCCCGGGGCAGGCGCGAACGGTGCACCGGCGCTCCCGCTTGGGCTCATGGCGGCTGCACCGCCGGGGGGTTCCTGCCCCGCCAAGCTGTCGGCTTCCTGGGCGACCTGCGCAATGTTCAATACGAGATCCTGCTGCTGGCCGTTGCGAATCACCGTGACGTGGGCCTCACTCGAGCTACCGAGTGTGTGCAGGATCTGCTCGCCACGGTCGCGGTCATCGAGCGGCGTCCCGTTGATCGCCGTCACCTGGTCCCCCGGCCGCAGCCCCAGGCGCATGAAAGCCGCGCGGTCGCGCCCGGGATAGACCCGGAAGCCATTCATGCGGCCGTGGTCCATGACCGGCTGCGGCCGCATCACATCCGCCAGCAGCCCGGGCTGCTCGCTGATCATGCGCCGCATGCGCTCGATCGAGGAGTTCTCCCCCTGCAGCACCGCAGAGGAGGGCGGCGGCGCATTGCCGGAATTCACCTGGCGCGGCAGGGCGAGCGACTCGAGCTGTCCGTCACGATCGATGACCACGCGATCGCTGTACACCGAATGCAGTTTCGCCCCTCCCGGTACGTTGTCTCCGACCGCATACACCTTGGCGGTCTGTGCGGTCTGTCCAAGGATCGCCAGGCCGTTTTGAGGATCATTGCCCGCAATGGTTCCGGTCAGGACGAGTGGAATGCTGGTCTGCGGCGCATGGGCGCCGTCCTGCTTCGGTACCGGCGCGGCGCCGAACAGGTGGGCGTTGGTGATGGCGGCGAGGTCGAGCGCGCGCGCCGGGGCGGTGGCGGCGGTGCCCGCGGCTTTCGCATCGCGCCGGCCCGCACCTGCGAAATCGGTCACGATCAGTGCCGCCTGCACGCCGAGGGCGAGCGACAGCGTCCAGGTGGCGAGCCGCGGTCCCTCCTTGACCAATAGCGCCCGCCAGCGGTCCTGCGCCGGGAGACTTTCGAGCCAGGAAGCGGCGTTCATAGACTTAAGCGCAAGCGATAGGTCACGGCACTTCGCACCCTACGCGCGTGGCGCGCCAGGCCGTAGCCGCGCAATCATACGGGGCCGCTGCTTGGGCTCTCAAGCGATTGTTTCTGCAGGAGTAACTACGCCTCATTCTGGCAGGCTTGTGTTGCCGTTTCGCGACCCCTATAAAGACGTCTATGCCCGATCTGCATCCGGTGCGCCCTGACAGCGGCGTCCTCGTCGAGGAGGCGAAACCGGAGGTCAAACAGCCACCTCTGTATCGGGTCGTGCTGCTGAACGACGACTACACCCCCATGGAGTTTGTGGTCGATGTGCTGGAAAAGTTCTTTACGATGAATCGCCCGACCGCAACGCGCATCATGCTCGAGGTCCACACGAAGGGTAAGGGAGTATGCGGGGTCTTCACATACGAGATCGCGGAAACTAAGGTGGCGCAGGTGACGACCTATGCGCGCGACCACCAGCATCCGCTGATGTGCACGCTGGAAGAGGCCTGAGGCTCCCAGCAGAGAGGACGGGAACTAACCGCTGGCGCTCGATGCCCAATTGAAAGGTTCGATGAAGTGTTATCCAACGAGCTCGAATACTGTCTCAACGACGCGTTCCATCAGGCGCGCGAGGCCCGGCACGAGTACCTGACGGTCGAGCACCTGCTGCTCGCCATCCTCGACACCCCCAAGGTACGCGAGGTGCTGCGCGCCTGCGGGGCCGACCTGGCGAAGTTGAAGCAGGAGTTGCGCGATCACATCGAGCAGTCGACCCCGCGGCTCGAGGAGGGCGAGGAGCGCGAGGTACAGCCGACCCTGGGCTTCCAGCGTGTGCTGCAGCGCGCCGTGTTCCACGTGCAGTCGAGCGGCAAGAAAGAGGTCGGCGTCGGCAATGTGCTGGTGGCGATCTTCAGCGAGAAGCAGAGCCACGCCGTATTCCTGCTGAATCGCCAGCGGGTGACACGGCTCGACGTCGTCAATTACATCTCCCACGGCCTGTCGAAGATCGCCGAGGAGAAGACCTCCGAGAAGGAGGAGTCCAGCACCGACGCCGAGCGCGAAGGCGAGGGCGGGAGTGCGCTCGAGAAATACACCAGCAACCTCAACCGCATGGCCCAGGAAGGCCGCATCGACCCGCTCATCGGCCGCAAGCTCGAGGTCGAGCGCACCATCGAGATTCTGTGCCGCCGCCGCAAGAACAACCCGCTGTACGTCGGCGAAGCCGGCGTCGGCAAGACCGCGATCGCCGAGGGCCTCGCGCGGCTCATCGTGGAGGGCCAGGTGCCGGAGGTGCTCTCCGACTGCACCATTTTCGCGCTCGACATGGGCGCGCTGATCGCCGGCACCAAGTACCGCGGCGACTTCGAGAAGCGCCTCAAGGGCGTGATCACCGAGCTCAAGAAGCTCCCCGGTGCGATTCTGTTCATCGACGAGATCCACACCGTGATCGGGGCGGGCGCGGCGTCCGGCGGGGTCATGGATGCCTCGAACCTCATCAAGCCGGTGCTCACCAACGGTGAGATCCGCTGCATCGGCTCGACCACCTACCAGGAATACCGCCACATCTTCGAGAAGGATCACGCGCTGGCGCGTCGTTTCCAGAAGATCGACGTGGTGGAGCCGTCGGTGGCCGAGACCATCGACATTCTTTTCGGCCTCAAGCCGCGCTTCGAGGAGCATCACGGCATCACCTACGCGGATGAGGCGCTGCGTGCCGCGGCCGAGCTCGCCGCGCGGCACATCAACGAGCGCCATTTGCCCGACAAGGCCATCGACGTGGTCGATGAGGCGGGCGCCCGCGCGCGCCTGAAGCCGATCGCCGAGCGCGAGCCGACGGTCGAGGTGCGCCACATCGAGGATGTGGTCGCACGCATGGCGCGCATCCCGGCGAAGAGCGTCTCGACCTCCGATCGCGAGATCCTCAAGAATCTCGAGCGCAATCTGAAGCTCGTGATCTTCGGCCAGGACCGGGCGATCGAAGCCCTGGCGGCCGCGATCAAGATGGCGCGCTCGGGGCTCGGGGAGGCGCGCAAGCCGGTCGGCAGCTTCCTGTTTGCCGGGCCCACCGGGGTCGGCAAGACCGAGGTGACGCGCCAGCTCGCCATCGCCATGGGGGTGGAGTTCCTGCGGTTCGACATGTCCGAGTACATGGAGCGGCACACGGTCTCGCGTCTCATCGGCGCCCCGCCCGGGTATGTCGGCTTCGACCAGGGCGGGCTCCTCACCGAGGCGATCACCAAGCATCCGCACTGCGTGCTGCTGCTCGATGAGATCGAGAAAGCCCACCCGGACGTGTTCAACCTGCTGCTGCAGGTCATGGACCACGGCACGCTGACCGACAACAACGGCCGCAAGGCCGACTTCCGCCACGTGATCATCGTGATGACCACCAACGCCGGTGCGCAGGAGATGGCACGTCCGTCAATCGGCTTCACGCACGCCGACAATGCCAGCGATGGCATGGAGGCGATCCGGCGGATCTTCACGCCCGAATTCCGCAACCGTCTCGATGCGGTAATCCAGTTTGCCGCGCTCGACCCGGTCACCATCGAGCGTGTGGTCGACAAGCTCATCCTCGAAGTGGAGTCGCAGCTCGAGCAGAAGGGCGTCACGCTGACGCTCGATGACGCGGCCCGGCGCTGGATCGCGGAGAAGGGCTACGACGCCAAGATGGGCGCCAGGCCGATGGCCCGCACCATCCAGGAGCACATCAAGCGGCCGCTCGCCGAGGAGCTGCTGTTCGGACGGCTGGCGAGCGGCGGCCACGTGAGCGTGTCGGTTGCGGCGGATGGCTCGGCGCTCACGCTTACCTGCGAACCGGCGCCTTCACCGACGGTACCGGCGTAACGCGCGCCGGTCGGTGGGGGGCGCCGGGCTGAAAGCACGTTTCGGCGATAGTTAGGTAACTACCTAACTATCGCCCAGGGACTGGAAGCGACGCCGGTCGGTTAAGGAGGTTACGGTCATAGTTAGGCAATTGCCTAACTATCGAGCCCTCAGCTCAGCGGCCCCGGTATATGATCCGGCCCTTGGTCAGGTCGTAGGGGGTCATCTCCACGGTCACGGCGTCGCCGGTGAGGATGCGGATGTAGTTCTTGCGCATCTTGCCGGAGATGTGTGCGGTCACCACGTGACCGT
>JAFAKO010000284.1 GCA_019235245.1 Gammaproteobacteria bacterium
GACACCGTCGCCGTCGACCTGCTGGCGGGCGAGGATGGACCGCAGCGTCACCTGCTGCGCGCCAACGGCTCGACGCTCGTGAAGCCGGGCTACATCGCCGTGTACCAGGAAGGGAGCGACGACGCGAAGGTGGACGATACCGACCACCTGCTGCCGCCGCTCAATGAAGGCGACACCGTGAGCCTCGATCAGCTCGCCGCCTCGCAGCACTTCACCGAGCCGCCGCCGCGCTACAGCGAAGCCTCGCTGGTGAAGGCGCTGGAGGAGCACGGTATCGGCAGGCCCTCGACCTACGCCGCCATCATCTCGACGCTCCAGGACCGCGAATACGTCGAGATGGACAACCGGCGCTTCGTGCCGACCGACATCGGCAAGATCGTCAACCGCTTCCTCACCCATCACTTCCATCGCTACGTCGAATACGGCTTCACGGCGGCGATGGAGGATGAGCTGGATGCGATCTCGCGCGGCGAGGAAGAGTGGACCACGCCGCTCGAGAAGTTCTGGAAGCCCTTCATTCACCAGGTCGACAAGATCGAGCGCACGGTGACGCGCGAGCAGGTCGCGCAGGCGCGCGAGCTCGGCAAGGACCCCGCGACCGGCAAGCCGATCACGGTGCGCATGGGGCGCTATGGGCCGTTCGTGCAGATCGGCACCAAGGACGACGAAGAGAAGCCGCGCTTCGCGGGGCTGCGCCCCGGACAGAAGATGGACGCCATCACCCTCGCCGACGCCATGGAGCTCTTCAAGCTGCCGCGCACGCTCGGTGAGACGGCCGAGGGCGAGACCATCGTCGCCAACGTCGGGCGCTTTGGCCCGTACGTCAAGTACGGCAGCAAGTATGCCTCGCTCAAGGAGGACGACCCGTACACGGTGACTCTCGAGCGCGCCCGCGAGGTGATTCGCCTCAAGAAAGAGGCGGATGCCAACCGCCTCATCCAGGATTTCCCCGACGACGGGATCCAGGTGCTCAACGGCCGTTATGGCCCGTACATCACGGACAAGAAGAAGAACGCCAAGATTCCCAAGGATCGCGATCCGAAATTGTTGTCGCTGGAGGAGTGCCGAGCGTTGCTCGCCGCGGCACCCGAGCGCGGACGCTTCGGGCGCTGGGGCCGCGGCAAGCGCGCCGCGGCGGCTCCAGCCGCTGGCGGCGATGGAGCGCAGGCCGCGGCTCCCGCGGCGGCAGCGGCGGAGCGCAAAGGCAAGGGCGGAGGCGCCGGCAAGAAGAAAGCCGCGCCGGGGGCGCCACCTGGGGGTGCCAAGCCCGCCGCGGTCAATCAGCCGCCGGTGGCCGCTGCGCATCCACGGCCGAAAGCCGCCGCGCACGCCGCGCGCAAGCCCCACCGTCGCGCCAAGGCGGCGCCGGCGCCGAGGAAGGGGACCGCCGCTAAGTCACGTGCCAAGAGCGGCGGCGTCGCACAGGGCCGGGCGCGGGGAGTGAAGTAGCCGTCGCGTCGGCGGGGCCCGGGGGGGGCGTCCCTACACGTTTTGCCGATAGTTAGCAAAATGCCTAACTGTTGGCGAAAGCGGGTATGCGCGGGGGGCGACCCGCGGCACCGGCGACCCGCCGCACCGGCGACTGGCGCACGTTTTGCCGATAGTTAGCAAAACGCCTAACTATTGGCGAAAGCAGCTATGCGTGTGTCCCTCAGCCTGAGGTCACCGCCGCCAGGAACTCATCGATCGCCGCGAGGCACTCCGGCTCATCGAGGAGCGGGGTGTGGCCGCGATTGGCAACCGTCAACACCTTGAGCCCCGAACGCTTCTCCCGCTGCATGCGCTCGAGGATGGCGACGCTCAAGATGTCCGAGTTGGCACCGCGGATGGCGAGGATCGGCACCTTCGCGAGCGCGCCCCAGAGCGGCCACAGATTCACCGCCGCCGCCTTGGGGTCACGCAGCGGCTCGCCGATGAGCGGATCCGCGTCGGCCTCCGGCACGCCCTGGGCGTTGGCGCGATAGCTGAGCCGCGCGATCTTCTCCCAGCGTTCCTCGGTCAGGCCCGGCCACACCGTGCCATAAGTGTCGCGCACGCTGGCGATGGCCTCGGCCCAGCTGCGCACGGGCGGGGACTTGCCGGCGTAACCACGGATGCGCTCGAGCCCCTGCGGGTCGAGCTCCGGCCCCACATCGTTCAGCACGATGCCGGTGACCATCTGCGGCGCCATCACTCCCAGCACCATCGCCATCAGCCCGCCCATGGAGGTGCCGACGATGCTCGCGCGGACGACGCCGAGCCCCACCAGCAGCCGCGTCACATCCTGTAGATAGACAGGCACCTGGTAGTTCTTGAAATTCGGATCGCGGGCCGAGAAACCGCGGCCGCGCACGTCGGGTACCACGACGCGGTAACGCGCCGCGAGCCGCTGCGCGAGATCGTCGAAGTCGCGGCTGTTGCGCATCAGCCCGTGCAGGCACAGCACCACCGGCGCATCCGCGCGCGGGCCCGCGTAGACGCGGCTGAAGAGTCGCAGGCCGTCATCGCCGTCGAACCAGAATTCAGATGCCGCTGCCATCACAGCATCTTACCGTTTGCACGGCGGGGGCGATTCACCGGACACTGTCGCCCATGAGCGGGTTTTTGCGGTGCGGTAGGTAGGTAGGTGGCGGCGGCGCGGAACCGAAAGACTCCCGCGCGGAAGGCTGCCGCACGCGCGCGCAACGGCAGGGAGCGCATCCTCGATGCGGCGGAGCGGCTGTTTGCGCAGCGCGGCTTCTACGGGGTGTCGCTGCGCGACATCACGCAGTCCGCCGGCGTCGATGTGGCGCTCGTCGGCTATCACTTCGGCGGCAAGCACGAGCTCTTCACCGCGGTGTTCGAGCGGCGTGCCGGGGTGCTGAACCGCGAACGGCTCGAGCTGCTCGAGGAGGTGCGGCGCAGCGCGCGTCCCGGCGCACCGGCGCTCGAAGCCATCATCAGCGCCTTCACCCGGCCGTTGCTCGAGCGCTCGGCGCGGGGCGGTGCGGGATGGAAGAGCTATTTCGCGCTCGTCGCCTACGTCGACAACTCGCCGGAGTTCGGGCCGCAGCTGATGACGCGGCACTTCGACCCGCTGGTCGAGCGATTCATCGCGGTGATGCGCGAGGCGCTGCCGCACTGCCCGCCGCGGGAGATCTACTGGGGCTACCAGTTCCTGACCGGCGCCCTCACGCTCACCTTCGCCGAGACCGGGCGGATCGACCAACTCTCGGGCGGGCTGTGCCGTGCCGCGGATCTCGATGGCGTCCACGAGCGGCTCGCGCCCTACGTCGCGGCGGGACTGCGGGCACTGTGCGCGCGCAGCGCGCCCGCGGTGCGCCCCGGCAAGCGCCTCGAGCGTCGCTCGCAGCCACGACGCTGAGCGGCGCAGGCCGCGGCCGTGCGCCCGTGAAATATCGCCACAGCCACCACGCCGGCAACTTCGCCGACCTGCACAAGCACGTCGCGCTCCTCGGGCTGCTGCGCGCGTTGAAGAGAAAGGACAAGGGCTTCCTGTATCTTGACACCCACGCCGGGCGCGGGAGCTACGACCTCTCGGGCGGCTCGGCGGAGGCCGCCGCCGGTGTCGGCCGCTTCATGCAGGTGCAGCCTGCCGCGCACGAGCTGCGCGAGTTCGCCGCGCTGGTGCGCGCCTTCCGTGCCGGCGCCGGCCGCTCGCAGCTCTATCCCGGCTCACCGCTCCTCGCCGCCACCGAACTGCGCCCCCAGGACCGTGCGGTGCTCTTCGAGCTGCAGGGCGCCGAAGCGCACGCGCTCGAGGAGTCGTGTGCGGCGCTCGCGACGCTACGGCAGCACCCGATCAACGTGCGCATCGAGCGCGGCGATGGATTTGCGCGCCTCAAGGCATTTCTGCCCCCGGCCGAGCGGCGTGGCCTGACGCTCCTCGACCCGCCTTACGAGGAGCAGCAGGACTTCGCACGCCTCACGGAGTCCATCGCAGAAGCCGCGCGCCGCTTCCCGACCGGGGTGGTGGCGGCGTGGTATCCGATCAAGGACGAGCGCACCATCGCGCCCTGGCATCTCGAGTGTCTGCGTGCGCTGCAGGAGTCGACCGCGATGCGCGCGGCGGTGCTCGCGAGCGAGTTGTGGCTCTACCCACGGGACTCGCGTGTGACGTTGAACGGCTCCGGAGTGCTGATCGTGAACCCGCCGTGGCTCACCCTCGAGCACATGCAGGTGTGGCTGCCGGAGCTGCAGGCGTGTCTCGCCGTCGGGCCCGGTGGAGGCAGCAGCGTGCGAATGCTGTCAGAATCGTCCGGATGAGCAGCCCGGCTCTCGACCAGTACGGCGTCTTCGGCCACCCGGTCGGCCACAGCCTCTCGCCCTTCATTCACGGCATCTTCGCCCGCGAGACCCGGCAGGAGATGAGTTACCGGGCGTACGAGGTCGCGCCGCAGGAATTCACCGAGCGGGTACAGCGCTTCTTCGCCGAGGGCGGCCGCGGGCTCAACATCACCCTGCCCCATAAGGTCGCCGCGGTGGAGGTGGCACAGGAGCTCACCGGGCGCGCCGCGCACGCCGCGGCGGTCAACACGCTCTCGCACCAGAACGAGGTCATCCTCGGTGACAACACCGACGGGGTCGGCCTGGTGCACGACCTGTGCGACAACCTCGGGCTGGTGGTCACGCAGCGCCGCCTGCTGATCCTCGGTGCCGGGGGCGCGACGCGCGGTGTGCTCGCCCCGCTCCTGGGGCTCGAGCCCGCCATCGTCGTGATCGCCAACCGCACGCCCGAGCGGGCGGAGGCGCTCGCCGCCGCGTTCGCCGATCTCGGCGCGACGCAGGGAGTGGGCTTCGCCTACGTCGGCGAGACGCCTTTCGACATCATCATCAATGCGACCTCCGCGAGCCTCTCGGGCGAGATTCCGCCGATTCCTGCCGGGGCGATCGGCCCGCAGACGGTGTGCTACGACCTCGCCTACGGACGCTCCGCCATGGCCTTCGTGAACTGGGCGCGCGAGGCGGGTTGTGCACGCGCGGTGCAGGGGCTCGGCATGCTGGTGGAGCAGGCGGCGGAGTCCTTCCGGCTGTGGCGCGGGGTGCGGCCGCAGACCGCACACGTGCTCGCGGCTCTGAAGGCGCGCAGCGGCAGCGTCTGAGGCGTCAGCGCATCGTGACGAATTCCTCGGCGGAAGTCGGGTGGATCGCCACGGTGTCATCGAAATCCTTCTTGGTGGCACCCATGCGCACGGCCACCGCGAATCCCTGCAGCATCTCATCCGCCCCCGGGCCGACCACGTGCAGGCCGACGATTCGCTGCTCGGGGCCTGCGGTGATGAGCTTCATCTGCGAGCGCGGCTTGGCCGCCGTGAGGGCGTGGTAGAGGGGCACGAAGCTCGAGCGGTAGATTTTCAGCTTCTCTGCCCCATAGCGCGCCGTGGCCGCCTTCTCCGAGAGCCCCACCGTGCCGAGCGGTGGCCGCCCGAAGATCACCGTCGGCACGTTCTCGTAATCGAGATGCCGGCCGGCCTGGCCGCCAAAGAGCCGGTCGACGAGGCGCCGCCCGGCCGCAATCGCCACCGGGGTGAGCTGCGCGCGCCCGGCGACATCGCCGATGGCGTAGATCCCGGGGACGTTGCTCACCTGGTAGGTGTCGTTGCAGATGAACCCCTGCAC
>JAFAKO010000012.1 GCA_019235245.1 Gammaproteobacteria bacterium
CATCGCTCGCGACACTGCCGCTGCGGATCGGGTTGTAGAAGACCTTCGCGCCGGCGGTGGTCGCGGACACCTCGTAGGAGATACGGAAGCTCGCCGAATCCGGCGCCAAGAGGTCGTAGACGGTGTACTCGTCCGCTTCCGCCTGCGTGGCGACTTCCTCGAGATAGACGCCGTTGTCCGCTGCGCCCGTCGATTCGGAGAGGAGGATCGCAAGCCATGCCACGCGGACTGTCGTCCGCGAGCCGACCCCGCGTGGCGGCCCCCGCATCAGTGTTGCGCGGCTTTCGGCGCGGAGCAGGGGAATGCCTCGGCGAGCGCCGCGCCGAGGAACACCGCCGCATCCTGCGTGCTTTGCGCAGGCGAGCGCGACAGGTCCTGCTCGAGGCGCGCCTTGAGCTTTTTTTCCAGCTGCTCTGCCGAGATATCCTCGGGGATGCAGGCTTTCGCGCCGTTGGCCGCGGCGATCGCCAGGCCCTGGGTAATGCCCTCGGTGACTCCGAGGATATAGACGCGACAGACGTTGTGACTGACGTGATCCGACCCCGAGCACAACTCCTTCAGGTCCCCGGCAGTCATCGCCGAGCCGGCCGCCTGAGCGGGCACGGCGAATGCACCGGCTGCCACAGCCACTGCGATCGCGAGCACCCGCACGCTCACCCGCCAGATCCTCAGGTCGCGCGCCGCGCCGCGCGCGGCGAGCGCTGTGCGCCCAGGATCTGCTCGAGCGCCGCGATGACCCCCTGCACCTCGTCCATCGAGTTGTAGTGCAGCATCGAAAGACGCACGGCGCCGCGATCCGCATTGACGTTCATCGCCTCGAGCACGCGCACCGCGTAGAAATTGCCGTTGCCGGCCATGAATCCGCGGGCGGCGAGCGCGCGCACCATCTCCCGCGGCTCGATTCCCGCGGGGACGAACGAAACCGTGGCGGCGCGCTGCTCGGCCACCTCCGGCCCGAGTACGCGCAGGTCCGTGCGGGTGCCGAGATATTCGAGCAGCGCAGCGAGTAACGGCACCTCCGCGGCACGCAACAGCGCCCGCACGCGCGCCGCGCGGCTCAGTGCCGGCGCCCCGGCCGTCGCGCCCGCGACCGGCGTGTGATGCGCATCGAGCGCGTCGAAGTACTCGGCGATGCCGCGCGCCGCCGCCACCTGCGCGTGATCGGGGCCGGCCGGCACGAGTCGCTTGGCGGGCTCGCCGACATTGAAATAATGTCCCTCGTTGCCTAGCCGCTCGAGCAGTCCCGCGCGCACGACCATCAGGCCCTGGTGCGGACCGTAGGTCTTGTAGAGCGAGAACAGGTAGATATCGGCGCCGAGCTCCCGCACATCGGGCAGCCCGTGGGGCGCCCAGGCCACGCCGTCCACCGCGGTGACCGCTCCGGCCGCGCGCGCCCGCGCGGTGATCCGCGCGACCGGATTGATATGGGCGACGACGTTGGAGGCGTGCGGAAATACCAGCAGCCGCGTGCGGTCGGTCAGCAGCGTGTCGAGGTCCTCTTCGGCGAGTGAGCCGCTCTGTGGATCGACGCGCCATTCGCGCACGGTGATGCCGTGCGCCGCGAGTCGCCGCCAGGCACCGCTGTTGGCCTCGTGGTCCTGGTTGGTGACGATGACCTCATCGCCCGGCTTGAGCAGCGTGCGGAACGCCTGCGCGAGCACGTAGGTGTTCTGGGACGTGGAGGGGCCGAAATGCACCTCGGGCGCGCTGACGCCCAGGTACTCGGCGAGACGCTCGCGCGAGGCGTCCATCCATTCGCCGGCTTCGGCAGATGCCGGGAAGTCGTAATAGGGCTGGACTTTCAGGCGACGGTAATACTCCCCGAGACGGCTCACGACTGCGCCGCAGGGGTAGGAGCCGCCGGCATTCTCGAAGAACGCCTGGCCGCTGAGCGAGCTTTCCGCAAACGCCGGAAATTGCCGGCGCACAAAGCCCAGGTCGAGTTTCATGCGCGGATGATCGCATCGCACTGTCTGCAACGCCACTGTCAGGCTCGGCCGTGGCGGGAACGACGATCAGCGCCCGGCGCGCACGCGCCGCCGTTGTGCTGATTGAAGGGAGATTTTCACGGGCGTAGCATCCCCCAGGCTCACAAAACCAACAGGTCGCGCACCAGAGCCAGGTCGAGTCAACAACGTCCGGCGCAACGAGCCCCGGTGGTTCCAGCTTTCTGCGCCGCTCATGCTTGCGCCGTAAGGGAGGATACTCATGACATCGCGCGTGGCAGCACGGATCCTATTCAGCGTTTTGATCGCGGCAGCTCTCGCCGCACCCGCCGGCTCGGGAGCGGGAGGCAAGGACAAATTCCCGTATCTCGAGGCCACCGTGGCGCAGCTCCAGGCGGAGATGGCCGCCGGGCGGCTCACCTCGGAGCAGCTCACGCGTGCCTACATCGAGCGCATCGGGGAGCTCGACCAGCCCGGGCCGAAGACCGGTCTCGGCGTGAACGCCCTCATCGAGATCAACCCGGATGCGCTCGCCGTCGCGCGCCACATGGACGATCTGCGCCGCAAGGGACAGGTGCTCGGTCCGCTGCACGGCATTCCGGTGCTGCTCAAGGCCAATATCGACACCGGCGACAGGATGCAGACTACGGCTGGCTCGCTCGGACTGCAGGGCACGCCCGCTCCGCGTGATTCGACCGTCGCCGCGAACCTGCGCGCCGGCGGTGCGGTGATTCTCGGCAAGACCAACCTGTCCGAATGGGCGAATTTCCGCTCCTTCGAATCCATCAGCGGCTGGTCAGCCGTGGGCGGGCAGACCCACAACCCCTATGGCATCGATCGCAATCCGTGCGGCTCGAGCTCCGGCTCAGGAGCGGCCGCATCGGCGAACTTCGCGACGGTGTCTTTCGGTACCGAGACCGACGGCAGCGTCGTCTGTCCCGCCAATGCCAGCGGCGTCGTGGGTATCAAGCCGACCGTCGGGCTCACGAGCCGCGCCGGTGTCGTGCCCATCTCGCATACGCAGGACACCGTGGGCCCGCACGGACGGACGGTCGCCGATGCCGCCGTCGCGCTCGGTGTCATTCAGAGCCGGACCTTCGACGGCCGCGATCCTGCCACCGGCGGCGTGCCACTCGGCTGGCAGGGCCGCTTCACTCGTCCCACCAACATCCCCACCGACTACACGCAGTTCCTGAACCCGCATGCATTACACGGGGCACGGCTCGGCCTGGTGAGGACCACGGTCGGGTTCAATCTGCCCTCACCGCTACCGCCGGGAGCGCTGCCGACTCCGGCGCCGGTGGTTGCGGCCTTCGATGAGGTGCTGGCGGCCCTGACGGCTGCCGGTGCGACCGTCGTCGACCTCGAAGCGGCCGGCTTCGGCGGCTTTGGGCCCGGCTTCGGCAGCGGGGAATCGCTGGTGCTCGATTTCGACTTCCGCAACGATGTCGCGGCGTACTTCGCGACGCGCGTCGGTGTCCCCCTCGCAGGTGGCACGCTGCAGAGCGCGATCGATTTCAACAACAGCAATGCCGACGCCGAGATGCCGTTCTTCAACCAGGACATTTTCCTCCAGGCGCAGTCGCTCCTCCCGGGGGTCGACGATCCGCAGCCGGTGTTTGGTGGCATGACCTACAACCAGGCGCTCGCGGCGGACAAGGCCTTCACCATCAGTGGCATCGACGGCGCGCTGGCGCAATTCCACCTCGACGCCGTGATCGCGCCGACCGACAACCCGGCCTGGTCGACGGATCTGCTGTACGGCGACCACTTCGTCTACGGCAGCTCGAGTCTCGGCGCCGCCGGGGGCTATCCGTACGTGCAGGTGCCGGCGGCCAACGTGTATGGCATTCCGCTGGGTATCACCTTCTTCGGCACCGCCTTCAGTGAGCCGCAGCTCATCGCGCTCGCCTCAGGCTTCGAAGCGGTGACGCACGAGCGTGCCAAAAATCTGCCGAAGTTCACGCCGACGATTCCGGACGATCACATCGCCGGCCAGCCGTTGAACGTGGGCAAGGACAAGGGTCGGAAGCCGGAGGGCTGGCATCCGCACCACATGTAGCTCGCTGCAAGACTCGCAATTCAGGCCGGCGCGCTCCGGGCGCCGGTCTCTTTGCGTCACGGGCGGCGCAACGGGGCGCCGAGGTAGCAGCCGAACTCGGTGACGAAGTTCACCGAGACGCGCGCGTGCACGCGGCCCTGCCGGTCGAGGAACTCGGCCTCGTCATCGAGCGGGACGAGCGCGCCGTGCCACACGTTCGGATGCAGATAGAGCCCGCTGCGGCCGTCGCACCAGAAGCTGACGAACTTCTCCGGCGAGACGTCATCGCCCGGCAGCGCCAGCGGCACGACGAAGCTCTGCCCCTTGAGCGGAAAGAAGAGCTGGCCGCCGTCGGGATGGTAGTTGGCACGCCAGATGAGCGCGCGCTCGCGCTTTTTTCCGGTGCCCTCCGCCTGCGCTTCCTCGGGCCAGGTGCTCCAGGCGAACAGGTAACTGTCACCCACCGCGTGGTTGCGCGCGTAGAGCGTCTCGCCTCTCCAGCAGAACTCGAATAATCCCTCGGTCACCCCGCCCTGATTCCCGGTGTGGTCGTCAATCGGGCGCCACCCCTGTGCGGGCCATCGGACGATCTCGATAGGGGCGGCCTTCGCATCGTCGACCAGCCGCCCGTAACCCGCCAGGCTCTCGGCGGTGGCGGCGACCAGCGGCGTCTCGTGAATGCGCCGCGCTCCGGTCGAGGGTGTGTAGGCGAGCGCGTGCCGGTCGAGGTCCATCCTCAGGTCCCGCCGTGAGCGAGCTGCTCGATGAGCGGCAGATAGTCCTCGAACGCCGGCGTCTTCAGCCCCGCCACCTTGCCCTGGTCGTCCCAGTGTCGCAGCCGCACGGCCTGCTGCCAGTGCGGCTCGGCCCTGAACTGCGCCACCTCGTGCGCAGGCATCGGGCCGCCCTGCAGCTGCAGGGTGTGTACCGAGGCGGGGCTCAGGCGGGCGAAGTAATTTGCGTCAGTCGCGCACAGGTAACGCTTGGCGGGCACGTGCAGGCGCACAGGCTCGCACACCGCCGCAGCGAAATGTCGCGCCAGCCAGCGCGCACCGCTTTCCTCGTGCCGGCCATCGCGTGTCCAGTCGGCGATCTCATCCGGCACGTCCTCCAGCAGGTGGCCGATATCGTGCAACAGCGCCGCCACCACCAGCGCGTGCGGCGCAGCTTCCATCTGCGCAAAGTGCGCCGCCTGCAGACCGTGCTCCGCCATCGACACGCGCTCGCCGAAGTAGGCCTGCCGGCCGCGCGAGCCGTACAGCCCGAGGATGTCGCTGGCGAGGCTCACTGCGCCGCGGCCGCGAGCTGCCGGCGCAGCAGGCCCGTCTCGCTGTGCACGCTGTCGCGCATGAGGTAACAGCCACGCAGATGCCGCGGCCAGCGGCCGGAGGAGAAGGCGGTGCGGCCGTGCAGGATGCGCTGGTTGTCGAACACGACCAGCGTGCCGGTGGGGAGGTGCGTGCGCAGCTGGAAGCGCGCCTCGCGCAGCAGCAACGCCAGGCTGCGGTAAGCGGCGTAGAAGTCCTCGGCGGCGCGCGCGCCGAGAGCCAGGGGCGCGATCGACCGGCTGTTGTAGTGAACCGCAATGACCTCGCCCCGCGCGGAGAGCTGGATGAGCGGCCGCTCGCTGCACAGCTCGGCATCGCGCGAGCGGTAGTGAAACGGCACCGGGACGGTGGTGAGCTGCGCGAAGGCCTGCGGCGCCGCCGCGCGCAGGTGCTCGGCGAGCGCGAACCCGTCGGCAAACAGACTCTCGCCGCCGGCGTTCGAGGCCAGCAGCACGTGCAGCGCCTGAAATCCCGGCACCGGGTCACGATAGGGATTGTCGGTGTGCAGTCCGAGCCCGAGATCGGAGTAGGCGAGGTTCTCCGGTTGGGGGACCGAACGCACATCGAAGCTGAGTCCGTAGTTGGTCTCGAGCACGCGACCGATCAGCGGCATGGTCTCGAGCAGCGTCGATTCGGTGGTCGGCACCTCATCGAGGAACGCCAGCCCGTCCTGCAGCAGCCGGGTGAGCCAGGTCAGCCGCTCGGCCGGGCTCTCGCGCAGCCGCGCGAGCGTCAAGTTGGCGAAGTCGCGGCGTGCATCGAGCGTTGCGCCCTCGAGCCAGCGGCGCGCGCGCGCGGGCGCTGCGCCAACGTTCCGGTCCCGGGCGTGAGCGGCGAGCCAGTCGAGCTCGAAGGAAGCCGCCTGCGCCCCTTCCCATTCGATGCGCACCGTGCCATCGCGCGCGACCACCGAGCGGATGCGGGGCCTTTCCGGGAGATCGGCGATGTCGATGAGACGCTGCCCGCTGTGCGGGTCGCGATCCTCGGCGCGATTGTCGAGGAGCCACAGGCTGGCGAAGTCGCTCACGCCACCGTCTGCCCACTCGATGGTGAGCATCTCGGGGACCGCGCTCACCCGCCGTGCGGCGCTGCGCTCAGGCATGCAGCACCTGCACGACTGCGCGCGTGTTGAGCAGATGCAGCGCCCCGGCGCACAGCGCGGCGGCGGCGCTCACCACCGCGAGCGCCACGAACACTCCGCCCCAGTCGAAGGCCACCGCGATGCTGGCAACGCCATACCCTGCGAGCACCCCGCCGCAGTAACCGATCCCGTCGATGATGCCGGAGGAGGCGGCGCTCGCCTGCTTGCCGCCGAAGTCCAGCGCAAAGGCGCCGCCGAGATAGGAATACGGGCCGAGGAGACAGAAGGCCACGAGGCCGATGGCCGCGAGCGGCAGGCCGCGCGATACCCCGTGCGGATGCAGTGACATGAGCAGCAGCAGGGCGCCGGCAGTCGCCGTGAGCCCGAGGAACAGCAGCAGCGAGCGGCCGTTCAGGCCCAGGCGATCGCTCAGCCATCCCGCCAGCAGCACCGACGGCGCGCCGACGCCGGGGAAGAGGGCACTCAGGCCGGCAGCGTCGCTGGTGCTGTAGCCGAGCTGGTCGTGCAGGTACACCGGCGTCCAGGTGAGGAAGGTCTCGCGAATTATTGTGCAGGCAAAGGACAACAGGCAAACGAGCAGAAATGCCCGGCTGCGCAGCAACGGCAACAGCAGGGCCGCGACACTGGCAGGCGGCGACTCGCTCTGCGCGAACAGATTGAGCGGATTGGCGGTCGCCTCGGCGTGGCCCGCCTCGACGCGTGACTCGCGCAGCCACAGCAGGTTGGCGAGCAGCATGACGCCAGCCACGACTCCCGCGAACACGAACACCGCCCGCCAGCCGTAACCTCTGCCGATCAGTACCCCCATCTGCTGCCGCGCCAGCGCATCGCCCACGAGGTAGCTGACGCTGAGGATGCCGATGATCGAGCCGTACGAGGAGTAGTTGAACCATTTGGAGGAGACCTTGATGAGTCCCGCCCAGCCGACCGACTGAGTCAGGCGGTTCGCGAGCCAGGCGGTGGTGAAGACCGGCACACTGCCCCCGGCCGCGAACATCAGCGTGAAGAGGGTCGCGCCACCGACCCCGATGAGGAAACTGCGCCGGCCGCCCCAGTAGTCGCCGAGACCGGTGAGAAACAGCTTGCCCAACGCATACGCCAGCACGCCGAGGGAGCTGAGCGAGCCGATGCGGACCAGGGCCTCGCCGTGACTCAAGCCGTGCCGGCGTAACTCCTCCACCAGCAGCGGCGTGGCGACCGACAGGTCGGCGCGGCAGTAATAGCAGGCCGCGTAGCCGCCGAAGAGCAGCGCGATGGTTGCCAGCTGCGCCCGACGCAGGCTTGCGGGCGCGCGCGTCATGGGGCCGCCGGCGTCGGCGCCGCCGCTGGCGCTGCAGGCACCGTCCAGATCGGATCGCTGTAGGCCTTGTGGCCCTGCTGGTCTTCGACGATGAGCGCGTACCAGGCGGCTGCAGGCGGCGGCAACGTGAACTCGACGTGCGTCTCGGTGGGGGCGTTCGTGAAAGACCGGCGCTGCACAGCGCCGGCACTCACGAGCTCTGCCTGCTTCAAGCCGGCGACCGCTGCCAGATCGAAGCCAAGCACCACATCCCCGGCCGGCGCCAGCTCGCTGCCGAACATCACCTGCGGGAAGATCAACGGCCCGTAGCTGACGTAGGCGTGGCCCGACTTGAGCGCTGTGACGAACTGCTGCGGGTCCAGCCGGCCGTCGGTATGCACGTAGACGCGCACGCGACCGGACTCCTCGCTCCAGACATCGTGCGTGTCACTGCCAGCGCTCAGATAGTAGCGCTTGCCTTCGTCCCAGAATTTCCACACACGCTGCAGCACCTTGCCATCATCCTGCGAAACCGCCGAGTTGATCTCGATCAGATCGAAGCCGGAGTCGAAGCCCCCGGGCGCGAGGCCGGCGTCGAGGCTCGCAAAGTATCCGTAGGGGATGAACGGATGATTGACCTGGACCACCTGCGCGCCTTCGCGGCGCGCTTCCGCGAGCACTGCGTGCACGCTCGCCGTGCTCGTGTCGATGGCGAGGTGCGCGTGCGCATCGATGGGGTAGGCATTGAAGTGGCCCCAGGAGGGCGAGAGCTCGATGCCGGGGATGAAGGGTAAGCCACGCGTACTCGCAATCCGGCGCAAGGCAGCGAGGTTGGCGGTCGAATCGTGGTCGCTCACGAACAGCACAGCGAGCCCGGCGGCGAGCTCGGAACGCACCAGCTCCGGCGGTGGAGTGACCGCTTCGGCCTGGTCGGCATGGTGATGCAGGTCGGCGGCGTACCAGCCGCGGGCCTGCGGATTGAAGAGCCGGGTGATGGCGACACGCGCCTTGCTCACGGCTGCGGAATCGACCTGCAGGGTCACGCTCGAGGGCTGCGCGGTGAACCCGGCGCCCGCCGAGACCTCCAGGCGGTACGTGCCCGGGGCGATGTCCTCGGCGAGGTGACCCTGCCGCGTGAGGGAGGTGAAGAATGTGGTGCGACCGAGAAACTGCACCAGCGGTCGGTCGCCTTCGCTGATCTTGACGCGTGCATCGAGCGGCGCGCCACTGCGCGCGTCGGCGACTTCGAGCTCGATGCCGCCCGGGGCGCGCAGGTCGTGAAAGTCGCGGACCACGGTGGCGCCTGCCGCGAGCGACAGCGAGGAGGCACTGCTGCGTGAGCAGTGCCGCGCGGTCGCATAGAGCCGGTAATCGCCTGCCGGAAGCTCGAGGTGATAGTTGCCGTGGCGGCCGAGCGTCCAGGCGTACGGCTGGCCGTCTTTCTCGGCCACCACCACCACCGGCGAGCCGATGAGCCGGCCATCGCCGCCCGTCACCCGTCCCTGCACCGTTCCGGCGCGCAGGTGGCGG
>JAFAKO010000095.1 GCA_019235245.1 Gammaproteobacteria bacterium
GGGCCGAGTATGAAGTGCTGGCTCGCGCATACCCGGTCGATCGCCGCTCGCATTTCGCCCGCGAGCGGCTCGTACTGTGGCTTCAGATCGAGCAGCGGCACCTGCATGGCAGGCGCGGGGCGCGAGGCCTTCACGGACATGGATGCCTCCGGTCGCGCGCAGGCGCGAGGGAAGCGACGATTCTAGCAGTGCACTCCGCCGCTCATTGCCTGAGCGTCCGGTGGTTGGCGAGAAACCAGGTGTAAGTGAGCCGGATTCCTGCTTCCAGGGGAGTGCGTGGAGTCCAGCCGAGCGCCGCCAGGCGGCTCGTGTCGAGCAATTTTCGCGGCGCGCCATCGGGCTTCGAGGAGTCAAAGCGCAGGGTGCCGGTGAAACCCACGACCCGGGCCACCGTTTCGGCAAGCTCCGCGATCGTCTGATCGCGGCCGCAGCCGACGTTGATGGGTCTTTCATCCTCATAGTGCTGCATGAGAAACAGGCACGCCTCTGCCAGATCCTCCACGTACAGGAACTCGCGCCGCGGGCGTCCCGTCCCCCAGATGACGACCTCCGCAGCCCCGCTCTCCTTCGCCTCGTGCATCTTGCGCAGCAGCGCCGGCAGAACGTGCGAATCCTGCAGGCTGAAATTGTCCCCAGGCCCGTAGAGATTGGTCGGCATGGCACAGATCGCATCGAATCCATGCTGGCGGCGATACGCCGAGCACAGCTTGAGGCCGGCGATCTTCGCGATGGCGTACGGCTCGTTGGTGGGCTCCAGCGGCCCGGTGAGCAGACAGTCCTCGGTCATCGGCTGGGGTGCGTCGCGCGGATAGATGCAGCTCGAGCCAAGAAACAGGAGCTTGCGCGTGCCGCTGTGCCAGGCGCTCCCGATCACGTTGGTTTCGATGGCGAGGTTGTCCCACAGAAAGTCGGCGGGATAGCTGCTGTTGGCCAGTATGCCGCCCACCCTCGCGGCGGCGACGAACACGAATTGCGGGCGTTGTCGGGCGAAAAAGTCCTCAACCGCCTGCTGACGGGTGAGATCCAGATCGCTCCGGTCGGGGAGCAGCAGGTTCTGGAAGCCCGCGGCGCGCAGCCGCCGCACGAGCGCTGCGCCCACGAGGCCGCGGTGCCCGGCGACGAAGATGGATGCTTCCGGGTTCATTCGCGCGGATAGCCGTAGTACTCGCAGAACCAGTCGACGAACCGCCGCACGCCCACCTCGATGGGCGTCGCCGGGCGGTAGCCCACATCGCGCACCAGGTCGTCGATGTCGGCAAAGGTCTCGGGCACGTCGCCGGGCTGGAGCGGCAGCAGATTCATCTGCGCCTTGCGGCCGAGGCATTCCTCGATCACCTCGATGTAACGCAGCAGCTGCACCGGCTGATGGTTACCGATGTTGTAGAGGCGGAACGGGGCCGAGCTGGTGCCGGGGTCGGGCGCGGCGCTCTGCCAGTGCGGATCGGGCCGGGCGATGCGCCCGCAGGCGCGTACCACTCCCTCGGCGATGTCATCGACGTAGGTGAAATCGCGGGCATGGTGGCCACGGTTGTACACGTCGATGGGACGGCCCTCGAGAATGTTGCGCGTGAAGGTGAACAGCGCCATGTCGGGTCGGCCCCAGGGGCCGTACACGGTGAAGAACCGCAGCCCCGTGGTCGGCAGGGCAAACAGTGCCGAGTAGCTGTGGGCCATGAGCTCGTTCGCGCGCTTGCTGGCGCCATAGAGCGAGAGCGGATGATCGGCGGTGCGGTGCACGGAAAAGGGCATATCGGTGTTGGCGCCGTACACCGAGCTGGTCGAGGCATACACCAGGTGCTCGACGCCGTGGTGCCGGCAGCCCTCGAGCACGTTCACCGTGCCGGTGATATTGCTGCGTATATAGGCGTGTGGCTCGGTGAGCGAGTGCCGCACGCCCGCCTGCGCGGCCAGGTGCACGACGCGTGCGAACTTCTCCTGCGCGAACAGCGCTGCCATCGCCGCGTCATCGGCGATGTCGAGCCTCACGAAGCGGAATCCCGGCCCGGTGAGACGCGCCAGGCGCGCCTGCTTCAGGCTCACGTCGTAGTAGTCGTTGAGATTATCGAGGCCGACCACCTCGTGCCCTGCCGCGAGCAGCCGCTCAGTGGTCTGCGCGCCGATGAAGCCGGCGGCGCCGGTGACGAGGATCTTCACAGCCTGCCGTCGACCGCGGCGGCGGGAAACACGTGCTTGATGTCGTAGAGCACGTGCCGCGGGCGGCACAGCCGCCGCACGCCGCGTGCGCCGAGCTCGCGGAACTCGCGGTGGGCCACCGCCACCACCGCCGCGTCGTAGCGCCGCGCCTTGAGCGCACGCACCGTGCCGAAACCGTACTCGTGACGGCACTCGGTGGCGCTCGCCCACGGGTCGTAGACCTCGACCTGCGCGCCCTGCTTGTCGAGCTCGCGCACCACGTCCGCCACCTTGGAGTTACGGATGTCGGGGCAGTTTTCCTTGAAGGTGATGCCGAGCACCAGGATGCGCGCGCCCTTGACGTGAATGCGCCTGGCCGCCATGAGACGCATGATCTGCTCGGCAACGTGCAGCGCCATGTTGTCGTTCAGGCGCCTGCCCGCAAGGATCATCTCCGGGTGGTAGCCGATCTCCTGCGCCTTGTGCGTGAGGTAGTAGGGATCCACGCCGATGCAGTGCCCGCCGACCAGCCCGGGACGGAAGGGCAGGAAATTCCACTTGCTGCCCGCGGCGTTCAGCACCTCCTCGGTGTCGATGCCGAGTCGATTGAAGATGAGAGCCAGCTCGTTGATGAGGGCGATGTTGACATCGCGCTGCGTGTTCTCGATCACCTTCGCAGCCTCGGCGACGCGAATGCTGGAGGCCTTGTGAGTTCCAGCGGTGACGATGGTGCCATACAGCTGGTCGACGAAGTCTGCGATCTCCGGGGTCGACCCGGAGGTCACCTTGCGGATGGTGGTGAGACGGTGCTCCTTGTCACCGGGATTGATGCGCTCGGGACTGTAGCCGGCGAAGAAGTCGCGGTTGAACTTCAATCCCGAGACGCGCTCGAGGATCGGTACGCATACCTCCTCGGTGCAGCCGGGATACACGGTCGACTCGTAGATCACCACTGAGCCCTTGCTGAGCACGGCGCCGACGCTCTCGCTAGCTCGAATCAGCGGCGTGAGGTCCGGCCGCTTGTAGCCGTCTATCGGGGTCGGCACGGTGACGATGAAAATGCGGCAGCGCCGCAACCGCTCGAGATCGGTGGTGAAGCTGAGCCGCTGCGCGGCACGCAGCTCGGCGCGCGATACCTCGAGAGTGCTGTCGCGGCCCTTGCGCAGCTGGGCCACGCGCTGCGGCTTCACGTCGAAGCCGATGGTCTCGAAGTGCTTGCCGAACTCCACGGCGAGCGGCAGCCCCACGTAGCCGAGGCCCACCACTCCGATGCGGCACTTGCGCAGTCTCAGCATGAAATTTCCTTGTCCGCGGCCTCAGGCGCTCGAGCGCTGCGGCGCCTCTTCCAGTTGCACCACCGCCGGGACTGTCTCGCGCGGCTCGAGGGCCGCCCACAGGAGCCGCCCGCCGCTCGCCTTGGATATCACGGCGAGCATCATCTCATGCGCCGCGATCTCCTCGGGGCTCGCTACCGGCACCGGCAGCGTGACGGCAAGGCGCAGCGGCGCCCGCTGCGGCCGGAGCGTGTCGTGCGCTGTCGCAGGCTCGCCGGCTTCAGCGAGGGCGAGCGCGCCCTGGCCGCCGGTCATCGCCAGATAGACATCGGCAAGGATGCGCGCATCGAGCAGCGCCCCGTGCAGCTCACGGGCGGAGTTGTCGATGCCGTAGCGCTTGCAGAGAGCATCGAGGCTGTTGCGCTGTCCGGGATGCAGGTCCCGCGCGAGTGCCAGGGTGTCGAGGAC
>JAFAKO010000123.1 GCA_019235245.1 Gammaproteobacteria bacterium
GACATTAAAAAAACGGCACGCTCCCGGCGCGGCGCTGCAGCGGAGTACGCGGGGCGTGGAATGGGTGCGGATGATGCGACAGGTGCGGACGCTCGGCCTTCTCGGCACGGGAGTGATCGGCGGTGGCTGGGCGGCGCGCGCGCTGCACTTCGGTATCGACGTGCTCGCCGCCGACCTGCGACCGGAAATGGAGCAGTGGATCCGCGGCGCGGTTGCGAACGCCGACGGCGCGCTGGCGCGGCTCACTTGCGCGCCACTGCCACCGAAGGGCAGGCTCACGTTCACCACCGATCTGGCGGCGATGGCACGCCAGGCCGACTTTATTCAAGAGAACATTCACGAGCAGCTCGAGCTCAAACAGCGGGTACTGGCTGAGGTCAGCCGGCAGGCTGCGGCTGACGTCATTATCGCCTCGAGCACCTCCGGCCTCATGCCAAGCGATCTGCAGCGCGACATGCATGCACCCGAGCGGCTGCTGGTAGCGCACCCGTTCAATCCGGTCTACCTGTTGCCGCTGGTGGAGCTGGTGGCCGGGGAGCGCACTGCACCAGCGACCCTGGAAGCGGCCGGGCGTTTCTACACGTTTATCGGCATGCACCCGCTCACCGTGCGGGGCGAAGTGCCCGGGCACCTTACTGACCGGCTGCAGGAAGCGCTGTGGCGCGAGATCCTGCACATGGTGAACGATGGGGTCGCCACCACGGGCGAGCTCGATGACTCCATCGTCTACGGGCCGGGCCTGCGCTGGGCCGCCATGGGCACCAATCTCATCTACCATCTCGCCGGCGGCGAGACCGGCATGCGCCACATGCTGCGGCAGTTCGGCCCGTGCCTGAAGTGGCCGTGGACCAGGCTCGAGGCTCCCGAGCTCACCGAGGGGCTGATCGACAAGATGGTCGCCGGCACGCAGGCGCAGGCGGCGGGCCGCTCGATCCGCGAGCTCGAACGGCTGCGGGATGACTACCTGGTGGTGATCCAGCAGGTGCTGCGCGAGTACAACATCGGTGCCGGCGCGACGCTGCGCGCGCTCGAGGAGCGCCTCTACGAGGCCTCTGCCGCCAGCGCGCGCCCGCGCATCGCTGCGGCCACGGCCGTCGGCGCCGCGGGGGCCGGCAACGGTCCACTGCGCGTGCTCGAGACGCACGTGCGGCCCGAGTGGATCGACTACAACGGCCACATGACCGACTCGCGCTACCTGCAGGTGTTCGGCGATGCGAGCGACGCGCTGCTGCGCTACGCGGGTATCGACGACGCCTACCGGCGCTCGGGGCGCGCGCTCTATACGGCGGAGACCCACATCGCGCACCGGGCCGAGGCGCGCTCGCAGGAGCGCCTGTACGTGCTCAGCCGCATACTCGAGGTCGACGAGAAGCGCGTGCGCGTGCACCACGCGCTCCAGCGCGAGCGCGATGCGGTGCTGGTAGCGACCGCGGAGCTGCTCTACCTGCACGTCAACACCCAGCACGGCAAGGTCGCGCCCATGGACGCGGAAGTGCGCGCCCGCCTGGCGGCCGTGCAGGCGGCCACCGGCTGAGGGACGATGCCCAAGATCGTCGACCATGAGCAGCGGCGCGATGAGATCGCGCTCATCGCCTGCCGCGTCGTCGCGCAGCACGGCTTCGAGCAGGCGACCATCGTGCGCATTGCGCGCGCCGCCGGCTGCACCAGCGGCATGATCGCGCATTATTTCGAGACCAAGCAGGACATCATCGTCGCGGCGCTGCGGCTCATCCTGCGCCGCATCGAGGAGCGGCTGACGCAGGTGGATGGTGCCGCGGACCTCCTGACGCTTCTCAGTGAGGCGCTGCCGCTCGATGAGACGCGCTACACCGAGTGCGCCGTGTGGATGGCGTTTTGGGGACAGGTGCCGGCCGACCGGCGGCTGCGGCGTGTGAACGCCTGGCTGCACCGCGAGTATCTGCGGCTGTTCGAGCGCTGCCTGGCACGCGGCTTCAGCGGCTGGCGCAGCTGGCGGGCGGCGACCCGCGACCAGGTGCTGCGCTCAGTAATCACCTTCATCAATGGCGTGACCGCCAGCACCGTGGCGAGCCGCGCGGAGTGGCCGGCCGCGCGGCAGATTGCGCAGCTGCGCCTGCAGCTGCAGCTGCTGCATGCCTGGGCGGAGGCGAGCGCCGCGACCCGGCGTGCGCGCGGCCGCGCCGGCCCGGCCTGAGCAGGGGCGCAACGAGGAGCGACTCATGGATTTTTCTGTCAGCGAAGAGCAGCAGCTCATCATCAAGACGACGCGCGATTTCGTGCGTCAGGAGCTGGTGCCGCATGAGCGCGAGGTCGAGTCGAGCGGCGTGCTGCGCGAGGAGCTGTGGCGTCCGCTCAAGGCCAAGGCGATCAACGCCGGACTGTACGCCGCCAACATGCCGACCGAGGCCGGTGGCGCCGGCCTCGACGCGGTGAGCTGGGTGCTGTACGAGAAGGAGCTCGGCTACACCAACTATGCCCTGCAGTACACCTGCGTCGCGCGGCCCTCCAACATTCTGCTCGCCTGTGCCGGAGCGCAGCGTGAGCAGTACCTGCTGCCGACCGTGCGCGGCGAGCGCGTCGAATGCCTCGCCATGACCGAGCCGCAGGCGGGCTCGGACCTGCGCAGCATGCGCGCCACCGCCGTGCAGCGCGGCGGTGACTTCATCATCAACGGCACCAAGCACTTCATCAGCCATGCCGACCACGCCGATTTCGTCATCCTGTTCGCGGCGAGCGGGGAAGAGAGCTCCGCGCGCGGCAAGCGCAAGCTCATCACGGCGTTCCTCGTCGACCGAGGCACCCCGGGCTTCGAAGTCCGGCCCGGCTACCAGAACGTCTCGCACCGCGGCTACAACAACTGCATATTGGAGTTCAGCGACTGCCGCGTGCCGGCCACGGCGGTGCTCGGCGAGGTGCATCGCGGCTTCGAAGTGGCCAACACCTGGCTCGGGGCGACCCGCCTGCAGGTGGCCGCGAACTGCCTGGGGCGCGCCGAGCGCGCCCTCGAATGCGCAAAGCAGTGGGCGGCTGAGCGCGTGCAGTTCGGACAGCAGATCGGCAAGTTCCAGGGCATCTCGTTCAAGCTCGCCGACATGGCAGTGGAGCTGCGCGCCGCGGAGCTCCTGACTCTCGAGGCGGCCTGGAAGCTCGACCAGGGCACCGCGAGCGACATGGACATGGCGGTGGCGAAGCTCAAGGCGAGCGAGATGCTGGCGATGGTGGCCGATGAGGCTCTGCAGATCCACGGCGGCATGGGGCTCATGAGCGACCTGCCGCTCGAGCGCATCTGGCGCGATGCGCGCATCGAGCGGATCTGGGACGGGACCAGCGAGGTGCAGCGCCACATCATCTCGCGGGCGCTGCTGCGGCCGTTGGGCGCCTGAAAGGCCCTGCAGCGCGGCGCCAGCGCCGGCGCCGACGCCGTCGAAAGCACGATTCGCCGATAGTTAGTAAATCGACTAACTATCGCCGGTTCGCTGTGTGCGCGCGGAGCCGACGCGCCCAACGCGCGACAATCGGGCCCGGCTACTGCCCCTTCCACACCGGCGGGCGCTTCTCGGAGAAGGCGCGGGTCCCTTCCTTCAGGTCCTCGGAGCGGATCACGCGCTGCACCGCGTCCAGGCTGTCGTGCAGCTCGATGGCGGCATGCTCCGCCACCACTTCCGAATGGCGCAGCAGCTGCTTGATCGCGGGGAAGAGCAACGGTGGCCCGGCGGCCAGCTGCCGTGC
>JAFAKO010000209.1 GCA_019235245.1 Gammaproteobacteria bacterium
CAACGACATGTTCGCCAAGGGCGGCTACATCCGCGCCGATGGCGCGATGATCCACGAGATGTACGTGATGCAGGTCAAGACGCCGCAGGAATCGAAGTACCCCTGGGACTACTACAAGGTGATCCGGAAAATGAGCGGCGAGGACGCATTCGGACCGATCACGGGGCTCTGTCCGCTGGCGCCGAAGTAGCCGTGCGGGCACATTGGGGCACCCCGTGAGCACGGTGTTCGGGCTCCCGGTGCCGGTGATCCTCGGGCAGCTGACGCTCGGCCTGGT
Organism: Gammaproteobacteria bacterium; assembly: GCA_019235245.1. Classification (GTDB taxonomy): domain Bacteria; phylum Pseudomonadota; class Gammaproteobacteria; order Steroidobacterales; family Steroidobacteraceae; genus 13-2-20CM-66-19. The sequence continues at coordinate 278 of JAFAKO010000209.1, forward strand.
GAACGGCTCGTTCTATGCACTGCTGAGCCTCGGGCTGGCGGTGATCTTCGGGCTCATGGGGGTCGTCAACTTCGCCCATGGCGCCTTCTATACCCTCGGCGCGTTCGCCGCGCTCCTCGGGCTGCAATACCTCGGCATCAACTACTGGCTCGCGCTGCTGCTGGCGCCGCTCGCGGTAGGCCTGCTCGGCGTACTGGTCGAGCGGCTGCTGCTGCGCCATCTCTATGGTCTCGATCCGCTCTACGGGCTGCTGCTCACCTTCGGTCTCGCCCTCATCGTTCAGGGCTCGCTCCACCAGGTGTTCGGCGCGAGCGGCCAGTCCTATCCCGTGCCACCCGCGCTCGCCGGCGCCCTCAACCTGCGCTTCATGTTTCTGCCGCTGTACCGCGCCTGGGTGATCGTCGCCTCGATCGTGGTCTGCTTCAGCACCTGGTTCGTGATCGAGCGCACCCGGCTCGGTGCGACGCTGCGCGCAGCCACCGAGAACGCACCGCTCCTGCAGGCCTTCGGGGTCAACGTTCCGCTGCTGGTCGCGGCCTGCTACGGCGGTGGTGTCGCGCTCGCGGCACTGGCCGGGGTGCTCGCCTCCCCCGTGGTGCTCGTCAACTCGCACATGGGCACGGAGCTCGTGATCGTGGTGTTTGCGGTGGTCGTGATCGGCGGCATGGGCTCGATCCTCGGCTCGATCGTGAGCGGGCTGGTGCTGGGGCTGGTCGAGGGGTTCACCAAGGTGATCTACCCCGAAGCCTCCAACATCGTGGTGTTCATCATCATGGCGCTGGTGCTGATTCTGCGACCGGCGGGACTGTTCGGCCGGGAATGAAGGTGCTGCGCGCCAATGCCGTCGGCTACCTGCTCGCGGGCCTGCTGGCGCTCGCGCTGCCGTGGCTCGGTCTGTACCCCGTGTTCCTCATGAAGCTGCTGTGCTTTGCGATGTTCGCCTGCGCTTACAACCTGCTGCTCGGGTACGGCCGCATGCTGTCGTTCGGCCACGCGGCATTCTTCGGCTTCGCGGCCTACGTGAGCTGCTGGCTCATCACCGCGCATGGCGCGGGACCTGCCGCCGCCCTGCTGAGCGGCGTCGCGGTCGCCGCCGTGCTCGGCGCGGTCATCGGCGGGCTCGCCATCCGCCGCCGCGGCATCTACTTCGCGATGATCACGCTTGCGCTCGGGCAGCTGGTGTATTTCGTGTGTCTCGAGGCGCCCTTCACCGGCGGTGAGAACGGGCTGCAGGGCGTGCCGCGCGGCACGCTGCTGGGACTCCTGCCGCTCAGGTCCGACAAGGTGATGTACTACCTGGTGCTCGCGGTGTTCGGCGCGGTGTTCCTCTTCATTCGCCGCGTGGTGCACTCGCCCTTCGGGCACGTGCTGCGCGCGATCCACGAGAACGAAGCCCGCGTGATCTCCCTCGGTTACGACATCAACCGCTACAAGCTGCTCGCCTTCGTGCTGTCCGCGGCACTCACCGGACTTGCCGGGTCGCTGAATGCGCTGGTGCTCGGCTTTGCGACGCTCTCGGACGTGCAGCAGTCGACCTCGGGCGAGGTGATCCTCATGACACTCCTCGGGGGCACCGGCACCTTCTTCGGCCCGGTGGTCGGCGCCGCCATCGTGATCACGCTGCAGGAGTACCTCTCGGACCTCGTCGGCGGCTGGGTGAGCGCCATCATCGGGGTGATTTTCGTCGCCTGCGTGCTCTCTTTCCGGCGCGGTATCGTGGGCGAGCTCGAGGCGCTGCGCCTGCGCCGCACCGAACCGCCCGCACGGCCCGCGGCGCCCGCCTGAGCGGGAGCCCGCGCGCTCAGCCCCGCCGCACGTGCTCGGGCGGCTGGTAGAGCCCGCCCGACCATTCGATGAGCTCATCGATGCTTTGTGCCGCGAGCAGCGCACGGCGCGCCGCGCCACGCTCGACGCCGAGGTCCGCGGGGAAGGCGACGATGCCGCGGGCCCGCAACCCCGAGGTGCGCTGCGGATCGGCGCGACGCCCGACCGGCGTGTCGCCGGCGATGGCGGCAAGCGCCGCGCGCCGCTCCTCGCTGCCCTCCGCGCGATACAGGTAGGCGATGCCCTGTTC
>JAFAKO010000215.1 GCA_019235245.1 Gammaproteobacteria bacterium
CGTCATGTACATCCTGCTCGCGGTCGTCATGCTGTTTCGCGGCTTCATCGATGCCGTGATGATGCGCTCGCAGCAGGCGCTGGCGTTCCACGCCGCCGGTTACCTGCCGCCCGAGCACTACGACCAGATCTTCTCGGCCCACGGCACCATCATGATCTTCTTCGCCGCGATGCCGTTCGTCATCGGCCTGATGAATTTCGTCGTGCCGCTGCAGCTCGGAGTACGCGATGTCGCCTTCCCCACGCTGAACTCCACCAGCTTGTGGCTGACCGCCACCGGGGCACTGCTGGTGAACGTGTCGCTCGTCATCGGTGAGTTTGCCCGCACCGGCTGGCTGCCTTATCCGCCGCTGTCCGAGCTCACTTACTCCCCCGGCGTGGGTGTCGACTATTACCTCTGGGCGCTCGAGATCTCCGGCATCGGCACGCTCATGACCGGCATCAACTTCGTGACCACCATCCTGAAGATCCGCACCCGCGGCATGAGCTACATGCGTATGCCGATGTTCTGCTGGACGGCGCTCTCCTCGAGCCTGCTGATCGTCGCCGCCTTTCCGGTGCTGACGGCGACGCTCGCCATGCTGCTGCTCGACCGTTACCTCGGCTTTCACTTCTTCACCAACACCGGTGGCGGCAACGTGATGATGTTCGTGAACCTTATCTGGGCCTGGGGCCATCCCGAGGTCTACATCCTGGTGTTACCGGCGTTCGGCATCTTCTCGGAGGTCATCTCGACCTTCTCGCGCAAGCCGCTGTTTGGCTATCGCTCCATGGTCGCCGCGACGCTGTTCATCTGCCTGGTGTCGTTCACGGTGTGGCTGCACCATTTCTTCACCATGGGTGCGGGGGGCGACGTCAACGCGGTGTTCGGCATTGCCACCTCCATCATCGCGGTGGGTACCGGCGTGAAGATCTACAACTGGATCTTCACCATGTACGGCGGACGCATCCAGTTCCAGACGCCCATGCTCTGGTCGCTCGGGTTCATCGTCACCTTCGTGATCGGTGGCATGACCGGGGTGCTGCTCGCGGTGCCGCCGGCGGATTTCCAGCTGCACAACAGCCTGTTTCTCGTCGCGCACTTCCACAACGTCATCATCGGCGGCGTGCTGTTCGGAGCATTTGCGGGCTTCACTTACTGGTTTCCGAAGGCCTTCGGCTTCCGCCTGCAGGAGGGCTGGGGCAAGGCAGCATTCTGGCTCGCACTGTCCGGGTTCTACGTCACCTTCGTGCCGCTCTACGTCGTAGGACTACTCGGCATGACGCGGCGGCTGCAGCGTTACGAGGTCGCGGAGTGGCGGCCGTGGATCCTGCTCGCTGCGGTGGGTGTGGTCCTGAGCTTCCTGGCGGCGATCGCGCAGGTCATGCAGCTCATCGTCAGCATTCGCCAGCGCGAGCGGCTGCGCGACTTCACCGGCGACCCCTGGGACGGTCGCTCGCTCGAGTGGGCGACTCCCTCGCCGCCGCCGGCTTTCAACTTCGCCGTGATGCCGGACGTCGGGGGCGAGGAGCCGTATTGGCATATCAAGCAACGGGCGATCGAGGCTCAGCAGTTGTCGGCCGAGCCGCGCTATGAGCCGATCGAGGTGCCACGCAACAGCCCGACGGGCTTCATCACGGCGTTCTTTGCCACCATGACGGGGTTTGCCCTGATCTGGCACATCTGGTGGATGGTGGTCGTTGGGCTCGTCGCGGCGTACGCCGTGTTCGTATGGTTCGCCTGGCGTGACGTCGAGGCGGAGGTGGTGCCGGTGGAGGAGGTGGCGCGCATCGATCGCGCCCGCCGTGCTGCGCGCGAGGCCTGGCTGGCGGCGCACGCCTCCGAGGCCCGGGCGCCATGAGCGCGAGCGTCGACGATATTCCCGAGGCGGGCGGGCAGGGCCGTGGTGGCCCCGCATCCAAGCGCGTCGTGGTCGGCTATGGCTTCTGGATCTTCCTGCTCTCCGACATCATCATGTTCGCGACGCTGTTCGCGAGCTATGCGGTGCTCGCCGGCGCGACGGCCGGGGGGCCACGCTCGCAGGACCTCTTCCGCCCCGGCAGTGTCGCGCTGGAGACGGCCTTCCTGCTTGCCTCGAGCTTCGTGTGTGGGATGGCGACGCTGGCGGTCGAGCGACGCAACCAGCGTTGGACGCAGGCCGCATTGCTGCTCACCGGGCTGCTCGGCGCCGGCTTCCTGACGCTCGAGATACGCGAATTCGCGAGCCTGGTCGAGCGCGGTGCCGGCCCGAGCCGCAGCGCGTTCCTGTCGGCGTTCTTCACGCTCGTCGGTTGCCACGGATTGCACGTCACCGCGGGCCTCCTGTGGCTCGGCACGATGATGGCGCAGTTCCTGGCAAAGGGATTCCGGCAGAACATCCGTCACCGCTACCTGTGCTTCAGTCTGTTCTGGCACACCCTGGACATCATCTGGGTGGCCATCTTCAACCTCGTCTATCTGGTGGGAACTACGCCCTATGTCTGAGCAGCAATACCACGCGGCAGGCGATGGCGACGCTCCAGCCGAGCCGCCGCTGTTCGGGCAGCAGGGCGGGCTCGCAGCGGGGGTGCTCAACTATGTCTACGGTCTCGCGCTCGCGGCCCTTCTGACCGTCGCCTCGTTCTGGGCGGCGCATACCTCGCTCATCTATGGTCCCAGCGTGCCGGTGGCTATCGCGGTCTTTGCGGTGGCGCAGATGGGCATCCACCTGGTGTTCTTCCTGCACATCACTACCGCGCCGGACAACACCAACAACGTGCTGGCGCTGGCGTTCGGCATGCTGATAGCCGGGCTCGTGGTGTTCGGCTCGCTGTGGATCATGCAGCACCTGAATCAGAATCTGATGCCGCCGTCGCCGCAGGCGTTGCCCTGACGGCAAGCCACACTGTCATGGTGCCGCTCATGGCAGTGCTACCTGTTAGGTAGTACGTGGTGCGGCAGCCAACACTCCAACAGTCCTTGACCCCTATATAAAATAAGCGTGTTATGTCTGTTCGGCGCGGACCATTTCCGGCGCACGGAGGCGCACGCTGGTGGCTGCTTTGCAAGGACCGGGGGCGCAGTTGCCCTACTGCGGCGCGCCGCCGTTGCCCGGTGCGCTGCTCACGAGATTCAATCTCGACCCGCTGCTGATAACAGCATTGCTGCTGGCGCTCGTCGTGCTGCTGTGCATCGCCCGCGCTCCGGGGGCGCGGCGGTATGCCGCGTGCGGCTGGGCTCTCGCGCTGCTCGCCTTCGTGTCGCCGCTATGTGCTTTGTCGCTCGCGCTGTTTGCCGCGCGCGTCGCGCAGCACATGTTGCTGATTCTTGGCGCCGCACCGCTCATTGCCCTGGGACTGCCGCGCGGCAGCGGGTGCGTGGGGCGCGCCGGCCTCTGGAGCGCCTGCGGCGCTTTCTTCATCGCGCTGTGGTTCTGGCACATGCCCGGTCCGTATGACGCCACCTTCGCCTTCACGCCCTGGTACTGGGCCATGCACCTCAGCTTGTTCGGCAGTGCCGTCTGGCTGTGGCGCGAGCTCCTGCATGGCGAGCATGCACACGCGGTCGATGTGCTGTGCGCCGGTGCATTCACCTCGATGCACATGGGTCTTCTCGGCGCGGTGCTCACCATGGCAGGGCGCCCGCTGTTCTTCTGGCACCTCACCACCACCCAGCCCTGGGGCTTGAGCCCGCTGGAGGACCAGCAGCTCGGTGGCGTGCTCATGTGGGTGCCGGGAATCGGCCTGTTCCTTTGGGCGGCGCTGCGCACCCTCGATCGACTGCGTATTGCGCTGGAAGACCAGGGCGCAGCATGAGCGGTCAGACACCACTTGGCTATCTCGCTGCGGCCGGCGAGCGTGCCCAGGCCATCGTGCCGCTGACCTGGTTCGTGCTGTCCGTCTCGATACTGGTCTGCGTCGTGATCGCCGTACTTCTGTGGGTCGCGCTGCGGCGCGGCCGCGCGAGTGCCGAGGCCGTTGAGATACGCGCCGTGGCCGTGGGGCGCGCTCCGCACGCGCTGCGCTGGATCGGTGTCGGGCTCGCCCTGTCCGCCGTCCCGCTCGTCGTCACACTCGTGTGGACCATGGTGACGCTGGCGGCCACCGCGGGTCCGCCACCCGATGTAGGCCTGGTGCTCGATGTTACCGGTCACCAGTGGTGGTGGGAGGTGCATTACGACGCCGCTCGGCCCGACCAGGGCTTTACCACCGCCAATGAACTACACATTCCGGTAAACACCCGCGTGCTGGTGCGACTGCGCGGTGCCGATGTCATCCACAGCTTCTGGGTTCCGAAGCTCGCGGGCAAGACCGACACCATCCCGGGACAAACCAACCTTGCCTGGCTGCAGGCCAGCGTCCCGGGCCGCTACCTCGGTCAATGCACCGAGTATTGCGGCTGGCAGCACGCGCACATGGCACTCGAGGTGGTGGCCGAGTCCCCGCAGAACTTCCAGCGCTGGCGCGCCGCGCAGCTGCAGCCCGCGGAGCAGCCGCTGGGGGAGACCGAGCAGCGCGGCCGCCGGCTGGTCGAGTTTCGCTGCGGGCTCTGTCATGAGGTGCGCGGTACGCTGGCCGCCTCGCGCGTCGGGCCCGACCTCACCCATCTCAAGAGCCGCCGCCTGATCGGCGCGGGCGTATTGCCGAACACCGCCGGCGCGCTCAGTGGCTGGATCGAGGCCGCGCAGGGCATCAAACCCGGCTGCCAGATGCCGAACCAGAGCCTCACTGCTCAGCAGTTGGCCGATGTGGTGGCGTACCTGGAGACCTTGCAATGAACCGGGGCGAGGACCGCACGCCTGCTCTCGGCAGCGTGAGTCCGGCGCTGGAGCAGCGGCTGCAAGAGCTGTGGGAGGGCGAGGGGGGACTGAAGGGCGTTCTGAGCACGGTCGACCACAAGAAAATCGGACTGCGCTACATCGTCACCGCCTTCGTGTTTCTCTTACTCGGTGGCATCGAAGCGCTCATCATGCGCCTGCAGCTCGCCGGCCCGGATCTCCGGCTGCTCGGCCCGGAACAGTACGACCAGCTGTTCTCGACTCACGGCATGACGATGATTTTCCTGTACGCCGGCCCCGTCCTTTCCGGATTCTCCAATTACCTGTGGCCGCTGATGCTCGGCACGCGCGACATGGCTTTCCCGCGGGTGAATGCCCTCTCGTACTGGATCTATCTGGCGGCCGGCATCTTCGTCTACGTCGGCTTCCTGGGCGGCAATGGCCCGAACGATGGCTGGTTCAACTACGTTCCGTATGCCAACCGTGACTACAGCCCGGGCATGGGTGAGGATTTCTACGCGCTCGGCATGGTGCTGCTCGGTACCTCGACGACCCTCGGTGCAGCCAACTTCATCGTCACGGCGATGCGCACCCGCGCACCGGGCATGTCGATCAATCGTGTGCCCATTCTGTTGTGGGGCACGCTCACCGCGAATGTCGCCAACCTGCTGGTCGTGCCCGCGGTCAGCCTCGCATTCTTTCTGCTGTGGATGGACCGGCAGTTCGGCACCCACTTCTTCGACGTGCGGGCGGGCGGGCAGCCGCTGCTGTGGCAGCACCTGTTCTGGATCTTTGGTCATCCCTGGGTGTATGCCATCGTGCTGCCGGCGATGGCCTTCGTGTCCGACGGATTGCCGGTCTTCTGCCGGCGGCCCCTGGTCGGCTACCCGCTGGTTGCGCTCTCCACCGTCGCCACGATGATCCTGGGCTTCGGAGTGTGGGTGCACCACATGTTCGCCACCGGGCTGCCGGCCCTCGGCATGTCATTCTTCTCCGCCGCATCGATCGCCATCGTGGTGCCATCGGCGGTCGCGGTGTTTTCCTGGCTCGCGACCATCTGGCACGGACGACCGGTGGTCACGACGGCGTTCATGTTCTTCGCTTCCACCATCATCTTGTTCGTGCTCGGCGGAGTCTCCGGATTCATGACCGCGAGCGTCCCGGTCGACTGGCAGCTGACCGACACCTACTTCGTGGTGGCGCACCTGCACTACGTGCTGATCGGTATCAATGTGTTTCCGGTAGTCGGTGCGCTGTACTTCTGGTTTCCGAAGATGACCGGGCGACTGCTCGATGAGCGTCTCGGTCGCTGGAACTTCTGGCTGATGTTCATCGGTTTCAACGTGGGCTTCCTGCCGATGCATCTGACCGGGCTGCTCGGCATGCCGCGGCGCGTCTACACCTACGGACCAGACATGGGATGGAACACACTGAATCTCGTCACCTCGATCGGTGCCTTCATTCTGGCCGTTGGCATCGTACTGCTGCTGGTGAATGTGCTGAAGAGTCGCCGCGGCGGCGCGCCCGCCGGAGCCAACCCGTGGGACGCGCACACACTCGAGTGGTCGATCCCCTCGCCGCCGCCGCCCTATAACTTCGCGGTCATCCCGGCGGTGGCGTCACGCCATCCGCTCTGGGAGGGCTACCTGGATGAGGAACTGCGTTCCTCACTCGACCGCGGACTGCTGCTCGACCAAGCCAAGGAGAGTCTCGGCACCTCGCCGCTCGATGCGCTGCCCGACATGATCCTGCGCATGCCCGAGGATACCGTGGCGCCGTTCGTGCTGACCATCGGCCTCGGGGTGCTCTTTGCCGGGCTGATCGCCAAATCCTGGGGACTCGCGCTGGTCGGGGGGATCGTTCTCACTGCGGCGCTGGTGGTGTGGCTGTGGCCACGTCGCGAGTTGCGCGAGCGCGAGGCGGTGCGTGGCTGAGCTCATCGCGCTTCGGCAGGGCCCGCTGCCGGTCGGTCCGGTCGGTCGCCGCGGCCTTGGCTGGTGGGGGGTCGGGACGCTGGTGGCGACCGAGGCGGCATTGTTCGGCTACCTGCTGTTCTCCTACTTCTACACTGGTGCGACAGCTCCGCCCGGCTGGCTGCTCGAACCGCGCCCGGTGTTGCAGCTGGCGGTGCCCAACACCATTCTGCTGCTCGCCTCGAGCGTCGTCGCCTGGTACGGCGAGCGCGGGGTCCTCACGCACCGTCCGGTGCAGGCGCTGGTGGGCTTCGGTGGCGCCTTCCTCATGGCAATCCTGTTCGCGGCCGTGCAGGTGCTGGAATGGTATGCCAAGCCGTTCCGTCTCGGCACTTCCAGCTACGGGTCGCTGTACTTCGTTACGACTGGTTTCCACATGGCGCACGTCGCGGTCGGAATCGCAGTGCTCGCTGCCATTTTCCTCTGGACCACCCTCGATTACTTCAGCCCGCGTCGGAGTCTTTCGGTGTCCGCCGGAGTGCTCTACTGGCATTTCGTCGACATCGTTTGGCTCTTCATCTTCACGAGCTTCTACATCACCCCCTACCTGGGATTTGGCCGATGACTGCCGAGGTTCCTCTGTCGCTGACCCATTCTCCTGCGCCACATGGCGGGCACGTCGGCACCGCCCAGATCGCGTTCGCCGTCGTCGCGGGACCGCTTGCCTGGTTCATCCTCGTGTGTGCCGGTGAAGCGCTGGCGAGTGAGCCGTGCTTCCCCGGAAGCCATCGCTACGCCACGCCACTGCCGGGACTTCGCTGGACCTGGCCGGCGCTCATCGCTCTCCTGGTTCTGTGCGCGCTGGTCGCCTTCGCGGCGTTCGCGGTCTCCTGGCGCATGTATCGGGTGACGCGGGCGGAGGAAGCCGGCAGGCGTGCAGGGCTTCTGGATGAGGGCGTCGGTCGCACCCGCTTCATGGCGCTGTGGGGTCTGCTGTACGGCGCCGGCTTTTGCGTCGCGACGCTCTTGTCACTGGCCGCCTATATCGCGCTGCCGCGCTGTGCAGGCTGAAGACTCATCGGGGACCATCATGTGCCGCGAACGCATCTTGACCCTGTTACTCGTTGGATCGGTACCACTCGCCGCAACAGCGCAGACCGTGCCCTCGCCCGTGCCGGCCGCGGAGGTGTTCACGCGTGAGTCGATCGGACACGCGCTTGCCGCGCCCACGCCGCAGGCCGGTCACACCGCACCGAGCCAGGCGAATGCTCCGCCGGATGATGGTCAATGGACCATGCCATCGAAGAACTACGCCTCCACCCGTTTCTCTTCGCTGCAGGACATCTCGCCACAGAACGTTGCGCAGCTGACTCCGCTGCTGAGCTTCTCGCTGGCCGTCAACAAGGGTCAGGAAGCCGCTCCCATCGTGGCGGACAACACCATGTTCGTCGTGACGGCTTATCCGAATTACGTCTATGCCCTGGATCTCACCAGGCCGGGGGCACCGCTGAAGTGGAGATTCTCTCCAAAGCCGGTGCCCGCGAGTCAGGGCGTTGCCTGCTGTGACGTCGTAAATCGCGGTGGCAGCGTCGACCACGGCAAGTACATCTTCAACACGCTGGACGGGCAGACGATCGCGCTCGACGTCAATACCGGGCTGCCGCTGTGGCGTACGCAGCTCGCCAACATCAACCTCGGCGAGACCATCACCATGGCGCCGCTGGTTGCTCAGGGACGCGTGTATGTGGGCGACTCCGGGGGCGAGCTCGGTGTGCGCGGCTGGCTCGCGGCGCTCGATGAGGAGACCGGTAAGCTCCTGTGGCGCGCCTACAGCACCGGTCCCGATCGCGACGTTCTGATCGGGCCTGGTTTCAAGCCGTTCTATGCCGCCGATCGCGGTACCGATCTTGGTGTCAGCTCCTGGCCGCCGCAGGCCTGGAAGATCGGCGGCGGCACCGTGTGGGGCTGGGTCACTTACGACGCCGAGCTCGACACCGTCTACTACGGCGTCGCCAACCCCGGACCCTGGAATCAGGAACAGCGGCCCGGCGACAACAAATGGACCGCCGGCATTTTCGCGCGCGACCCGGCGAGCGGGCAGGCACGCTGGTTCTATCAGTACACACCGCACGATGAGCACGATTACGACGGAGTCAACGAGCAGCTGCTGCTCGACATGCCATTTGCTGGGCAGATGCGCAAGGTGCTGGTGCATCCCGATCGCAACGGCTATGTGTACGTCATCGACCGGCGCTCCGGTCAGGTGCTCTCGGCCGACCCGTTCGGTCCGGTGAATTCGTCGCGGGGTGTGGATCTGCAGACTGGTCGTCTCATCCTCAATGACGACAAGGCCACCCGTCTCGGCCGTACGACGCACGACATCTGTCCGACCGCCTCGGGCGCGAAGGACTGGGAGCCCTCGAGCTTCAGCCCTGACACCGGGTTCATCTACATCCCGCACGAGAATATCTGCATGGACTGGCAGAACCTGGAGGTGAACTACATCGCCGGCACGCCATATGTCGGCGCTGATGTGCACATGAAACCGGGGCCCGGCGGTCATCGCGGCGCGCTGACGGCCTGGGATCCGGTGAATCGCCGCCCCGCCTGGGTCGTGAAGGAGAATTTCCCCATATGGTCGGGCACGGTCGCGACCGGCGGCGGCTTGGTTTTCTACGGCACCATGGACGGATGGTTCAAGGCGGTCGACGCCGGCACGGGAAAGGAGCTGTGGAAGTACAAGGTAGATAGCGGAGTCATCGGTCAGCCGATCAGCTATCGCGGCCCGGACGGGCATCAGTACATCGCGGTGCTCTCCGGTGTCGGCGGCTGGGCCGGTGCGGTGGTCGCCGGGCCCGTGGATCCACGCGACGGCTCGGCCGCGCTCGGTTTCATCAACGTGATGTCCGACCTGCCGAAATACACCACTGCCGGAGGAACGCTGTATGTGTTCTGGCTACCGCATTGAGCTGCTGATGAGTGTGTGGCTGCTCACGGGCTGCCACCACGCCTCGCACGACCAGGCGGCGGTGACCACCGAGAGGACGAGCAATGGAGTCATTGCGTCGGCGCTCGTGCCCGGCATGATTCATGGTGCTTCCTCCTCCGATCCGCGGGCTGCGCAGTACTACGAAAATCCTCAGGCTGTGGTCGAGGGCAAGCGTCTCTTCAGCCAGTACAACTGCTCGGGCTGCCACTCCAATGGCGGCGGTGGCATGGGGCCGGATCTGATGGACAACCAATGGATCTATGGCGATCGGCTCGAGCAGATCCATCAGACACTCGTCGAAGGCCGGCCGAATGGCATGCCGGCCTGGGGCGACAAAATCCCCGACGCGCAGCTGTGGGCGCTGGCCGCCTATGTGCGCTCGATGTCACTGCCGCAGACCATCGCTGCCAACACCGGTGATACTCCCTCGCAGACGCCCGCACCGGTACCCCGCGAGGCGGCACAGGATACGGGCTGGTCGCCCCCGCCGGGTACCACCAACGATTACACCGATGTCATCAAGGGACCGCAATGAAGTACCTGGTCCCAGCACTGCTCGCGCTGCAGCTCGCGGCTCCGGCGCACGCCCTGGTGGTCTGCGCGGATCCCAATAACCTGCCGTTCTCCAACCGTGCGGGCGAGGGATTCGAAAACAGGCTGGTGACGCTCCTCGCCCGGCAGCTGCATACCGATGTTCAGTACGTGTGGTGGGCGCAGCGTCGCGGCTTCGCCCGGCACACGCTCACTTCGCAGGGCTGTGACCTGTGGGCCGGCGTCGCGAGCGGCACCAAGGGCTTGCGCGCTTCTCAGCCGTACTACCGCTCGAGCTATGTGTTCGTAACGCGCCGCGCGCGCGCGCTCGCGCATCTGTCGCTCGATGACCCGCGGCTGCGGACATTGATCATCGGCGTGCAGCTGGTGGGATATGAAGCGATGAATACTCCCCCCGCACAGGCGCTCGCAGCGCGCGGCATCACCGGCAACGTCCGTGGCTTCTCGATTTTCGGTGATTACAGCGCGCCGAATCCCCCCGCGCGCATTATCGCTGCAGTCGTCAGCGGAGAAGTGGACGTGGCCCTCGTGTGGGGGCCGGTCGCGGGGTATTTCGCGCGACGCTCGTCAGTCCCGCTGCGGCTCGAGTGGATACCCGAGGTGGAGGATTGGCCTATGGCCTATGACATCGCACTCGGGGTGCGCCGCGATGAGGACGACTTGCGCGCACGTCTCGATGCGGCGCTCACCACTGAACAGCCGCAGATCGAGGGCTTGCTGCGCGAGTACGCGATCCCGCACGCGAACCCGGGCAGTGCGCGCGCTGCGCCCCGCTGAAGATCGTGCAGCACCTCGGGACGCCGCTTCAGGCTGCCTCTTCCCGCCGCTCCGCCTCGAGCTGGGACTTGCGTTCCGCCAGCTGTGCACCCAGGCCCTTGAGATCCATCCCGGCCTTGCGGGCCTTGGCGAACAGGCCGGCTGGCTTCTCCTCTTCCCTGACGTGGTGCTTGATCAGCTCGCCGAGGACATTTACCCGGGCTGTGAAGAAATCATCCGCCGGTGTCGAGTCCTCGATCTCGGCAATCAGCCGCTCGGCGGCCTGGTGCTCGACCTCCGCCTCGTGGTGCACCGCTTTGTTGCCGGTACTCTCGAGGAAGGCGGGATAGAAGATCTCCTCTTCGAGGGTCGTGTGCACGCGCAGTGCGTGGCAGATGTCGCGTGCCAGCGTTCCCTGCCGGACCTGGTCAGTGGCCTTCGTGAACTGGGCAAACCATGCCTTCACCTGCTGATGATCGGATTTGAGGAGCGTTACCGCGTCGCGATGGCGCCCCGTGGCTTTGGACGTTCGGCTCGCTATTGGCATAAAGATGTCCCGCTGTGTGACAGCAAAATGCTATAGCGCCCCACGTCCCCGCCAATGCGCCGGACACCGGAAGTGTTTGTCGGCGTCGGCCCACACAACGTCAGACCGGCGTCGCGGGGCTCACGCCACAGCCGCCGCCGCGGCGATGCGCCCCCGCTACTGCTGCCTCATGGCTCCTGAACCAGCACGCTCTTGATGTTGCAGAACTCGTAGATCCCGAAGTCCGACAACTCGCGGCCGTAACCGCTCTCCTTTACGCCGCCAAAGGGCAGCCGCGCCTCCGAGCGCACGTACTGGTTGACGAATGCCAGCCCGCACTCGAGCTCTTCCGCGGCGATGCGCTCACCGCGCGCCAGATCTGCCGTGAGCACCCCGCCTCCGAGCCCAAAGCTCGTTCCGTTCACGATGCGGATGGCTTCGGCCTCGGTCCGGGCGCTGATGATGGCCGCCACCGGGCCGAACACTTCCTCATCGTGCGCCGGCTGGCCGCGGGTCACGTTGCTGAGGACGGTCGCCGGATACCAGGCTCCATTGCGCCGCGGCGCCTCCCCGCCGAGCAGCACGCGGGCGCCGCCGGCCACGCTGCGCCGCACCTGCTCGTGGATCTCATCGCGTGCTTTCACGCTCTGCAGCGGGCCGAGCCGGGTAGCAGGGTCCCGCGGATCGCCCAGCTCATAGCGGCGCATGGCAGCGACGAATGCTTCCTCGAACGCAGCGCGCACGGGTTCCAGGACCACGAAACGCTTGCCGGCGATGCAACTCTGGCCGGCATTGATCATGCGAGCCGCTGCACACACCTGCGCGGCCTTGCCGAGGTCGGCATCCTCCAGGACGATGTAGCCATCGGAGCCTCCGAGCTCGAGCACCGTTTTCTTGAGTACTGCGCCGGCCGCAGCTGCGACCGCCTTGCCGGCGTTGACGCTGCCGGTGAGCGTGACGGCGGCGATGCTCGGATCCTCGATGAGCTCCTTCACCTGCGGCGAGCCGATGAGCACGGTGCGGAACAGGTCTTCCGGGAAGCCGGCCTCCCGGAAGAGCGCCTCGAGCGCCAGCGCGCAACCGGGAACGTTGGAGGCGTGCTTGAGCACCCCGCCGTTGCCCGCCATGAGGTGCGGAGCACAGAAGCGCATGACCTGCCAGAACGGAAAGTTCCAGGGCATGACAGCCAGCACCGCCCCGAGCGGATTGAAGGTGACGAAGGCTTTGGGCGCCGCGCCGCCGCGGACGGCACCGTCTCCCAGTCTCTGGGGCCGCGGCGCAAGGAACGTTGCGGTGTGCTCGGCGAAATACTCCGCGGTCGAGGCGCACTTCTCGATTTCCGCCAGGCCCTCGGTGACGGTTTTGCCCATCTCCTCGGTCATGAGTGCGGCGTAGCGGGATTTGTTGGCGCGCATCAGGCGCGCCGCGGCATGCATCAGCGTGCTGCGCTCGCGCAGGGCAGTCCGGCGCCACAGTTTCTGGGCGGCAGCACAGCGCGCTGCAATGCTCCGTGCGTCATCGAGCGTGTGCGCCCGATACGACTTGCCGTTCTCACCGGTGGCCGGGTTGACCGTCTGGAGCATGGCTGCATCGCCGGCGTGGCGGAGCGTGCCTGACATGTTGGACTCCTTCGAGCGTTGCGCGTCCGTGGGCTGCCCACGATAGCGCATAATCGGGCAGCTGCGACGCACACGCGCGGCCACGCCGGAGCGCGTGCACAGCGGCCAAGTTCAAGCACGGCGCAACGCCGTGCACGCCCTGACAGCGACCGCCGGAGGTCAAGGACATGACAGCGCACGCTCGGCCGCCCAGGCAAGCCACCCTCGACACGCTGCTCGCAAAACCGGTGCACGAGATCCCCGCCGGCAACCTCGAGACGCTGCGTCGCAAGGCGCGCGATTGTCATGCCTGCGGGCTGTGGAAGCACGCCACGCAGACGGTGTTCGGAGCGGGGGCCGAGCACGCCCGCGTCATGCTGATCGGCGAGCAGCCCGGGCTGCAGGAGGACGCGCAGGGACTGCCGTTCGTCGGACCGGCCGGTCAGCTGCTCGACCGCGCACTCGCGGAGGCGCAGGTGGACCGCGGCACCCTGTATGTCACGAACACGGTGAAGCACTTCAAGTACGAGCTGCGCGGCAAGCTGCGGTTGCACAAGCGCGCCAACGCCGCCGAGCAGGAAGCCTGCCGGATGTGGCTCGCCGCGGAGCTGGCGAGTCTCCAGCCCCGTATCGTCGTGGCACTCGGTGCGATGGCCGCGCAGACACTGTTCGGCAACGCCTTCAGCATCACGCGTCAGCGCGGCCGATGGCGGCGCCTGGGCGAGGACACCGAAGCCTTCGCCACCTTCCATCCCTCCGCGATCCTGCGCACGAGGGATGAGCAGCGCGCGACGATGTATCGGCAGCTGGTAGAGGACCTCACCGAGATCCGCCGGCACGCCGACGACTGAACCAGACTGCGCCGACAGCCGCAGCAGCTCCCTGGTCCTAGCATCGAACTCCCAGAGGGTGGAGGTCGCGTCATGCCGGATCGCAAAACCCTGGAGCGCGCACAGCAGGATAAAGCCGAGGGTAAGTCGCCCTCGACCCAGGCGGGAGAGTTCGTTCGCGAGGAAATACACCACGTGCGCGAAGGCAAGCACGGCGCCCGCTCGCCGCAGCAGGCGATCGCCATCGGTCTGTCCGAGGCGCGCCGCGCCGGTATCGACGTGAAGCCGCCGGCTCCCGGCAAGACATCCGAGAGCACACGCCGGAAGGCTGAGCGCGACTATGAGCGCGGCCACGGGGAGGGCACGCCGAGGCGTACCAGCGCACGACGCAGCGCTGCCGCCAGCCGTGCACTCAAGCGCGAGAGCCACCAGTCTGCCTCGCGCCGCTCGCTCGCGTCTCAGGCGCAGTCTGCCGCGAGCCGCCGGACCTCCACCCAGCGCTCGGCCGCGGCGCGCCAGGCATCGCAGACCAAGGGAAGCGCGCGCCGCTCGTCCTCCGCCAGGAAGGCGGCGCGCACGCGCTCGCGCCGTCGCAGCTGAGCCAGCCCGGGGCCAGCGTGCAATCATCCGACCCGCAGGAAAGCCCGGCACCGGGGACGGCGGATCAACAGCCGAAGGTGGCTCCCACTCCCGACTCGGAAGAGCCGCGCGGTATCGAGACGGGCATCGCCGACGCCGACAAGCAGGCCCGCAAGGGCACGGATGCTGAGCCGGTACGGAATACACCGCCCGCCGGCGCCTGGAACGACACTTCCGCGGACTGACTCGGCGATTGCAGTCGTAGCCTACAATCGATGCCGTGATCACGCATCGCCCGGAGCGCGCGTACGCCTGCTATGCAGATCTCGCTCTCGGGCACGTGGAGGGCGAGGATTTCCGGGTGCGGATCGAGCGCCGGCCCGAATCGGGGATTGCGATTCTCGCCCCGCACGGCGGAGCGATCGAAGAGGGCACCTCCGAGATCGCGCACGCGCTCGCCGGCTCTGAGTTCAACCTCTATCTCTTCGAAGGATTGCGCGAATCCGGCAACTACGCGGCGCTGCATCTGACCAGCCACCGTTTCGACGAGCCGCGCTGTCTCACGCTGCTCTCCGGCTGCGATCACGTCATTGCGATACATGGCTGCCGGGGTGACGCGCCGCAGGCATTGCTCGGCGGTCTGGATACGCCGCTCAAGGAGCGTATCGGTGCCGCAATCGCGGCGGCCGGCATCGAGGTGCGCCTCGCCGGTCATCCCTACCGCGCGCTGCACCCGCACAACATCTGCAACCGCGGTCGCCGCGGCGGCGGCGTGCAGATCGAGCTCACCACCGGGCTGCGGCTGGCGCAGCCGCGCGCGGCGATGGTGCCGGCGATCCGCTCCGTGCTGCTGGCGCTGCGCGGGTGACTGGGTCGCCCGCCGGACTCAGTGGGCTGCGGCGCGGCTCGCGCGCGGCAGCGCGGCCAGGTAGCGCTGCTCGAGAGCCGCGCGCGAGACGAATATGCGCATGTTGCAGCAGCGGAGCACGGCGCTGCGCACCGCCCGCGGATTCGCCGCCCACACCAGCATCAGGACCAGCACGGCGTCGCCGAAGCGGTGCAGCAGTCCACGCGGGTCGCTGTCATCGACCGCCGCCTCGAAGCCGTAGCGCGCGAGAATGCGTGCCAGCCGCTCGGCCTGCGCGCTGCCGGTGACCGGCATGTCGCCGCAGATCACCTTGATGTCCCGCAGGTAGGGTTGTCTCGCGAGGTAGCCGGTCAATTCGCGCAGCGAGATATCCATGGCGCGGTCGGCGCGCCGCGCCCAGGCGAGTGTCGGACCCGTGGGGCCGATGACCGGCACCTGCTCGTTCCACAGATGCAGCACCAGCACCCGGCTCCCCGGGCTGGCCGAGGTTCCGTCTGCGAGCGCCAGTGCGTCGGTGATGCGTACCACCTGCAGGCGGAACAGGCAGTCCGGATGGAGTGAGTACTCGTACACTCCCATGCGGCGCCGTATCCGGCGGTCCAGCGCGAACACGGCGGTCTGCAGCCATCCGGCACTGGAGACGTTCGCGGCGCAGGGCTCGTACATGTCGTTCTCATCATAGCGGCTCGGACCTCCGCGCGGGAGGTCGCATATGTTGCAAACTGCTGGCCGCCGCTGAGTCTACGTTGCCTGCAGAGCCATCGGCATGTCGCCGATGTGCACGCGATCGGTCCGTGCCTTCTCCCACGCGTGGAGTGTCAGCCCATTCTCCTCGAGCAGCTGACGGATGGCGGCGGTGCGCCAGTCAAGAATCTGGTCAAGCACGGGCACCATGACACTGAAGGCGTTGTCGCTCAGGACCGTGGCACGCGCGATGCGGGCGAGCTGGTGGTTCTCCGACACTGCAATGGTGAAGCCGTCGTGACTGTTGACGTGCAGCATGACGTGGACGTCGGAGCTGCCGTCACCCACGTAGATCACCCGGTCGGGAGGCACGCCGAGCTGCCTGCCGAGCTCCTCGAGGACGGCGACCTTGCCATAGCCGGCCGGTACCCGCGTGATGGCGCGCACCTCGCCGGACACCGGGTCGAAGTCGAGCTCCGTGCCGTAGATGCGCTCTGCCGGCACGATGCCCTCGAGCGCCGCGACCACGATTTCGCGCGGGGCTGCCGAGATCACGTGGAAGGAGAAGCGCCAGGAGTCCAGTCCCTGCTCGAGGAACTGCACCAGTGCCGGAATGGCTTGTTTCAGCCGTACGCGCCGGCCGGCCTCGAGCAGATGCTCGCGCCGCACGCCGCGGAACTCCGGATCGTGGCGGATGAGGTAGGCGAGCTCGCCGCCTTGCTGGATGAG
The DNA here is from genome assembly GCA_019235245.1 of Gammaproteobacteria bacterium. Lineage (GTDB taxonomy): Bacteria > Pseudomonadota > Gammaproteobacteria > Steroidobacterales > Steroidobacteraceae > 13-2-20CM-66-19. The sequence goes on from JAFAKO010000215.1 coordinate 16,760, forward strand.
GTTGCTGCGGGCGAGCCCTGCGATGCGCTCATCGTAGGCACGCACGCCGAGCAATTCGCTCAGCACCAGTCCCGAGTCGTTGAAGCTCAGAGTCTGGTCGAAGTCGGAAGCCAGCAGGTAGTGTCGCTCCATGGCGTGCGGTCCCGCGATAACCCGGGCGTCACCATACCCGCGCAGCGGCGCCGGCCGGGGATACTTTTCCTCATCCAGGCACGAGCTTTCTGCATGTCGCCGCAGTCGCTGCAGGTAGAATGCCGCGGCGGGCGCAGCGTTGCCCGTGGGAGGGAAAGCAATGCCGAGGCCGAGCAGCGTCTGGCCCTGGTTCGTCCTCGTGTGCGCAGCCGCGCTGCCGGCGGCCACTGCCGCAGCGACCGATGCCACCGTGCCTTACGACGTGCTGATCGCCGGGGGCACGGTGTACGACGGCGGCGGCGGCGAGCCCTTCGTCGGCGATGTTGCTATCCAGGGGGATCGCATCGCCTACCTCGGTCCGCATGCGCCGCACGGCGCGCGCGAGCGCGTGGACGCGCACGGCAGGGCGGTTGCGCCGGGCTTAATCAACATGCTGGCGCATCCGGAGGAATCGCTGCTGGTCGACGGCCGCGCGCTGAGTGATCTGCGCCAGGGAGTGACCCTCGAGGTCATCGGCGAGGACTCCATGGGCCCGCTGACACCGCAGATGAAAGAGCGTGCGCTGCGGCGCCAGCGCGACCTCCACTACGCGATCGACTGGACGACCCTCGGCGAGTACCTGCAGCGGCTCGAGCAGCGTGGCATCGCGCCGAATGTCGCCTCCTTCGTGGGCGCAGGCACCGTGCGCATCAACGTGCTCGGCGAGCGCGACGTGCAGCCGACCCCCGCGCAGCTCGAGCAGATGCGCCGCCTGGTGCACGAGGCGATGGAACAGGGGGCCATGGGCGTGACCACCGCGCTCATCTACAGTCCGAACCAGTACGCGCGCACGCCCGAGCTGATCGCTCTCGCCACCGAATCCGCGCGCTGCGGCGGGATCTACAGCGCGCACATGCGCAGCGAAGGCGACCGGTTGCTGGAGGCGGTGCAGGAGACCGTCGACATCGCCCGCGCTTCCGGTGCCCCCGCCGAGATCTATCACCTCAAGGTCGCGGGCCGGCGCAACTGGGACAAGATCGACGCGCTCATCGCGGCGATCGACCAGGCACGTGCCGCGGGCACGCGCATCACCGCCGACATGTATGTCTACACGGCAGGGGCGACCGGACTCGATGCGGCCATGCCGCCCTGGGTGCTCGATGGCGGACTCGAGGCCTGGATCGAAAGACTGCGCGACCCCGGCCAGCGGGCCCGCGTCATCGCGGACATGCGTGATCCGAAACCCAACTGGGAAAACCTGTTCGCCGCAGCCGGACCGGGCGGCACATTGCTGCTCGGCTTCAAGAACCCGCAGCTGAAGCCCCTCACCGGCAAGACCCTCGCCGAGGTGGCGCGCATGCGCGGCGTCCCGCCCGAGGACGCCGTGGTCGATCTCGTGATCGAGGATGGCTCGCGGGTCGAGGTCGCGTACTTCCTCATGTCGGAAGACAACGTCCGCCGCGAGGTCGCGCTGCCCTGGGTGAGTTTCGATTCTGACGAGCAGGCTCCGGCCCCTGAGGGGGTATTCCTCAAGGCGAACTCACATCCGCGCGCCTACGGGAACTTCGCGCGCGTGCTCGCCAAATACGTACGCGAGGACAAGGTCCTGACCCTGCCGCAGGCGATTCACAAGCTCGCGGCGCTTCCCGCCGCGACGCTCTCGCTTGCCGACCGTGGTCAGCTCAAGAGCGGCTACTTCGCGGATGTGGTGCTCTTCGATCCGGCGACCGTTCAGGACCACGCGACCTACGAGCGACCACACCAGCTCGCGACCGGGGTCGATGATGTCTGGGTGAACGGTGTGCGCGCGCTGCGTCATGGAGAGGCGACCGGGGCGGCCAGCGGACGCGCAGTGCGCGGGCGCTCCTGGACCGGTGCAGGCGGCAAAGGCTGCCGCGCGAGCGCCGCGGAGTGGACCTGGGGTCCGTGAGCGCAGCCGCCGTGGCTGCGGAGCGGCCGGTCGCGCCGCGCGAGCGCTGGTACGTGCTCGGCATGCTCACGGCCGTCTATGCGCTCAACATTGCCGATCGTTTCTCGATCTCTACGCTCATCGAGCCGATCCGCGCCGAGCTGCACCTGAGCGACAGCGGCATCGCCTTTCTCACCGGCAGCGCGCTCGCGGTGTTCTACGTCACGGTCGGCATCCCGGTCGCCGCGCTCGCGGACCGCGCCAATCGCCGCAACATCCTGGCGGTGGCGCTCGCCGCCTGGTCCGCCATGACGGCACTGTGCGGTCTCGCGCAGAATCGCCTGCAGCTCACCCTGGCGCGCTTTGGAGTGGGTATCGGCGAAGCGGGTGGTACGCCGCCATCGACCTCGATCATTGCCGACAACTTCCCCCCGGCCCGCCGCCCGCTGGCACTCACGGTGTTCGCGCTCGGTACCTGTCTCGGCGCCTGGCTCGGCTCCTCGGTGGCCGCAACGGCGGCCGAGCGCAGCGGCTGGCGCGCCGCTTTCCTCGTGCTCGGTATCCCGGGAGTGGCACTGGCGCTCATCGTCTGGCTCACCGTCCCCGAGCCGCGCCGCGGACGGCTCGACTCCGCCTCCGCGGCAGGTGCGGCCAGCACCCTCGGGCAGACGCTGCGCTACATCGCCCGGCAGAGGTCGGCGGTGCACCTGCTGGTGGGCGGAGCGGTCGCGACCTTCTGGAGCTGGGGCCTCATGTGGTGGACGCCGGCGTTCCTGCAGCGCTCGCATCACCTGAGCGTCGGGGAGGCCGGCCGGATGCTCGGCACCATGCATCTGGTTGCCGGGACCGGCAGCACGCTGCTCGCGGGTTGGCTCATGGCGCGCCGTGCTGCGGCGGATCCGCGCTACGTCAGCCGGCTGCTCGGCTGGGTGACGGCGCTCACCACCGTGCCATCGCTCATACTTTACGCGGTGGGCTCGGAGCGCGCGGCCATGGTGTTGCTGTGGATCTTCGTGCCGGCGGTGTACTTCTACATCGGACCGATTCTGGGCCTGTTGCAGAACGTGGTCCCGGCACACATGCGCGCCACCACCTGCGCAGTGCTGCTGTTCCTCGCCAACATCGCCAATCTGCTGCTCGCACCGCAGCTCATCGGCGCACTGAGTGACTGGTTCGCCAGTTCCTTCGGTGCCGGCACGGAGTCGCTCCGCTGGGCGCTGCTGCTGCTCGCGCCGACGGGTTTCTGGGCGGCGTGGCACATCTGGACGAGCGGCCGCACCATCCGCGAGGATGCCGCGCGCGCGAGCTGACAGGGCGCTCGCACCCGGAGCGCCATCGGGCCACGCCCTCAGGTGGGCGGATACAACCCGTGCACCCGGCCGAACAGCCGGGTGAGGCCGAAGAGCGCATCGATACCGGGAGTGGCGACTCCGAGGCGCGCGCCGAGCTCGCGCACCGCACCCACGAGCGCGTCCAGCTCGAGCGGACGGTGCGCTTCGACATCCTGCAGCATGGAGGTCTTGGCCGCGCCGAGCCTGCGGGTGACCGCGTGACGATCCTCGGGTGACTCCCGCACCTCGCAGCCGATGCGCGCCCCGATGTCTGCAGCCTCACGCATGGCCGCGGAGCAGAATGCGCGCACCAGATCGTCATCGAGCACCCGGTCGAGTGTTGCGCCGCTGAGGGCCGACACCGGGTTCATCGTCATGTTGCCCCACAGCTTGTACCAGATGTCGTAGCGGATGCGCGCCGAGGCGCGTGCCTCGAAGCCCGCCTGGCTGAAGAGCTCGACGAGCCGCGTGACGCGCCGCGAGTCGCCGCCCGCTGGCTCGCCGATGATGAGTCCGTGGCCCATGCGATGCGCCGCGATTCCGGGCGCGGCAGTGCTGACCGCGGCATGCACCACGCAGCCGATGACCCCTGCGGCCGGCAGCGCCGCGGCGATCCCTCCGCCGGGATCGACGCTCTCGAGGGGTTGCGACCCGAGCCCGGCGATTCCGGAGGCGAACCACCAGGGCACACCGTTCATGGCGGTCAGCACCAGCGTGTCAGCGCCGAGCAGCGGCGCGAGCGTCGGCGCGAGCGCCGGCAGCGCCGGGCTCTTCACCGTGAGGATCAGCAGCTCCTGCGGTCCGAGCTCGCGCGGATCGTCCATGGCGAGCGCGACCGGAGCCTGCAGGAGCTTCCCGCCTTCTTCCAGCCGCCAGCCGTGATCGCGCAGTGCGACCAGCGTCGTGCCGCGAGCGAGTGCCGACACCTGCGTACCGCGCACCAGCGCAAGTCGCGTGCCGAGAAAGCCGCCGATGGCGCCGGCGCCGACTACGCAGATCTTCAAGGGATGCCGCCGGCCAGGCGCGCGGCCTAGCCCATGTGCAGGCCGCCGTTCAGGGAGAAATCCGCACCGGTGGCGAACGCGGACTCATCGCCCGCGAGCCAGGAGACGATCGACGCGATCTCATCGGGCTCACCGAGTCGTTTCACCGGGATGAGGCTCACGATCTTCTCGAGGCGGTCGGGCTTGATGGCGCGAACCATGTCGGTGCCGATGTAGCCGGGAGAGACGGTATTGACGGTCACGCCGCGCCCGGCCAGCTCCTGCGCGAGCGCCATGGTGAAGCCATGAATGCCGGCCTTGGCGGTCGAGTAATTGGTCTGGCCGAACTGTCCCTTCTGCCCATTCACCGAGGAGATGTTGATGATGCGTCCCCAGCCACGCTCGATCATGCCGTCGACCACCTGCTTGGTGACGTGGAACAGCGAGTTGAGGTTGGTCTCGATCACCGCGTGCCAGGCTTCGTTGCTCATCTTCTGGAAGGTGCTGTCGCGGGTAATGCCCGCGTTGTTCACCAGGATGTCGATGTCGCCGATCTCGGCGCGGGCCACTTCGAAGGCGCGCTTGGTCGAGTCCCACTCGGACACGTTGCCTTCGGAGGCGTGGATGTCGAAACCCGCGGCGCGCATCTCCGCGAGCCAGCGGTCCTTGCGCGCCGAGCCCGGGCCACAGCCGGCGATCACGGTGACTCCATCGCGGGCCAGACGGCGGCAGATCGCCGTGCCGATGCCACCCATGCCTCCGGTAACGTAAGCGATGCGCTTGGATTTCGATGCCACGGCGTTCCCCACTGCGTCGGTGCGCTGAGTTTGCGCTATTAGTACGCCGATTTGCCGTGGTCGTCCACGCGGGCCGCGGGCGCGGCGGGACGTCGCCGACTCAGCCGCGCACGTAGCTGCCGGGCGCGTCCTCGAGCCTGGTGCCATCGGCCGCCTCGTCGGCGGGTGTCCGCGGCGGCTTCAGCCGCGCGGCGGAGTGCCCGGCGAGCCAGTGCTCCCACGCCGGCCACCAGGAGCCTTCGTGCAGCGCGGCGCTCTTCAGCCATTCATCGCTGCTCAGCGTCGCGCTGCCGTTGGTCCAGGTGAGCAGGCGGTGCCGGCGCCGCGGGTGCACCGGGCCGCTCACGATCCCGGCATTGTGGCCGCCGCTCGTCAGCAGGAAAGTGTAATCGGGGCTGTGTGTCAGCGCGCGGATCTTGTAAGCCGAGCGCCACGGTGCGACGTGATCGGTCTCGGTACCGACCACGAACATCGGCAGGCGGATGCGGCCGAGGTCTACCGGCGCGCCATCGAGGGTAAAGCTCCCCGATGCCAGCTCGTTCTTCAGGTACAGCCGCTCGAGATACTCGCTGTGCATGCGCCACGGCATGCGGGTGCCGTCCGCGTTCCAGGCCATGAGATCGTTCAGCTGCGGTCGCTCCCCCCGCATGTACTGGTTGACGGCCGGGCCCCACATCAGGTCACGTGAGCGCAGCATGGCGAAAGCCGCGCCCATGCGCTCGCTTTCCAGCACACCGCTCTTGCTCATCATGGCCTCGAGCATCGCAATCTGGCCCGGGGTGATGAACACCGACAGCTCGCCGGGCTCACTGAAGTCGACCTGCGCGGCGAGCAGTGTGAGCGAGGCGAGCGAGGCATCGCCACGCGCGGCGAGCAGCGCAGCCGCGATCGCGAGCAGCGTGCCGCCGATGCAATAGCCGACCGCGTGCACCCGCTCGCGCGGCACGATGCGGCGTACCTCGGCGAGCGCATCGAGGAAGCCGAGCTGCACGTAGTCGGCGAGGCTCAGCTCGCGGTCGGCAGCGTCCGGATTCTTCCAGGAGATCATGAAGACGGTGTGCCCCTTCTCCACCAGGTAGCGCACCAGCGAATTGCGCGGTGAGAGGTCGAGAATGTAGTACTTCATGATCCAGGCGGGGGTGATGAGGACCGGCTCCGCGTACACGCCCGGAGTCTGCGGCGCGTACTGCAGCAGCTCGATGAGGCGATTGCGGAACACCACCTTGCCCGGAGTGATGGCAACGTCGCGCCCGACCTGGAAGTGCTCGGTGCCCGGTGCGCGACCGCCGCCGCGCAGCGCACGCTGCGCATCCTCCAGCCAGTTCTTCAGCCCGCGTATCAGGTTGTGACCGGACTCGGCCGCGGTGCGCTTGAGCAGCTCCGGATTCGTGTGCAGGAAGTTCGCCGGTGAGGCGGACTCGAGCAGCATGCGACCGGCGAAGTTCAGGCGCGCGAGATCCGCATCGTTTGCCGCAGCGGGCGGGGAGAGCGCCTGCTGCCACCAGGCCGCCCAGTTGGCGTAGGTATGTGCATACACGTTGAACGGCCAGACGTTCCAGGCCGCATCGCTGAAGCCGAGGTTCTCGTGTCCCGGCGGCAGCGGAGTACCGGAGGCCGCGCGGGTGAGGAACTGCCAGCTGTCGAGGAGACTCTCGTAGGCGCTGTGCGCGAGCTGCGCCTGACGGGGCGGATGCGTTGCGAGGTTTAGATACCAGTCCCACCACGCTTTGAGATAGTCCTCGGGAGCCATGCCGCCGGTGAGCGCAGCAAGCTGCGCCCGCAGGTCGCGCAGGATCTCGGCCTTCTCGCCGGCGCTCCCGGCGCCGGCAGAGTCCCGGGGAGACTCAGGAGGGGCGCTGCGGTGGGTGGCGACAGGCCGCCGGGCGGCAGTGGGCCGCGCGCTGACGGTGGGTCGCCGGGCGGCGCTGCGCCGCCGAGCGGTCTTCTTCTTTCGACGGACGGTCAAACGGCGGTCTCCTCAACAGCAAGCCGCACCCGGGTGCCTCGCGGCCCCCGGGTGCGGGATACCGCCAAGATATCAGGCCGCCTTCCGTGTGGGCACTGCCTTCGCGGCGATCTCGTTGCCGAACTGGCTGAACTTCGACTGGATCTCGGACGTCACCGTCGCGAATTCCTCCGCGCGGGCGCGGAGCTTGTCGACGAACTGCGTGTTGAGCTCGGTGTGCTTGCTCAGCAGCTCGCTCGGGCTGGTCGAGGCGAATGCGGCGTGCACACGGGCGAGGCCGGTGTCGAGCACGTCGCCCGCCACGGCGTACTGCAGCCGCGCGAGACGCTCGAGGGTCTTGAAGCCTTCCTGCTGCGCCTTCAGCAGCGGCGCAAACGCGTCGCGGGCGGCAGCAAGCATCTGAGTGGTGTCAAAGGTGCGGTCGATCATGGTGGCAACTCCCGTGCAGGTCTTTTCCTGTGGGCGGGGATTCTACTCCGTTTTGTATGCAGTGCAAGAGAAATATGTCGAGAGGATGTGCGCCGGGTTCATGCACCACTTAACTCGTTGATACTGAAGAAATATCAAGCATATCTGTGGTCGAGTAAAACCGCCCGCCATTACTTTTTTGTTTTGCGACGCATAACAAAATCCGGCTCACAGCCGCAGGCCCGCGTCGACCTCCACGCAGCGCCCCGTGAACAGGTCGTTCTCGAATATGAAGCCGACCGCGTGGGCGATCTCGTCGGGCTCCCCGAGCCGCCCGAGCGGGATCGGCGCGGTCATCCTGGCGAGCGCGTCGGGCTTCATGGCCTCGACCATCGGCGTGCGGGTGAATCCGGGTGCCACCGCTCCGACGCGGATGCCGTAGCGGGCGAGCTCTTTAGCCCACACGACGGTCATCGCCGCGACCCCCGCCTTGGCGGCGCTGTAGTTGGTCTGCCCGGCGTTGCCGGCGCGCGAGATGCTGGAGACGTTTACGATGACGCCGCGCACGTTGTGGCTGATCATGCGCTCGGCGGCCTCGCGCGCACACAGAAAGACGCCGGTGAGGTTGGTGTCGATCACCGCCTGCCACTGGGCGAGGGACAGCTTGCCGACCACCTGGCCGTCCTTCACCTTCACCAGCATGCCATCGCGGACGATGCCGGCATTGTTGATGAGGCCCTCGAGCGTGCCGAAATCGGCGAGCACCTTGTCGAGGGCGCCGACCACGCTGTCCTCGTTGGCCGCGTCGGCGATGTAGCTGCGGGCGCTCACGCCGAGCCGCGTGCAGTGCTCGCGCGTCTCATTCGCAGCCTCCGCATTCACATCGAGCAGCGCCAGGTTGGCGCCCTTGGACGCGAAATGCGTAGCGAGAGAGCGGCCGATGCCGCCGCCGGCACCGGTTACGAGAATCGTCTTGCCACGGACGTTCACTGAGTGATTACTCCTGGTACTTTGTGCAATTCGCTTGATGGGGAAGTTGCGCTGCAGGCTTGCCGACCACGCGCGCCTTCAGCTGCGCCGCCGGCCGGACTCGGGACGCGGCGGCTTGTCGGCTTTTTCGGCTTTCTCCGGCTTCTCAGCCCGTTCGTTCTTGTCGGGCCCCGCGCCCTGCGGCGAGAACGCCGAAAGCATCGATGCCTGCATCTTGGCCCACATCTCCATGTTCTGGCGCGCCATCTCGGCGATCGGCGCCATCGGCGTCTCGAGCGCCTTGGCCATCTCCGCCTGCATGACCCGCTGCTGACGCAGCAGCGTGCCGATGCTCTGCTCGAGGTAGGTGGTGAGCAGCTGCTGGATGGGGTTGCCGTAGAAACGGATGATCGCTTCGAGCAGTTGCGTGCTCAGCACCGGCGTGCCGAACTGTTCCTGGCTGGCGATGATCTGCAGCAGAATGCTGCGCGTGATGTCCTCACCGCTCTTGTCGTCGACGACCTTGATCCGCTGACCGCCGGCGATCAGCTTGCGCAGGTCATCGAGCGTGACGTGACGGCTGTCGTGCGCGTCGTAGAGGCGCCGATTGGCGTATTTGCGTATGAGGCGTTCTTCGGCCATGTTAGATGGTGCTGCAGCAGCCCCGGCGCGGCATTGCCTTGAGCTCAGCCGACGCTGCAGCGGATAGTAGCCTGTGTGTATGCAGCGCACAATGACGTCTTTCACGCATTCCGGCGCAGGCCCCTGCTGACATAGGCTGTTTTCAAAGGGATTTCCACGAATTCGCGGCGTTAGCGGCAGATCGAGGCCCACACTCTTTACGGCGGCGCACAACACCATGCAAAACCCCGGATCGGGCTCAACCTTCAAGCCGGAGGAGGCGTACGCGGCGGCGGCGGGGCGCTTCTTCGAGATGATGAAGACCTTCGGCATGTCCGGCGCAACGACCGACTGGAAGTCGCTCGCTGCGCCACTCGCCTCGCAGTTCGAGCGCTGGCTGCAGATGTCGCAGGCGTCGCCGTGGTTCAAAGCCGCAGCCGGCGACACGCCCGGCGGCTTCGGCCCCGCTAGCGCTGCGGGTGGTTTTTTCGGTGCGTTGCCGCTCGGACCTGCGGCGGTGCAGGGCGCGCAGATGCCGCGTGCGCTCGAGCTCCTCGGCCGGCTCGCGCAGCTGCAGGGACAGCTCGCGGGGCACTGGAGCCAGATTGCCGCGACTGCGGCGCAGCGCTTCATCGCCCGGCTCGGCAGCGCCGCCGCTCCGCCGGCGACCCCGCAGCAGGCGCTGCAGCTGTACGAGCTGTGGGTGAACTGCGCCGAGGAGGCGTATGCCGCGACGGTGCACCGTGAGGACTTCAGCCGCCTGCAGGCCGAGCTCGCCAACACCTCCGCTGCATTGCTCGCGGAGCAGCGGCAGCAGGCCGAAGCGCTGGTCCGCTCCTTCGGGCTGCCGACGCGCAATGAGGTCGATGCGCTCCACGCCCAGTTGCAGGAGCTGCGGCGCGTGCTCGCCGGGCTCGGCACTGCACCCCGCGCGCCGGCTCCGCAACCCGCGCCCGGCGCGACACCGCCGGCCAAGCGCGGCAGGAAACGCGCCGCGGGCCGGCGCGGCGCCCCGGCAGGCCGCAAACGGGCGCGCGGACCGCGCCGTTGAACGACGCGGGCGCCGCTCCCGGCGCGGCACTGGCCGAGCTAACACTGCAAATCAGCGCGACGCTCGCACGGCTGCGCTCGGCGGCCGGTGTGACCGTGGGCTGCTCGCTGAAAGAGCGTGTGTGGAGCTGCGGCAAGACCACGCTGTACCGCTATGCGCCACTTGCGCCGCCCGCGGGCTCGCCGCCGGTGCTCATCTGCTTTGCGCTCGTCAATCGCCCTTATGTCCTCGACCTCCAGCCGGACCGATCGCTGGTGCGGCGGCTGCTCGAGGCGGGGCTCGACGTGTACCTCATCGATTGGGGCGACCCCGAGGAGTCGGACCGGCACCTCGACCTCGAGGACTACCTCGAGAGGCACCTCGGAGGTTGCGTCGGACACGTCCGCGCGCAGTGCGGCGGCACGCCGCTCGATCTGCTCGGAGTGTGCCAGGGCGGGGTGTTGAGTCTGTGCTACACCGCGCTGCATCCGCAGGCGGTGGGCAGGCTCATCACGCTCACGACGCCGGTCGACTTCCACACCTCCGGGAACCTGCTTTCCAAGTGGGTGCGCGGGATCGACACGGCACTGCTCGAGCGCTGCGGCAACGTGCCCGGTGAGCTGCTGAACGGGCTGTTCCTGGCTCTCATGCCACTGCGGCTCACGCAGCAGAAATACGTGCGGCTGCTCACGAGTCAGCCGGACCAGCGGGCGCTCGAGGATTTCGTACGCATGGAGAAATGGATCTTCGACAGCCCGCCGCAGAATGCCGCCGCACTCGCCCAGTTCGTGCGCTGGTTCTACCAGGAGAATCGCCTGGTGCGCGACACGCTCACCATCGGGGGGCGGCGCGTGCGCCTCGCGGACATCCGCCAGCCGCTGCTCAATCTCTACGCATCGGAAGACCACATCGTGCCGGCCTCCGCCTCGAGCGCGCTCGGCGAGCACGTCGGCAGCCGCGACTATACGGGCTGCGCCATTGCGACCGGACACATCGGCATGTACGTGAGCCGCGCTGCCGGGGGCGAGGTTCCCGGCCGCATCATCTCGTGGCTCGCCGAGCGCAGCTGAGCGCCTGACGCGTAACGTCAGTAGCCGCGCTCAATATCGACAACCGACAGCATCGGCTCACCCGCGGCGTAGCGGCGCAGATTCTCGACGAGCACCAGGTTGCGCTGCTCCTGTGATACCGCAGTGTCAGCCGATATGTGCGGCGTGATGATGACATTCGGCAGGTGCCAGAGCGGGCTGTCGGCGGGAAGTGGCTCGGGATCCGCGACATCGAGGCCGGCTCCAGCCAAGTGCCCGTTGCTGAGCGCGGCGATGAGATCCGCAGTCACAGTGCTGCGGCCGCGGCCGACACTGATGAAGTACGTGCCGGGCCTGAGCGCCGCAAAGAACTCGCGGTTGAAGATGCCTATCGTCTGGGGCGTGAGCGGCGCGCAGTTGACGATGAAGTCCGCGTCCTTTGCGAGCTTCAGCAGCTCCTCCGGGAGCCCCACGTAGCTCACGTAGTCCGGGCCGTTGCGGCCACTGGCGCGGGTCGCGGTGACGCGCATGCCGAGCGCGTGAGCGCGCCGCGCAACCTCGGTGCCGATGCCGCCGAGTCCTACCACCAGCACCGTCTTGCCATCGAGGTCCGTGAGTTGCGGCGTCGCATCCTCGCGCGCCCAGTGCCCCTCCTGCTGCTGCTTGAAGAAATAGTCGAAGTGCCGGCTGAGGGCCAGCATCATCCCGAGCACGTGCTCGGCCATGCTCGGGCCCATGGTGCGCTGCAGGTTGGTGAGCAGCAGATGGCGCTCGTGGAGCACCGGCTGCTGCACGCAGCGGTCGACCCCCGCCGCCGGCCACTGGATCCACTGCAGCTGCTTCGCCCGCGCGAGCACCTCGGCGGAGCACACGCCGATGGTCGCATCGGCGGCAGCGATCTCCTTTGCCGTGGCCGCGGACACCTCGATCAGCTTCGCGTGGGGCGCCGCCTGCTGCAGCGCCGGGAGGAGCTCCAGCATCTCCTTGTCGATCAGCACGATGTGCGGTGATCGCCAGCCGGGTCGCTCGCGCACCGGCTGGTCGGCCATATGCAGCCCGAGCTTCTGGATCAGCTCGGCGGCGGACTGACTGCTCGCGGTCGTGGCTGCATGAATGGCCGGTGTCGCGACCGCCAAGGCACACAGAGCCAGGGCCGCGGCCGGCGCTAGGCAGCGATTCATGCCAACCTCCCCTCGATCGAGTTGGCGCAGTCTACGCCATGCCCCCGCTCACCGAGATGATTTGCGCGGTGACGTACGAGGCATCCTCGGACGCGAGGAATGCGACCACCGCTGCGACCTCCTCGGGAAGCCCGGCGCGATTGAGCGGCACGAGGCGCTCGATGGCCGCCGCATCGAAGAGTGCCGAGGACATCGGCGTGTCGATGATGCCGGGTGCCACGGCATTCACCGTGATGCCGCGCGTTGCGACCTCGAGCGCGAGCGCCTTGGTCGCCGAGTTGAGCGCCCCCTTGGCCGCGGCGTAGTTCACCTGGCCGCGGTTGCCGATGAGCGCGGCGATGGAGGACACGTTGACGATGCGGCCCCAGCGGGTGCGGATCATCGGCAGCAGCAGCGGCTGCGTGGCGTTGAAGAAGCCGTTCACCGAGACATCGATGACCCGATGCCACTGCATGGCGCTCATGCCGGGCAGCACGGCATCGTCATGCACCCCGGCGTTATTGACCAGGATCTGCACCGGACCGGCCTCGAGAATCGCCTCGAGCGCGGCGCGCGCCGCGGCACCGTCGGTGATATCGAAGCTGACCGCGGCGGCAGCGCCGCCGGCCGCCTGGATCTCGCGCACCAGCGCCGCCGCCACCTCCGCACCCCGGTGCGAGTGCACGTAGACGAAGTGGCCCGCACGCGCGAGCCGGCGGCACACGGCCGTGCCGATGCCACCGCTGCCGCCGGTCACGAGCGCACGTCGCGCGGCGCTCATGAGTGCGCGGCAGCTGCGCCGAAGGCGGCGTCGAAAACGATACTGGCGCGGCCGCTCATCAGCAGCCGCGGCGTGCCCCATACCGAGAATTCATAGAGCACCGTGCGCCCATCGCCGGTGATGCGCTCGGCGATGGCGATGAGATCGACCTCGAGATCGTCCAGGCGGCTCACGTGCAGCGCTACGTTGCGCACGCTGGCGAGATAACCCATCGAGGCGATGCTGCCGCGCACGCTCACCGCGACCGTGCTGGCGAGCGGCGCGCTCGAGGCGATCAGGGCACCGTGCACCGCCATGGCCTGCGCGGCGTATTCGATGCCACAGGCGGCGCCGAGCCGCCCGTGTGCGCGCAGCGGGTTGTCGCACGCCCGATGGCTTGCGCTGCGGCAGCGGATGCGGGCGGCGTCCCAGGAAAGCACCTCATCGAGCAGGCACATCCGGCCTTTGTGCGGAATGTGCTGCTCGATCCATTCATGGTCCAGCGGCATGGCTCACCTCGAGCGCGATGCGGGTGCCATCGA
>JAFAKO010000276.1 GCA_019235245.1 Gammaproteobacteria bacterium
CGCGCGCCGGGGCGCTCCCGACGCAGCTGTACTTTCTGCTGCAGCGTGCGCAGCAGTTGTCCCAGCTCAACCAGGCGGATCTCTTCGCGCCGGTGCGGGTAGCCGACTATCTCATCGAGAAGGACCGGCTCTTCGCGCGGGTGACGCTCGATGCGGATGAGTACGCGCTCTACGAGCAGCTCTACTCGCGCCTCGATGTAAAAGCGCCGAAGCCCGACCTCGTGGTCTATCTCCAGGCGCCCATCGACGTGCTCCTAGAGCGCATCGCCAAGCGCGGCGTCGAGTACGAGCAGTACATCGACCGCGCCTACCTCGAGCGCCTCAACGAGGCCTACGCGCGCTTCTTTCACGAGTTCGACGCGGCGGCGCTCCTCATCGTCAACGCCGCCTCCATCGATCCCATCTCCAACCAGCGCGACTACGATGAGCTGCTCGCCGCCATCCGCCGCATGAGCCGCGGGCGGCTGTATTTCAACCCGCTGCGCAGCCGCTCCCTGTAGGAAGAGGCGAAAAGGAGGCCCGTCGGCTCGCTTTTTGCACTGCACACTCACTGGGCTACACTGGAGGGCGCGTATGTATACCCATCTGCAGCGCGATCAGAGCCGCCCGCCGGTGACCCTCTCGACCCTCGCCCGCATGAAGGCGGACGGCGAGAAGATCGCCAGCCTCACCTGTTATGACGCGAGTTTCGCGGTACTGCTCGATCTCGCCGATGTCGATGTGGTGCTGGTCGGCGACTCCCTGGGGATGGTGATCCAGGGACACCACACGACGGTTCCCGTCACCATGGACCATGTCGTTTACCACAGCGCCGCCGTCGCACGCGGGCTCCATCGCCCGTTCCTCATCGCCGATCTCCCCTTCATGAGCTATCCCTCGCGGGACCTGGCGCTCGAGCACTCCGTGCGCCTCATGCAGGAGGGCGGGGCGCAGATGGTGAAGCTCGAGAGCGGCGGCAAGCAGACCGACATCGTCGAGTTCCTCGCCGGTCACGACATCGCGGTCTGCGCCCACATTGGCCTCAAGCCCCAGTCGGTGCACAAGACGGGAGGCTTCCGCGTCCAGGGGCGCGAGCGTGAGACCGCCGCGCGGCTTCTGGATGAGGCGCAGCGCCTGGAGGCTGCCGGCGCCGACATGGTGCTGCTGGAGTGCATCCCGGCCGCATTGGGCAAGTCCATCACCCAGGCGCTGCACGTCCCGGTCATCGGCATCGGTGCCGGCCCCGACACCGATGGCCAGATTCTCGTCACCTACGACATGCTCGACATCACCACCGGTCGCAAGCCGCGCTTCGTGCGCAACTTCATGGAAGGCGCGCGCGACAATCTCGATGCCATCCAGCGTTACGTGCGCGCGGTGAAATCCCGCGAGTACCCCGCCAAAGATCACTGCTTCTGAAGCCAAGCGGAACGCCGCCGTTGGACACCGTCACCACGATCGCCGCCGTACGCGCGCAGGTGCAGCGCTGGCGCAGCGAGGGGCTGCGCGTCGCGTTCGTCCCCACCATGGGCAACCTGCACGAGGGCCACATGAGCCTCATCGAGGCCGCGCGCCGCCACGGTGAGCGCTTCGTCGCCAGCATCTTCGTGAACCCGATGCAGTTCGGCCCGAACGAGGACTTCGCCCACTACCCGCGCACGCCCCGTGAGGACGAGCGCATGCTGGCGCAGGCCGGCTGCAGCCTGATGTTCATGCCCGATGTGACCGAGATTTATCCCAACGGCGCCGAGCGCGCGACGCGCATCGAGGTGCCGGGGCTTTCACGCATTCTCGATGGCGAGTTCCGTCCCGGCTTCTTCGAGGGCGTGAGCACGGTGGTGGCGAAGCTCTTTCACATCGTCGAGCCCGATGTGGCGGTGTTCGGCGAGAAGGACTTCCAGCAGCTCACCATCATCCGCCGCATGGTGGCGGACCTCTGCATGCCGATCGAGATCGTGGGCGCCCCGACCGTGCGCGATGCCGATGGGCTCGCCATGAGCTCGCGCAACCAGTACCTGACGGCCGCCGAGCGCGCGCTCGCCCCCAGGATCTACCAGGCGCTGCAGGCCGCCGCCGCACGCCTCAAGGCCGGCGATGTGGATTTCGCGAGCATCGAGCGTGGCGGCTTCGAGAAGCTCGGGAGCGCCGGATTCCAGCCGGACTATTTCTGTGTCCGCAAGGCGGATGATCTCGCGGCGGCGACCGCGGCCGCGCCGGAGCTTGTCATCCTCACCGCCGCGCGCATCGGCAAGGCTCGCCTCATCGATAACGTGCAGGTGCGGCGCGGATGAAAGTGATCTACCCGGACCTGTCGATGCCACGCACGCGGGCTTTCCGGATGAGGCGCTCTGCCAGCGCCACCGCGACGCCTGGCCTAAGGTGCTGGGGCACCTCGATCAGGTGCTGCGGTTCTGAGGCGCTGCCGCTCGAGCGCCCACTCCACGTGCTCACGCACGAGCGGTGAGGCATCCCCGCGCCGCGCTTCGAGCGCCCGCATGACTTGGGGAGAGGACGGCGCGTTGCCGAGTGCGACCGCAATGTTGCGTCCCCAGCGCTCGTAGCCCAGCCGGTGGATCGCCGAGCCGCGCGTGCGCTCCTCGAACTCGCCTTCCGTCCACGCGAAGAGCTCGGTGAGCGCCGCGCCGTCCAGGTGGTGGCGCACCTTGAAGTCCGGATGAGCCGCCGCGCGCGCGAACTTGTTCCACGGACACACCAGCTGACAGTCATCGCACCCGAAAATGCGGTTGCCGATCGCCGGCCGCAACGCTTCGGGTATCGCGCTCTGGTGCTCGATGGTGAGATAGGAGATACAGCGGCGCGCATCGAGCTGGTACGGCGCGACGATCGCCCCCGTGGGGCAGGCCGGGATGCACGCCTCGCAGGTGCCGCAGTGCGCGCTCGCGGGCTCATCCACGGGGAGGGCGAGATCGGTGAGGATCTCACCCAGGAAGAAATACGACCCCGCATCGCGCGCGATGAGATTGGTGTGCTTGCCGATCCAGCCGAGCCCGGCATTGCGGGCGAGTGCCTTCTCGAGCACCGGCGCTGAGTCGACGCATACCCGGCACCCGAGCGGGCCGGCGCGCGCTTGCAGGTGCTGCGCCAGTTGCGCTAACGCGCGGCGCAGGATCTTGTGGTAGTCGCGCCCCACGGCGTAACGCGAGACGTAGCCGAGCGTTGGGTCGGCGAGCACCTCATCCGCCGCTGTTGCATCGCGCGGCCAGTAGTCCATCCGCGCGCTCACGACGCGCACCGTGCCGGGAGCGAGCTGCTGC
>JAFAKO010000351.1 GCA_019235245.1 Gammaproteobacteria bacterium
TGGCGAATATCGCCCCCTCGATGGTGCCGAGATTGCTGCGGTCGCTGTCGGTCTCGCGCGCGCGGCGCGCGCGACCCAGGCGACGGCCGACCTCGAGCATGCCCAGCATGCCAAGCAGCAGCAGCACCGAGAATATGAGCGGCGAGACCTGCGGCTCCATGCGACTGTCCCTCGGGTGGCTAATGCGGTTGCGAGCTCTGCAGCATCTCGCGAAAGTCGGGTGACGCCAGGATGATCTTCCTCGCGGCCGCGCGCAGCCGGTCCACCGCCTCACCAGGCAGAGCGAACGAGGTGGGCAATTGATTGAGGTAATCGCGCTCCTGCTTGTCAGAGAGCATCCGGAACGACACTTCGATGGCATAGATATCGGCGTTGACCGCATTCGCTACCCAGCCCACCGCAGGATCCCGTTGCTTGTCGAACGCCGCGGAGTCGCGGATCGCGCGCTGCGCAGACCAGCGCGCGTCGATATCGCGCAGCAACTCGATCGATTCGCTCGCGTAGCGGTCCACGGGCACTCCGGCCGCCTTGACCAGTATGGAGAGCGCGCTCGGAGAGTTCTCCCGCTCGTTCCAGTCGAAAGACGGCGATGAGGCCGAGTTCACGACGAAGATGATGATGCGCTTGACGTGATCGAGCGGCGTAGGTTGCCCCGCCAGGCGCAATGCCTCGAACGCCTCGAGGAAATCCAGCACGCCGCGCAGGCCGAGGTTATCGGAGACGGCTCCATCCACCAGATGGAAATATCGATCCTCGGCCGCATCGTCGAGCTGCTCCAGTTCCTGCAGGCGTTTGAGGATGCGCGCGGCCGGCCGCGGCGGATTCGGCTGCTGCGCAAAGCCCTGGAGCCAGGCCGGCACGTGATAGCCACAATGACCGCCGTAGTTGTTGATCGTGACCGGAGAGAGCACCACCGGCACCGCCGATGAAGCTGCCGCGGCGCGTGACAGCTTGATGCCGGTGAGATCCGCGCACATGACATCGAAGTTCTGCGGCAGGAACACGATGCGTGCGCCGCTCGTCAGCTCGGTCGCGCCAACGGCAATCACCGGACCACCGGCGCGCTCCAGGTCGGCGAAAGTCGCGTCGTGAAACAGGATCTCGTCATAGAGCTGCGCGGCGAGCTCGGAGCGCCCCCAACCGGCCGACCACAGGGCCGCCCAGTTGCGCGGGTTCAATGTGCGCCGCACGATCGTTCCCTGCACGTCGCGCTTGAGAAAGCTGCTCTCGAAGAGAGTGAACAGCCGGTCCCCGTACAGGCCGTACCCGAGCGCCGTGAAGCTGCCACCGGAGACGCCGGTGATCACATCGACCTCATCGAGCAGTCGGGCTTTGTGGCCGCCGGCGGTCGTGACTTCGAGATCCCGCAGTGCCTCCAGGACGCCGTAGGAGAACGCGGCCGCGCGTGTGCCGCCACCGGAGAACGCGAGGATCACGAGGTCCTCGTGCTGTCCCCGGCTCCATCTTTCCATGCCCTCGAATCTCTGCTCATTCAGGGCCTCAATCCGCGCTAGCGCCGGGTTGATCGGCCGATAACCGCGCCGCGCCAGCCCGACAAAGAAGAGAGCGGCAAGCACCACAGCCGCAAGTAACACGAGCTTGCGGGCAACCCCACTCATCGTCGCCCCCCGGAACGCCAGGTTGCGCCGATAGTACCCGAACTTCGTGCGGCGGGATCTTCGTCGAGCACGCGGTTTTGCCACTGGCGGCGAATGCGTACGTTCGCGCCGCTCTCATCCATGATGAATACAAGAACGCACCTTCGGGGATCGCTCGTGCTGATCGTGTGGGCAAGCAGCACGCTGGCGCAGGCAGTCGCGAGCGATGCGGTCAGGCGGTGGCCGCCGCGGAGCGGCAGTGGCTCAAGTCACAGCAGACCAACAACGTGGATCTCCTCGCGCCGATGGCAAGTGGCGCTGCGTCGCCACCCACGACTCTGCGGCGAAGAGCTGAGCGCGACCGACGGTAAGAGCGGCAGCAGCCCGGCGGCCAACCGGCCGGGCGGCTGCAAACCGGCCGGTCCGAAGAGTCGCGGAGTGGGTGTTTTCCCCAATGCCGTCCGCGTCGCGGCACGAGTGCGCTCGGCGCTCGCCACACCAACGCTGCAGTTCTATCATGGAGCAAGAGTCAGCGGCGCAGGACGCGAGGAGAGCCTCATGAAAATCATCGCCCCGATAACCCTCGTCATGTGCATCTCGGGCGGCGCCCTGGCGCAGGAGAGTCCCACGCAGAGTGTGACGGCCGATCGTCTCGGCACCTGGTCGCCCCGCGACGTAAACAGCTGCGACAGCATCTATGGCGATGGTCGGCAGCTCTGTCTCGCCGATCGCTACCGGATGCATCTCGAGCAGCAGGCGCACGATGAGCAGCTCGCCGTGCAACGCGCCCAGGCAGAGAATCTGCGCCTGCACAATGAGTTGCTGAAACGCGAAATCGCACGTCTGCAGGCTGCGGCGGCGGCCCCGAGCGCCGCCGAGCTCGCAGCGACTCCGGGCTTTGCCGGCTGGCAGAGCGAGAATCGCTGGTTCGGCTCGGACCGGGCGCGTACGGAGTACGCCCTGCTCTATGCCAAGGACCTGCGCCAGGAGCAACCCGACCTCTCGGGCCGGCTTTTCCTTAACGCCGTGTCCTCGCGTATCAAGGAAGTGTTCGCGCGCTGAAGCCCGCAGCGCTCTTGCCGCTCGGGGCACGCGCTCGCGCCAGACTTCATCGAAGCTTCACGAAGCTTCACCGGGCATTCATGCGGCCGGAGGTGCCGGCCCGTACGGTCTCTGTGGTCCTCGAAACCAACCGGAGAGCCGCAATGAAAACCCCATCGAGCCTCGTCAAGCCCGACGCCGAGATCTTCCGCATCGCGCTGGTCTGGATCGCCTCACTTGCCTGGACGGCCGCCCTCGCCCTCGCGCTGAGCATGTCCGGTGTGAGCGTTACCTGGGCCGTGACCGCCGTGCCCGTGCTCTGAGCCCACTCCGCACCGTACCCCCGGGGAGCGCTTCGTGTGCTCTCCGGGGGCGGGACTCAACGGCCCTGCTTCTTGCCCGCCTTGTATTCCCACAGCACGTTCACGATCACCCACCTTCCATCGATCCGGCCCAGGTGCAGGTAGTCGACCCAGTCGCGGAAGATGATTCTGGCGCTCGCCTCGTCCCGGTAGACGTCGAATACCGTCACGTCCTTTTGCTGGCCCTCCTGCGGAGTACTCTTGCCGCCTCCATCGCGCGTGTATTGCACCAGGGCGGCGGCACTCATCTCCCGCAACCGGTCCTTGCCGGAGGCCGGGTCGATTTCCACGATCCGCTTCTGCAGTGCGGGATGAAGCGCCCGCTCCATGCGGGCGGCGTTGCCCTCGTACCACCCTTCGACGTAATCGAGGCAGGCTTGCTTTACGGCGGCGAGGTCCGCCGCCGCGGACGCTTCCGGGCCTGCGGTCACTCCGGTCTTGCCAGGCTGTGTCACCACGGCTCCTGTCGTCGCGAGGGCGGCGCTAAGAAGGAAACGGCGAGTCAGTATCATAGTGGAGCTCCAGTGGAACCAGTATCGGATGACACTCTACGTCGTAGCCACCGTACCGCTCATCATCTGGCTTTACATCCTGACAGGACGCGGTCGCTTCTGGTGGCCGGCGGCTGAGCGGGTAGCTGCGACGCAGCGCGTCGCGCCGCGGGATATCGTGGTCGTCATACCCGCGCGCAACGAGGCGGCGGTCATCGCGACCGCCGTCGATTCGCTCATGCGCCAGTCATTCAACGGCCGCATCCACGTGATCGTGGTGGATGACGGCAGCACCGACAATACGGCCGCCGCCGCGCGCGCGGCCGCCGAGAGCGCTGGCGCATCGGACCGCCTGACGCTGCTGCGCGGCACGGCGCTCCCCGGCGGCTGGACCGGAAAGCTCTGGGCACTCTCCCAGGGTGTCAGTGCGTCGGCGAAGTTGCGCCCCGATTACCTGCTGTTCTCAGACGCCGACATCCATCACGCCCCGGACAGTGTGGCCTCACTGGTCGCCGAGGCCGACACCCGCGAGCTCGATCTCCTCTCGTACATGGTGAAGCTGTCAGTCGCGACGCTCGCGGAGCGACTGCTGATACCCGCGTTCGTGTTCTTCTTCTTCATGCTCTATCCCCCCCGCTGGGCAGCCGACCCGAAGCGCAGCGCGGCCGCCGCAGCCGGTGGCTGCCTCCTCATCCGGCCACCAGCGCTCGCGCGGGCGGGGGGACTCGAAGGAATCAGGTCCAACATCATCGATGACTGCGCGCTCGCGCGCGCGGTCAAGGAGAGCGGTGGCCGCATCGCGCTGCACCTCTCCGAGAACAACAGCAGTCTGCGACGCTACGCATCGGCCGGCGAAATTGGCGCCATGATCTCGCGCACGGCGTTTGCGCAGCTGCGCCATTCCTACCTCGTGCTCGCAGCGACCCTGGTCGCACTTTTCATGACCTATCTGCTTCCGGTGGCCCTCCTCGTGACGCCGGACCGATGGGCTGCCGCCCTCGGCCTGCTGGCCTTGCTGCTGATGAGCCTTTGCTACCTGCCGATGGTGCGCTTTTACCGGCTCTCGCCACTTTGGAGCCTGGCGCTGCCGCTGACCGCTCTCTTCTACATGAGCGCGACCGTCCACTCAGCCCTGCAATACTCGCGCGGCACCGGTGGCAGGTGGAAAGGGCGCGTGCAGGATGTGTGAGTGCTACTGATCCGCGTCGGCCTCGGGCCGGGGGACTCGCCCGGTGACATCGTTGATCCAGCTGAGTGCCGCCATCACATTCGGGAACCCGATGGTGCTGGTGGCCGCGATCACGGCGTGCTGCACCTCCTCCGCCGTCGCGCCCGCTGCCAGTGCCCGGCGCGTATGGCTGTGAACGGCACCCTCCGAGCGGATGGCAGCGGCTGCCGCGATCTGCACGAGATGTCGGATCTTCTCCGGCAGCGGGCCGGCATCGGCTGCCGCCTCCCCGAGCGCATCGACCGCTGCCATGAAGCGCGGATATCGCCGGGTGATCACCTGGTGATTCTTGGGTGTTGGCTGTTTGCTCGACATACGCGGTCCCTCTCGGTGTGAGCGCGGGCTTGGCCGGCTCGGAAATTCGCGGGCCGCCGCATTTATGCACCCGCCGACAGGATGCGTCCACTCGAGGCTCCGCGGCGGACGCCCCGGCACACGCCAAATGTGCATCAGTCCCTTCCCCACCGGCGCCGTTGGCGGCTAGGGTCGCCGGGATGGAAATCACCGCGGCCGCCGAGTGCATCTTCTATGTTCGGGAGCTCCTCCCGGCGGAGCTGTGCACGGCCCTGCTCGAGAATTACCAGCGCGATCCGGGCAAACATCCGGGCTACACGCTCGACAGCCAGGGAGAGAAAAAATCGCAGGACCCGGTCAAGGTCAGCACCGATCTGGGTATCCCGCACGCAGGAGCCTGGGCGGCGCCACACGCAGAGCTCCACCAGCGCGTGAGCCACGCCGTGCAATCCATCGCGGCCCAGTTTCCGTCGCTGCAGGTCTGGCCGCTGCGCACCACCGGGTACAAGATTCAGCACTACCCGCGCAACGCCGGATACTTTCAGTGGCACTTCGACGCTCTGGGACCGGGAGCCTGGGAGCGGCAGCTGGCGATGGTGATCTTTCTCAACACGGTGCGCGAGGGCGGTGCGACCTGCTTCCACCGGCAGAATCTGAAGTTCAGTCCCGTGGAAGGCGACGCCTTGTTCTTTCCGACCTTCTGGACCCACATGCACTGTGGGGAGATGCCGCGCTCGGAAGACAAGTACGTCGTTTCATCCTTCGTCTGTTTCGATATTGCGGGCGCGGCCCGCCCCGAGTCGACTTCTCAATAGAACAGCGCGAGCGCGCGCACTTCGATGCTCTCGCGCGGCGGCCCGGGCAGGGCCTGCGGATCGGTGAAGGCGCTGTGCGGCGCGAGGTGCCCCGCTCCGCGGGGTGCGGAATCGAAATTCTTGATGAGCCATGCCTCATCGACCGTCATGTCAGATGCAAAATGCCAGCGCTGCCCGGGCGCGTGCAGCAGGTAGTAGATCTCTCCGTTTCTGTCCCGATAGCGCAGCTCCACGGTGCACAGCTGGTCCGCGCTGAGGCTGTCCCCGGCACACATCGCGAGCGGCGCCTCCCGCAACGGCCCGCGGATCGGACGCCACAGATTGACCTGCACGAAGCGTGACACTTCCTGCTCCGCGTTCGCTCCGAGCTCTTCCCGCAGCCTCCTGCGGGCAGAGCGCGGGGTGTAATCGGTGTGGGCGTGATGCACCGGGCGGCCGACGCTCCCGGGTTGCGCCAGGGACTGCGGTGAGCCGCCGCGGCGGACGTTGTGATCGAACACGATTACCCGATCGGCGCCGAGCGCCGTCCTGATGATGTCGGCGCACTCGGGATAATAGCGTCGCATCACGTGCTGCTCGTCGTAGAAGCGCCGTACCCGGGTCGGCCACCAGCCGAGCGTCGCGCCATGCTGCTCGAGCGTCAGGCCATCCCCGCCCCGGATATCCTCGATCTGCACGGTGTGGGTGGCGAAGCGCGCAGTCTCCGCTTCCGGCCCGAAGGCCTCGCGTCCGTAAGCGAACGGCCGCTCCAGCCCAGGGACGAGAAAATCGATCTGCGACTCGACCACGGCCGGGTGTGCTCTCGCCGCAAGCCTCGCCAGTTGTGTTCTCATGCGCAGGACCTCGCTGATCGATGCTGCGCAGTCTCGATGTGGATGGACCCTGCAGCAAACCCGAAACCTGAAGCCGCGTTAAGAAAAACTGAAGTCACCTTGTGGGCGGCAGTTGCGCTATAACCGGTCCATGGCGCTCGTCGTTGCGGAATTCTCCGCCCCCTGGAGCCCTTCGCTGCGCCTCGTGACGCCAGCAGCGGTCGTGTTGCTGCTGGCCGTCACGGTCCTGGGCGCGCTCGTCGGGTCGCGGCAGTCGTGGCTGCTCGGCATGGCGATCTCGCTCACGGCGCTCGCGGTGCTGTGCGGCGCGATTGCGTGCATGGTGCGCGGCTATGTCCTCACCTCCAGCGAGCTCGAGGTCCGGCGTCTCGGCTGGAGAACGCATCTGCCGCTCGCAGGCCTCGCGGCCGTGACCGGTGAGCCACGGGCGCTGCTCGGCGCGATGCGGCTCTTCGGCAACGGCGGGCTGTTTGCGATCACCGGCTGGTTCTGGAATCGGCGTCTCGGACGGTTCCGCGCGTATGCCACCGACCCGCAGCGCGCGGTGCTGCTGCGCTATCGTGATGGCAAGTGCGTCCTGGTGACACCCCACGACGTGCAGCACTTCATCGTGCAGGTGCGGCGCATGGCCCACATCGCCTAGAGTTGCCAGCCCATGCGTTGGACCATCGCAATCCTGCTGCTGCTCGCTGGCGCGCTTGCCCAGGGCGCGAGCCCGGCGGCGCAGAACCCGCCGGCGGTCACGGCCGCCGCGCCTCCCAGCCAGGTCTCGCCGCTCACCGCCGAGCAGCTGGTGGAGATCCTCGATCAGACGGTTGACTGGTACCGGACGCTCGGCCTGCAGCAGCAGACCGCAACCCAGCCGAGTGATCTGCTGCTGCTCTACGCGAACCGGCAGACTGCGGACAACGTGGTACGCCTCGCGTTTCAGCTTGCGCGCGCGAATGCCGAGCTGCTGAGCAGCGAGGCGAGCGCCGCGTCGACGACGGCGCCAACGACCGCCACGACGACTGCAACCGCGTCGGCGGCGGCGCCAGCGACGCCGAACCGCTCGCCGCAGGCGCTCGCGCAGCGGGAGCAGAGCGAGGCACAAAAGAGTGCGGACATTCAGCAGGAAATGGACTCGGTCCGCCGTGAGCTCGCTGCGGCGCGCGCCGGGACCACCGCCAACCTCGATGCCAAGCTCCAGGAGCTGCAGGGCGAGCTCGCCATGGTCAAGGCGCAGCAGAACCTGCTCGATACCATGTCGCAGTTCGTCTACGAGAACGACACCCAGCGCGCCAGCGTAAGTGCGCTCAAGGCGCGCATCGATGCGATCGCGGCGACCATACCCGCCGCCACCGGTGCGGCCCCCACCGCGCCGGCCACATCCGCCGGCGCTACACCTTCGGCCGCGCCGCCCACCTTGGCCACCAGCGCCACGGGCGCCGTCAACCTGCAGCCGGCGAGCACCGCGGCTACGGGCGGGGCCGGCATCTGGGACCTGCTCGCGCAGACATTGCGGCTCACGCAGAAGCTCTCGACCATTGACAGCGTCGATGAGCGCACGCGCGCCCTGCAGGATACCTTCCGCAAAATCCACGCGGCCCCCGCTGCGCAGCTGCAGCGGCTCTCGGCGCAGAGTGATCAGCTTGCCGCCGCCGCCGACTCCGCCAACGGCGCGGCGCTCAAGAGCCTGCGTGACCAGTTCGACACGCTCGCGTGGCTGTTCACGCAGACCTCGGCCATCGCGATCCCGCTCAGCAAGGAAGCGGTCCTGCTGACGCAGTACCGTGACAATCTCGATAAGTGGCGCGCCTCGGTCAAGCGCCAGTATCACGAGGTGCTGGGCGTGCTGTGGCGGCGAGTCGCCGTTCTCGGCGGCGCGCTACTCGCCGTGCTCGCCGGATCGGAGTTCTGGCGCCGCACGGTGCTCCGGTACGTCTCCGACCCACGGCGCAGAAACCAGCTGCTGCTGATGCGCAGAATCGTCACCTGGCTGCTGGTGCTGCTGATACTCGGGCTCGCCTTCATCACGCACCTGAGCTCCTTCGCCACGTTTGCGGGACTTTTGACCGCGGGAGTAGCGGTGGCGATGCAGAGCGTGCTGGTCTCGGTGGTCGGGTATTTCATTCTCATCGGGAAATACGGGTTGCGGGTCGGTGACCGCGTGCAGGTCGGCGGCGTGACCGGGGAGGTCATCGATCTGGGGTTGATCCGCATGCATCTGCTCGAGCTCACTTCCCAGGAGCCGCTCGGACCGACCGGCCGGGTCGTGGCGTTCGCCAACTCGATCGTCTTCCAGGCTTCGGGCGGCCTGTTCCGACAGATCCCGGGAGTGAACTTCACCTGGCACGAGCTCACCCTCAACCTGCCGCCTGGCAGCGACTACCTTGCCCTGAAGGACCAACTGCTCACGGCAGTGACTTCGGTCGTCGAGGAATACCGTGGCGAGATCGTTCGCCAGGCGGAGACCATCAACCAGACGACTTCGCTGCCGGTTCCCGCCGATGTGGCGCCCCAGGTGCAGCTGCAGTTTTCTCCCGATGGCGTGGAGGCGAAGGTGCGCTATCCGGTACCGCTCAATCGCACGGCACAAATCGATGAGCGCGTTTCGCAGCGGCTGCATCAGCTGTTGCAGCGCGCCGCCGCCGAGTCGGCCGCCGCTGCCACGCGGCCCGCCTGACTCGCGCTCAACGCTCCGGTTCGTGCCGCACGCGGGTCTTGTAGCGTGACCAGTGTCCGACGGTGTGTGTGGAGGCGCGCACGCCGCCGCGCTCGTGAGCCGGCTGGGCTGCCCCGCGCTCGATTGCCAGCCGCCACACCCGCGTCGCATCGCCCGGCACCCAGCTCACGATGTGCCCGATGGTGAGGTAGATCACACGGCCGCTGTGGAAATCGACCTCTTCGTCGTCGCGGTCGTCCTGGGCGGGATCGTAACGGCGTATGTAGCCATC
The DNA here is from genome assembly GCA_019235245.1 of Gammaproteobacteria bacterium. Lineage (GTDB taxonomy): Bacteria > Pseudomonadota > Gammaproteobacteria > Steroidobacterales > Steroidobacteraceae > 13-2-20CM-66-19. The sequence goes on from JAFAKO010000351.1 coordinate 9,599, forward strand.
GCAGAGGCTGAGCATGTAGCCGACGGTGTGCAGTCCCTGGTTGGCGATCGCATCCGAGGAGGAGAAGAATGCCGAGAACGGCTTGTTGTGGACCGAGCAGATGTGCGTATGGAAGTCCGCGACCACATCCGTTGCGTAGAACTCACCGAGATCCACGCCAAAGGGCCGGTTTGACGTAATCAGACCCGACGCCTCGAAACCGCCCGGCACCGCACGCACCACGCCACCGCACTCGTAGCGTGGATCGCAGATGGTCGCCGCGTGCTTGAGCGCGCTGATCGCCGCCTCGTCGATCGTCGCGAAGACTGTCAGTGCTGCTACCAGGCTCACCATATGACCGCTCCAACCTCGAAGGGGCGATCCACGCTCAGGAGCGGCAACTCAACTACCTGCTCAGCGAGCGCTCGGGACCAGCCTCTCCGTTGTCACGGTCTGCGTCGGTGCGGCAAGTCGCACAATGAGACAACGTGTCGGTCGGAGCGGCCCGCGGCAGCGGAGCTGAGCGGCTGTTCTCACCCCAAAAGTGTGACGCTCATCCAGTCACTCAACCGGTGAGACAGCGGCGGGCTCCGGGAGGTTTCTCGGGAAAGCCTCAGGCTCAAGGCTCACGGACAGCCAGGTCCCGGCAGCACAGCGCGGCCGGGGCTGCCGATCACTTCCCCTTGAGGACCACTTCCTCTTTTAATCCGCACTTCCCGCAGCTGTAGGTCTGCACCATGCCGCCGGTCTGGCCGTGAGGGCGGCTGCTGGTGACGCGCCAGCCGAACTCGAAGCAGCGGGGACAGCGCTCACCCTTGGGATTGCTCTGGGTCTGCAGCTGGCCCTTCAGCGCAGCGTTCTCGGCCAGCACCTCGTCGAGCTTCAGTTGCACTTCCGCCAGCTCGAGCAGGAGGTCCGCGACCAGTTGCTTGAACTCCGCATCGCGGCCCCGCTCGCTGATGACGCGCAGACGGGTCGCGAGCCCCACGGAACGAGAAATCCCCGGAAGCAGATCGCTCATGAGGCTGGAGTATAAGACGTAAATTCCGGGGTTGCGGCTTTTGGCCGCTCTCAGTGGGACGCAGGTCGCAGGCGCGCGGCGGATTTTCGCGGCCACGCTCGACTGTGCCGCCTGGGGCAGCGGAGACTCTGTCAGGCGCAGCGCGCCGCGCTCCCCTCCGGCAGGCGCACCCCGAAGCCGAAACGTCGCGGCGCTCCCGGTGCCTTCGGCCGCAGCGCTTTGGGCCAGTCGCGGATTGCCCCCGGAACGGACGCATCCACGCCCCCGAGCGCATAAGTCCGATAGCACAGCTCGCGCGCGAGCGCGGCCCGATCGAGGTGATGCGACAGCTCGCGGTACGGGATTGGCGCTCCGACGATCATGCGGATCGGCCGCCTGATGCGGCGCATGTTCTCGCCGATCAGCATGCCCCAGCGCAGCGCGAGGCTGAGGTGACTCACGATCTGGAAGAGCCGTCCGTTCTGTCCGGCGAACCAGACCGGTAGCACGGGGGCCTGTGCGCGGGTCACGACCTGGGCGACAAAGGGATGCCAGTTGACGTCCATCGCCGGGGTCTTGCCCCAGCGGTCGGCGGAAGTCGATATGCCCCCGGCCGGCAGGATGATCAGCACGCCGCCCTGCTCGAGGGTGCGGCGTGCCTCCGCCCGTGCGGCGACGTTGCTCTTCTGTGCCTGCCGCGTTCCGGAGAAATCCAGCGGGATGGCGTGCGTGCCCATTTCCGGCAGATAGCGACCCCCGTTCAGCATGATCTTGAAGTCGGGCCGGACCTGGCCGATGAGCCAGCAGAGCAGCAGCCCGTCGACGATTCCGAAGGGGTGGTTCGCCACGACGACCAGGGCGCCCCGCGCTGGAATCTGTTCGAGGCTACGCCGATCGAGATCGAGCCTGATCCCCGCCAGGCGCACGGCATCGGCCCAGAATTCGTGCGCGGAGGAGGTTCGGGAGCGGTAGGCGTCGTAAGTCTTCTGGAGGTCCTTCTGGCCCGAGTTCACCTCGATCAGTCGGATGAGAGCGCGCTGCATCCAGCCCACGCTCGTGTCGGCCATCGAATAGGGTCTGCTGTCTGCCATCCTGTCATGACTCCCCAGGGAAGCCCAGCGCGATTAGGCCCAAGAATTGCGACGACTTCATGACGGCGCGACCCTGGCCGGAGGCCGGCTGGCCCATGATACCGCTGAGTACGCAGGCGCGCGCGGGGCGCGTATGCTTTTCGGTCCCGACGGGGCCATTCCTCTATCATTGCGGCCCCACCAGGAGGAGCTCCATGACTCTCAAGATTGGCGACATCGCACCGGATTTTCAGGCGGACACGACCCAGGGACGCATTCATTTCCATGACTGGATCGGTGATTCCTGGTGCGTGCTCTTCTCGCATCCGAAGGATTTCACGCCGGTCTGCACGACCGAGCTCGGCTACATGGCGAAAATCAAGCCCGAATTCGATCGGCGCAACGTCAAGATCATTGGTCTGAGCGTCGATCCCGTCGACAGCCACGCGAAGTGGGCCAGCGACATCCACGAGACTCAGGGCCACGCCGTGAACTATCCGATGATCGGCGATCCGGACCTGTCGATCTCGAAGCTCTACGGGATGTTGCCGGCGAGCGCCTCCGGGGATCCTGCCAAGCGCACGCCCGCCGACAACCAGACCGTCCGCAACGTCTTCGTCATCGGGCCGGACAAGAAGATCAAGCTGATCCTCGTCTATCCCATGACCACTGGCCGCAACTTCGACGAGGTGCTGCGGGTCATCGACTCGCTGCAACTGACAGCGAAACACAACGTCGCAACCCCGGTGAACTGGAAGCACGGCGAGGACGTCATCATCGCAGGCTCGGTCTCCGACGAAGACGCCCGCAAGAGCCATCCGGAGGGCTGGACGGCACCGCGGCCGTACATCCGCATCGTGCGCCAGCCGCGCTCCTAGCCGCCGCCGGCCGGCAGCCCCGCTTGATCTTCCGTCAGCTGTTTGACGCGGCCTCGAGCACCTATACGTATCTGCTGGCGAGCCGGCGCGGGGGTGAGGCGCTCATCATCGATCCGGTGATCGAGAAGGTCGACCGCTATCTGCAACTCGTGACCGAGCTCGACCTCAAGCTGGTCAAGGCGGTCGACACCCATCTGCATGCCGACCACATCACCGGGCTCGGGGCGCTGCGCGACCGCACCCGCTGCATCACCGTCATGGGCGAGCAGACCAAGGCCGACGTGGTCTCGATGCGGCTTGGCGACGGCGACAAGCTCATGATCGAAGGCGTTGCTCTCGACGCCATCTACACGCCCGGGCACACTGACGATTCCTACAGCTTCGCGATGGCCGACCGGGTGTTCACCGGCGATACGCTGCTCATCCGCGGCACCGGCCGGTGCGATTTCCAGAAC